>NZ_JAHCVJ010000004.1:0-300000 GCF_018476885.1 Geoanaerobacter pelophilus
TGTGGGCAATGTCTATGTCTGCAAGGACGGACCGGTCTTTACCGCTAAACAGGTCAAGGAGATGCCGCAGGAGTTCTGAGGCGGCAACCGGTATAGCAAAGGAGCTAGCAATGGGCCGCAAACGAAAATATACCAAAAGCTATGTCATTTCGATCCGTGTCTCTGAAGAGGAGTTCAAGGATCTTAATTTGATTATGGAAACCATGCAGATCAAACGGGTATCGGACATGATGCGCCAGGCGCTCGGCTGTTTCAGGGACAGTTCGGCATCATACTGCAGACCAGTGATAAAAAGGGGCAGGCTCCAACCGCTCCGAAACTTTGCATAGCAGCATGCGATTATCCATTACTTCAGAGATGAAGGGCGTTCACCCCATACGCAAAAAAGCGCCGTCCAAGCTGTTTGTCGAAGTAACAACTCGCTGCAACCTCAACTGCTTCATGTGCGTCAAACAAAACGGCGTTGATCCCCAGTGTGAAGGAGATATGCATCAGGAGCTATTCGCCCGCCTCACTCCGGCATTGACCGGCCTTGAAACGCTGGTGCTCAACGGCATCGGAGAACCACTCCTGAATCCGGAACTGGAAACCTTTATCAGACAGGCAAAAAGGTTCATGCCTGCAGGTAGCTGGATCGGCTTTCAATCCAACGGCCAGCTGCTCACTAATCTGCGCGCCTCTTCTCTTATTGATTCGGGACTTGACCGGATCTGCCTTTCTGTAGATGCAGCGCTCCCCGACACCTTTCAACGCGTCAGAGAGGGCGGCGAACTGAAGGATATGGAGCACGCTTTTCAGGCCTTACGCCGGGCAAAGATCCAATGCCAACGCCCTGAAGTCAAGGTAGGGATCGAATTCGTGGCCATGCGCAGCAATATAAACGAACTCCCGTCGGCATTGCGCTGGGCGGCGCAACAGGGAGCCGACTTCGCCATCATCACCCACCTACTACCCTATAGCGACAAGCACGCGGTTGAGGCTGCCTACAGTACCTGCTCTAGCCAGGCCATTGACCTGTTCAACCGCTATCGCACGCTCGTTGCCTCTCAGGGGCTCGACATCTACCGGTATCTGGAAGCGCGTTGGAAATACATCCGGACAGAGCAAGAACAGCAGCTGGTTAGGCTAGTTGAGGAGATGAAGCAGGAAGCAGACCGGAACAATCTCTTTATCGACATGAAACGCTTACTGAACCTGGATGCACATTGGGCCTATCACGTGGCGACAGTCTTCGCTGAAGCAGCATCCGTGGCGGAGCGATGTGGTATAGAGCTGCACCTCCCTGCAGTGACATTGCAAGAGCAGCGTCATTGTAGTTTTGTCGAAGACGGAGGGGTCTTTGTCTCATGGGACGGCAACATTTCCCCCTGCTATTTCCTCTGGCATCGCTATAACTGCTTTGCCAGCGGCTGGCAGCAGAACGTCCGGCCGAGGGTCTTCGGCAACCTGCAGCAGCAAGGTATCCTTGAGATATGGAACAGTAATGCCTACCGGTCATTCCGCGAGCAGGTTATCGGTTACGACTATCCCACCTGCGCCAACTGCAGCCTCGCGCCCTGCGACTATGTTCAGACAGAGGAATTTGCCCAGGACTGCCATATCCGCGAGGTCCCTTGCTGTGAAGAGACACATGCTAGGCATAATACCGGGATAAGGTGGGATTAAACGGGAATCAGCGGGACGGCTTATCTAGTGCGGAGTTGAGCGAAAAATCGTGAAAAAATTTTTCCGTCAGATGGACACATGGCATTTTTCATTTTTAGAGTTCTGGACACATGGTTTACTAAATAATCAATTACAAAATCGCTGCCATATAATATCAAAATCTTTAACTTGTTCCTGAAGGTAAGTCAGATCGGCTTTCCCTCCTGAAATAAACTTTTGAAAGCCAGATTTGCCACCATAGCCATTTTTAGAATTTACTTCACCACAAGTCATTGGTATGCCATCAACCCCTTTATGGAAATACACGTTACGGAATTTTACTGATTCGGGATCTTTTAGTTTAGCTTTAACAGATACCTTCCCTTTATCTATCCATACTATCTTATCAGGGCTTGTGGCCGCAAATACTGTAGGGCATGAAAATATAACCATAATCAAAACTATAAAAATATTCATAAACAATCCCCTTTGCCAGCAACGCCCTGGACATGGCGTAATATATAACAGGAGGCAGTTAGGTTATGAAACAGCAGTACAATGCATTATTGGATGCACACAAGTTACGGATAATCAGAGACCATGTTGACAGATTGATAGGCAGAATCTCGCCTGTATACCTATTAATAATAATACTTCATCTAATTAACCCAACATGCATCAAACCATTCCTTGTGAATTTAAGAACCAACCTTGGGCGCATGACGGATGAAAAGCTTGATAAAATCATATCAGACTTAAACACCAACGACTATTCACCTTTATCGCGTTTTTCAATAAAAGCAGCTTCAAATGAGCCCCAAACATCCAAAGCCCCATGATCAACAACTGCCTGTGACTTAATAGGCAATTCCCCTAATTTTAACCACCTCAATCTAACCCCAAACTCAAATGCCACCGCCCGGATCACTAGACCCGAAACCGGGCGGCCCGCCTTTATTTTGACTAGTTCAATTTCGTCCATACCTAGCCGGTTACAGAACTCAGAGTCATCCAGATCGAACACACTCATCAGTTTAAGAATGCGCTGGTTTAGCTCTGGCAGCTCATTGTATGGCAGCGGGTCTTCCTTAGCATTACTTGCGATGTTAAATACTTCAGGTTCAGGATATGGAACATTTCTCCGCATCTCCCCTTCGCCAATAAGAAGCCAAGATGGATTTATATCAGGATAAAGCTCCAAAATATATTTCAAATCATCTGCATTTGGTACACCTTCCCCTCTTTCCCATCGTCCTAAGGTGTTTTTATTAACCTTTAATAGAGACGCAAATACATCCTGCTTCTCATTTCCTCTTACTTGCCTTAACCGATCACCGATCATAGTTTGGTTCCGTTTTTTTGTTTCCACCTAAAAAAAGAAAATCGGAACTTTCCCCTCTTTTCCCCAAGTGGTTCCTGAATGCATAAAATAGGCATAAAATTAAATAGTTACTTATATATTGGTTCCGAAAATAAGATTAAAAAATTTCGGAACCTTTTTTTAGGTTTGACACAACCAATTTATTGGTTTAGTGTTGTCTAAAATTAACTACACACTTAGACCAAATAAACAAGAAAAAGGGACAAGAAATGACCGCGAAAAAAGCTCTACCTGGCACCACTATCTACGCACCAAAACAACAGGACGGCACCGGCGGAACCCTGGTCTACACCCCTAAACCCCGGACTTGATATGGTCTTGAGCTTCGGCAAGGACCTTATAAGCGGTTGTTATCATGTCTCCCATCATAGCCATCGCCTGGGAGTTTTCACGGGTTGATCCGCCGCAGCGGATATCCCCATTAGCAATAAAGGCAGCAGTAATCGTAACGGCATGGGTAAAGAGTTTTTCATTAAGCATAGGACACCTCCAAAGGATAAAAACATGAACGACATTCAGCGATACTTGGGTTTACGCAACATCACCTGCCAGCAGATAGCGAACGCCACAGGGATCGGTTATCACAGCATCCAGAAAACCGTAAAAGGACTTCGTCGCTGTGTCCGGATCCGAGCCGCCATCGCCGAATATCTGGATCTTGATCACACCAAACTCTGGGGTCGCGGTTCCGTTTTATACCTGCGCGCCCAGATCGCCATCGAAGCCGGCCGCCAGGCCGAGAAAAAGCGACAGGAAATAATCAAGAAATATGCCCCGGATGCCAGAAATATAGCCGCAAAACGGAAAGCGGTCAATGTCTAACAATAAACAAAAAACAGACACACCCGCCGGACAGCTCAGCCTGTTTGAAGCCATCATCATGCAGGAGATATCCGTGCAGAATAGTCCGGTGCCCGGCAGCCTCAATATGCGGCATCAAATCATAGCTGCATTGAAATATGCCCTGAGGCACGCTGGTAAAAGCCGGGAGCAGGTTGCAGATGAAATGACCAACCTCACCGGTGAAGTAATTACTGATGACATGATCAGCACTTGGTTGGCATCGTCCAAACCAAAACACAGATTTCCGCTCGAATACCTCCCTGCTTTCCGTCGCGCCACCGGCTGCATGGAACCGCTCAACGTAACATCTCGCGCTTGCGGAGCCTTCTCACTTCCCGGTCCGGACGCATTAAGGGCAGATATCCGTAAGCTTGACGAACAGAAACAGGTCAAAAAAGAAGAGGAAAAAGCTATTGATGCCGCAAAACGGAGGCTTGAAACACTTTTGCAGGAAGTGGAGGGGAAACGGTGAGCGAGCTGACTGCTGCAGAAATAGCCAAAGCCCTTAAAGTTACTGACAGAGCAATTAGGAAGCGTGGCTGGCGCGCAGTCAATGAAACAGGCGTTGCTCGGTATAATATCCACACCATTGGCCTGGACAATAAAGAGATAACGCGCATCAAAACATATCTAAAACGCCAAAATCGGCATCATGTGCAACTGCCAGTAATTGCCCAGGATGAAACCGAAGCCCAAAAAGAAGCCCAACGCCTCGAAGCTCGGCAACAAAGCGCCTCCCAGTTTGCGGCCCTTCCGGCCTGGCAGAAACGGGCAGCGGCCGCCAAACTGGAGATCATCAAAGCCTGCACCAGGTATATCAACGACTGCGCCCTCGCCAAAATAGAGGGCCAAAACTCCTTTGCCCACGAATACGCCCTTGGCAGGATAGATGTCGCACCCTGGGTGCGCTCCGAGATCCGGCAGTTTCACCCGCAAACCCTGCGCGACTGGATCAAAACCGAGTACGAACTCGGCTCCATGGGCCTCGTAGATATGTACGGCAACCGCAAAGACCAGAGCAAGATCGAGACCTTCTCCCCTGACGGCAAAACCCAGCCGATGGTCGATATCCTGGTAGCCCTGGTTCTTAAACACCCGCGAATTCGCGAGAAAAAAGCCAACGAGGCGCTTCGCGGTATCCTGCTGGAGCGCGGCATTCATGATGCCCCGCTGGTCAGCGACAAATCGGTCATGCGCTTCATGACGAAATGGAAGAGCCAGAACCGCGACCAGTACGAGATCGCTTGCAACCCTGACAACTACAAGAATAATCGCCAACCTGCCTTTGGCTCGCGGTCAGAAGGGATTACCGGGCCAAATCAGCTCTGGGAGATCGACGCCACCCCTGCCGATCTACTGCTCACCGACGGTCAGCGTTACAAAATCATCGGCGTCACCGATGTCGGTACCGCCCGCCTTAAATACTACGTCAATGTAACTGAAAAAGCGCGTGACAACGCTTGGGCCATCCGCAACTGCATCCTCGACTGGGGTGTGCCATGTAATGGCACCCTGGTCACCGACAATGGATCTCCTTATATCGGCGGACACTTCACCCGGATCCTGCACGACCTCGACATTGATCACCATGTCTGCAAACCGTTCTCCGGAGATGAAAAACCGCATATCGAGCGGAGTTTCCGCACCTTCAGCCATGACCTGATCGAGCTGACTCCTGGCTATTGCGGCCATAGCGTTGCCGATCGCAAAGAGATTGAATCGCGCAAATCCTTTGCCCAGCGCCTCATGAAACCTGATGAGGTTATCGAAGTATCAGTAAGTGCCGCCCAGCTGCAGCAGTTCATCGACCGCTGGACCGCTGCCTATCACAACTCCAAACACGATCGCCTCGGCAAAACACCCAACCAGGCGCTTGCTGAGTGGCCGCATGCCATCCACAGGATCAGCGACGAACGCGCCCTGGATATGCTCATGGCCGAAGCCGTCCGCCGTGGTAACCGGCTGCCAACCATCGGCAAAAAAGGGATCCGCGTCAATGGTGGCGTGTATATCCACCCTGCTCTCGGTATCCATGTCGGCAAAAAGTGCCGCGCTTTCCAGGATCCTGCCGACCTCGGCCGCATCATAGTCCATCTGATGAACGAGCATGGTGTTTGGGAGTTCCTCTGCATCGCCGAGGATCCGAACCGCACCGGCATCTCCATGGCCGAGGTCGCCAGTGTCACCCGAGCCTTGCATACCCAGCACAAGAAAGAGATTGCCCGGCTTAATCGTGAGGCCAAAAAGGCCATTAAGGGTGTTGATATCGTTGATGCGGTACTCACCTACCGCGAACAGGAAAACGCCCAGGAGCAAGGGAATGTCACCTATTTCCCTCGCCCGAGCGTCGAGTACTCCACGCCCGGCCTCCAGGCCGCAGCCGATGCCAGGGCCGCTATCGACGGCCGAAACAGCATGGAGCACGCTATTGAGATCGAAGCCAAGCGCCTCACTGCCATCCCGCAGCCGCCGGTCCAGGACGAACTAGTCCAAGCGCACCCACGCAAAATCGTCCCATTGCCACAGAAGCCTAAAGGATTCCAGGTACCCGAGGATCGGCAAGCTCGGTGGGATCTCTGGCAAGAGTTGCATGCCCGCATTCTCGATGAAGACGACACAATCAGTGACGATGAGATTCGCTTCTACACCAGTTTCAGAAAATCCGCCACCTGGGCCGCATTCAATAAAATCATGCAGTCCGCCATAAAATGAAAAATCCCCGCCGGAGGCCACCGACAGGGATTTAGGGCAATTGCCCAACTACTATAAAAGGAGGTTTTACCGTGACACAACCTGCAACAAATGTCAATCAGATCGTCTCCCTCGACCCCAACACCGCAAATCTGGTCAATGTAGGCCTAGCTTTAGAGGCCGTTGAATCGGTATTGAGCCGCAGCAGCCATTTGCCCGGCGCAGTAACATTCACCGGTTTTTCTGGCTTCGGCAAATCACTTGCCATGGAGTATGTCGCCCAGCAGTACCGCGGCTACTATGTGGAGTTCCAGGACAACTGGAGCAAAGCGGATTACATCAAGATGCTCATGTTTGTCATGGACATCAAGAAGCTCAAAGGATGGTCTGAAAATGACTGTGTTCAGGCCATTATCGACGAACTTGGTGCCAGCCGTCGGCCGCTGATCATCGATGAGTTCGACCAGCTGATCGACCGCAAGCATGTCGGATCGAGCCTTGTAGCGCTTACGCTCAACATCATCAAGAAGAGTGGCGGTTCCGTCATTCTTGTCGGAGAAGAGCTTCTCCCCCAAAAAATAAGGAACTATGAAAAGTTCGACAACTGCATCTATGGCCGTTATCTCGCCCAACCAAGCAAGCTCAACGACTGCCGTATCCTGGCCCGTCACTACTACCCAGAGTTGGAGATGCATGACGATCTACTCGAAGCCGTGGCCACCCGATGCAAGGGAATCACGCGTCGAATATGCATCAATCTCGATCGTTTTGCCGTAGAAGCCCGTGACCTCGGCATTACCAGCGTCAGCTTATCCGAAGCCGGCAAACTCATTACGACCGGCGAAGCCACCAAACCACGGAGCCTTAAATGAGCCGCAAACCCGCAGATAAACTGCGGCCCAACGAAACCAGACAGGCTATCTGGGATTGGATACGCAAGAACGGCTCAGTTCCGTTCATGGTCTTGGATGTCGAAGTGCGGCTCTCATTGGCCACTGTTCGAGATTATCTCACTGGGCTATGTAATGCAGGTTTCCTGGAGTGTACCCCTAGCCCGTTCCTCGGTAGGCCTGCAATCTACAAGATGAAAAAGGACAATGGCCAAGAGGCACCCAGGGTGCGCAAGGACGGCACCCCGGTCACCATGGGATTGGCACGGGAAAAAATGTGGATCGCTATGGGGATCCGCGCCCAGAAGGGTCACACCTTCACCGCCCGCGACCTCACCGTCGGCTCCACTAAAGATATTCCGGTCTCAGAAGTCGATGCCAAAAGCTACTGCAGCGCCCTGCATCGGATGGGCCGCCTGGTTGAAGTCGAGCCCGGCTCTCCCGGCAAACTCACCATCTACCGCATGCCGCGCAATAAATGGACTGGGCCGAAGCCGGTCCAGATCCAGCGCACCAAGCGCGGCTTTGATCCCAATACCGGCGAGGCGTATCACCTCGACGTAACCAGTGTTGAAGGGGGCGAGTGATGAATCTTGACCCTGAATACGTCCTGGGACTTCTGCAAAGAGCGGTGATCGAGCGCAACAATCCCAAAACCGGCAATGGCGGGCAAAAGCGCGTCGGTGATGAGTTGGGTTGTAGTGGCAGCTTGGTAAATCAGTTGTTGAGCGAAACGTATCCCAACCCTGAAGAGAAGTGGTATCCGCTCATCGTAGAACACTATGGCAACGAAACCGTACAGTGCCCCACCCTGGGAGAGATCCCGCTTATCCGCTGCACCGAAGAGCGCAATAAACCGGCCGGAGCTCCTAGTGCCTTCTATGCTCGCCAGAGAAGGACATGCCGTAACTGCCCAAACAACGGAGGTGCCAAGTCATGAAATGCCCCAAGTGCAAAACCGGCTTCCTGATCCCGGAGCGTGACATTTACGGCAAAACTCAATCTATCGGCTGCATTAACTGCGGCGATCGCAAATTTAGGGATGTGGTGATCCGTAGGCCCACACCAGTCGATCAAAACGGGCTCACCGGCGCCAAAGGTGCCACGATCAAGCGTAACCGTGGAGGTAAGCCATGACTCCCGAATTCCGCTGCAGTAGATGCGAAACGCTTCTGGATGTAACACCGGACAACATGCACACCGACGGCTTCACTGTCGAGCCATGCCCCCGCTGCATAACCTGTGACGGGTGCATATACCAAGAGGAGGATTAAACCATGCTTAAACGCATCTTAAAGCACCTTGCCGCTCGACGTGAATGGAACCGAACAAAGCGATTATTAAACGACCGCGCCCGCAGCCGCTGCCTGGTCAGCTTGCTCTACGCTAACGGCGTCCTGCGCCAGATATAACTCAATCAAACACAGATAGGAGATAACAGTGGATTTCTACAGCTACTCACCAGCATTCGGCATGGAATACCATCCAAGTAAAGAAGCCGCCATAGAGGCCGCCACCGAGGGGATGAGACTTACCCACCATGATCAAATAAATCAAGTGACCTGGGGCGAGGTTACCGAACGCGGCGTCGACACAACAGCCGGGGCCGTCCTTAAACGTCAGGACCGGCTCACTTACGAAGCGGCATATCCCCAGGTTGTCAATGGCCGCATGGAGGATGCCGCAGGGAGTCTGGTCCTTTTAAAGAACATCCGTGAGACCGACCTCCTGGAGCACGATCTGGTGCTCTCCATCGCGGCGATCTGGAAAGGGCTGGCCGGTAAGATAGCGCGGTTCAAGGAACATAACTTCAGTGACGTTACCACCTTTGTTGATTTGCTCTTTGAGAAACACAACACCAAGCGAGGCGGCACCCAGGGGAATATGACCTTTGGCACCTTCGATCGCAAGTTCAAGCTTGTAATCGCCATCCAGAAGACTCTCGACTTCGGTCCAGAGATCGAGGTTGCCAAGGCCAAGATGCTGCAGGCTGCCAGAGAGATGGGGAACGGCAGCCAGCTTGAGGGCATTGTGACTGCCACCCTTACCCAGGTTGACGGTAAACTGCGTGTCGCTGAGGTTTTGCGCCTCTGTCGGCATAAGGTCGACAATGACACCTGGAATGAGGGCGTAGCTATCATTAAAGACGCCATCAATGTCGTGAATAGCAAAAAGCAAGTTCGGATGTATGAGCGAAACGATCAAGGTGCTTACGTTGCCATTCCGCTTGATATAGCGGCAATATAAGGGGGAAGCCATGAGTGAACTGATTTGCTCAACTTGCAATAGTTCTGAAATCGAAGACGACTGCACCGTTCCCGGATTGATTCACAAAGTTTGCGCGCGGTGCGGCGCAACCCTGGCTACCGTGGGTGGCATCAAGACGCTGACCGATGCCGTCCGGGAGCATAGCCGCCTGTATGGGATCAAGGAGGCCGCGTAATGTGTAACTGCAGAACAACACTCGAATCTGATGAGCAGGGTTCCATTAAGGAGTTTCTCGCCAAACATCATAAGGCCACCATCAAGCGCTCCAGTTTTAAGGAAACGGCATTCCCGATAGTTAAAAGCAAGGACGGTAGCACGAAGATGTTATGCGTGACCTATTCAACACTTAATGTCGAAACCAATAAAAAGAAAAAACCTATCGACGTCACCATTATGCACTCGTTTTGCCCCTTCTGTGGGGTCAAATATGGCCAGGAGGCGGCAGTATGAAAGCGCCATACTACCTGGTCACGGCCAGCTGCCGCAACAATCGCTGCAAACAGTTTGGCAAGCCATTCACCAAACAGCGTAAGACCCTGCGCGGCATGAGCACCAGCGGGGCCTTCTACGATATCAGCCAACTGGCCTGCCCGGAATGTCGCAACTGGAGCGATATCAGCAACCGAGAATATGTTGGGAAAAGGGAGGCCGCGTAATGTTGATGCGTGAAAAAGAGATCGATCACATTGAAACGATCGGGGATCTGAGGGCAGCCATAGCTGATGTGCCAGACGATACCCCGCTTGAGGATTGTATGAATGCCGGAATGTGCCTCATTTATCACGATGGCAAAACACGGCCCGAAGAGCCTGATTCTCCGGCGTATGTCGAATATCGGTAAAACAGTTTGATCATTGAAAGCAGGGGCGCATCGCCATGCGCCCTCTCTTTGAGGGATCAAGCAAAAGCCAAAGGGAAACCGCGTGCAAAAACCAGTTAAAAAAACAAAAAAGCGCCAAAACTGCACGCACATGACCGGCGCAGAATTAAAGCAGCTGCGCCGTGAAATAGGCATTGGCACCTGCGATATGTACCGCCTACTCGGCCTACCGCGTCGCACCTACCAGGACTACGAAGCTGGCAAACGCGGCATTCCAGAGAGTGTGGCGATAGCAGCCAAAGAGGCCCACCGGAGAGACCGGGAGTTTTTTGCCTCTTTGCCTGACCGGATCGATGCCAGGATCCTGAAGCAGTTCCCGGACGGGCTTATAAAGTAAGGAGCGGATATGTTTATAAGCAGAGAAGAAAAATTAGTGTTGAAAAAGCATAAGCACAAGCAACTTTTAAATATGTTTCGCGGTGTTTTGACAAGGGTATCTGGATTAAAGCAAGGCACGCTGAATGTCGATGTCTCTGCCCATTTTCAGGATACTGGATTTAGTTTTGACATAACTGTTTTTACCCTCCGTGGGGATAACACGTCGTTAACTATTTATGATTTTTGGGAAGTTAAACAATCTCAAAATCTTGTTGACGCTTATATCTTAGCGATAAAGACAGGAAATTTCGAAAAAGTAAAGACTGTGGGTAGGCTTTAACGGCTGGTCATGTGAGGCCACGGAGGGTGTAATGGCAAAAGAAACTATTATGAGAATGGCTGCCGAGGAAGCATATCAATTACTTCAAGCGGCAATGGATAAAATTATGTCAGCGGAGCATTTCCCTGAACAGGCCAGTAGGGAGGCAATTAACAAGCAACTCCGTGAGGCTGGGGATTTACTCTGTAAAGCAAATAATTGGGTTTACGCCATCAAGAGCACATAACATCCAGCACAGCGGCTTGCCCGCTGTTGCGTAAGTTAATAAACGGTGAGGTTTCACATGCCAAAAATGAAAGAACACCCTCGATACAACATCATCAGCACCAGGATCGATGATCACCTTCATGCCGATGTGGTAGCCGCTGCCGGAGATAACCTCTCCAACTATTTACGGCTCGCCCTGGAGGAGAAGATCATCCGCGATCAGCAGCGTGCCTTGGACGCACACCTTGCCGATTGCTGATTATGACTATATCGAGCGGGTGGGAATCATGGAGTACTGCGGCCGGCTTAATCGACGTGACGCCGAGCGGCTGGCCTGTGAGCGACCGTGGGACAGTGACAGTAGTTGGGGTATACCGAAACCTCGACAAATGAGTCTTGGTGAAGGGACACCTGCAGAAGATTTTTTCAGGATGTCGTGGAGTAAGTAATGGTACGCATTGACGACAGCGGATGGTGGCAGCTAGAGCTGGATGACGCCGAAATCGAGGGGGGGGGGGGGTGCCTTCCCCACAGGAGAAGGGAATGAACGAACTAGAGCTGCTCATAATCGGTTTTGCCATGGGCTATTTCTGGGCCATATACCGTGCCGAGAACATCAGGATATCCGGTGTGAAAGTCTACTCAACTATCAACGCCAAAGAGTTCTGGACGCAATTGGAGAAATGGGCAAGAGAAAACCCTGAAAAGCCCACAATGGAGAAACTCGATGAAAAAGAAAATTGACAAGCACGGTGACCACCTCTTTGGATGTGAGTGTAGGGAATGCACAAAAACAAATGCCACTTGTCCGGAGTGCGGGACGAAATATTGGACTGACCCAGAACGGCCTGAAATGGAAGAGTGTCATCACTGTATGTGGACACCTTTTAAACAAGGATTAAACCATGACTAAAACAGCCCTTAAAAGTGATAAATCTCCCCGCCTCAAGCTCTATGGTCGCATTCATAGCCTAATGGCCGAGGGGAATATCTCAGATGAAATCTACCGAGATATCCTCTTCGTAAACTTCGACGGCGCTGAGTCAAAATCCAGCCTCAGCGAGCGCCAGCTCCTGCAGCTTATCCAGCACCTGGAAACTCTGGTACCAGGTAAACAGCGCCGCTCATACCCAGGCCGGCCGCATAACATGAATCGTCCTGGTCAAAGCCGGACCGACCAGCTGGAGAAGATTGAGGCCCTGCTTACCATCGGCAAGCTACCCTGGAGCTATGCCGATTCAATTGCCAAACAGATGCGCCTGGCAGACAAAGTCGCCTGGGTAAAGACGGAAGATCTCTATAAAATTACCACCGCCCTGCGTAAACGGGCACAAAAAGAAGGCTGGGACCTCTCAGGAGAAACAAAATGACAAAATGGCATGAGTACATCAAGATCGAAGATCTGCCCGAAGATTACCAGTTAATGGCCGGATCTATAGGGCTGGAGAACGTCATTAAGCTCACTAACGACCTGCCGAAGGTCTATATATACCTGAAAGGTGCCGATAAACTGTTTCTTCCTGCCAAACGTCAATACATCCTGGATGCGTTTGCCCAGGCCGGCCCCGACAATAAGTTCAGGCCGCGTAAGGTTGCTCTCGAAACCGGATTGTCTGTAGATTACGTCTACAAGCTGCTCAACGAAAGCAGCGGCCCCAAGCCAAAACAGGATGAATTTAATTTTGATTGACAGTCGCAACCGTTTGGCAGTATAGAGGCGAAATACCCCGTAACCCCGCTATCCATGCGGGGTTTTTTTATTTTAAATAAATGATCCCCCCGCGATTACTCCGTACTATCCCCCTCAATTGAATTACAACCGACCGCCGGCATCCCCGTTGCCGACACCAGGCGGAACAGGCGTCGCGGATACGCCTGAACCGCCGCGGTCCATTCCTGGGGGGAACCATGAAACTGACGCGTCATTTCACTTCGGATGAATTCATTGTCTCTCAAACCGCGGCTCGGCTCGGGATCGATAACAGCCCCACGCCTGAAGTCATTGCAAACCTGCAGCTTGTGGCTTTGGTTCTGGAAAAAGTGCGGGAGTATTTCGGCAAGCCGGTCTTGGTCTCCTCTGGTTACCGCTCCCCAGCCTTAAACGCGGCGGTTCCAGGCTCATCAAAAACCAGCGCCCACAGCAAAGGATTGGCCGCTGACTTTACCGTGCAGGGAGTCTCCAACCATGATGTTTGTAAATGGATTGCTGAGAACATTAAAGAACTGGACATTGACCAGGTGATTTATGAATTCGGAGTCACCGGCTGGGTGCATATAGGCCTTGCCGCTACCCCTCGCTATCAGATGCTCTCCGCTATTCGTGGCGACGGCGGCAAAACTGTTTATGTAGAAGGCTTTAGAGCCTGACAAACTAACTGGAGGAACCTTATGTCAAAGAAAAAGCTTACCACTCGAATCAAAGAAAGCAGCTGGAAAACCACGCTGGCCGGAATCCTTACCCTTGCAGCTACCGGTGCCCAGGCATACGGCGCAGTCAGCGGTGACGCAGTCGCCAGCAGCGTACCATGGACGCAGGTAGCGGGCATGATCGGACAGGCCCTTGTCGGCAGTGGCCTGATCGTTGCCAAGGATGCCGGCAAATGATCAAGCTGTACGCGCCCGACAGTTATGTCGCCGCCTCTGCTGCGGTCCGTTGCCAGGTTGTTAATGGCTGCGGACCGGGCGGCTGGAAGGTAGACCTCATCCCTGACACCATGTGGGGATTGAGCGTTGCCCCGGCTTGCGACATCCACGATTGGATGTACGCCACCGGTCAGACCATAGCCGACAAAGACGAGGCTGACCGAACCTTCCTCAACAACGTGCTGCGCCTCATCGATGGCGCCGACGGATGGTTCAATCAGCTCTGGCTGGTCAAAAAACTCAGGCGGCTCCGAGCACGTGAATATTACGAGGCAGTCCATCTGTTTGGCGGCCCGGCGTTCTGGGCGGGCAAGAACCCGGATACTCACCTGATTGCCGCTTGTGAGGCTAGCGCCCGTGCCTGACGACATGGACCTCTGCCAGCAGATCAACCAGGAGCGGATTGACGACGCCCTTGCCGACCATTACCGCCGGAGAGTAACCGGCACTAGCCTTACTCACTGTGTTGATTGTGGCGATCCTATTCCGGCGAAACGGCAAATATATTCACCAGGCTGCTGCCGGTGCGTGGCGTGTCAAACTGACTTTGAAAACAGCTTTAAAGGGTGATTTAAATGAGATTACTTGTCATTGCCATATTGCTCATGATCGCGGTACCAGCTACCGCGCTCGATCCCGGTCAGTATGATCTCACCCTTTATGCCAACGAAGATTTTGAGCTTAATCTTACCCATACGGCTGCCGGCCAGCCGGTTGATCTAACCGGCTACTCCTTTAAGATGGCCGCAAAAAAGAGCGGTGTTGCCGTACCGTTTGCCATCTTTTCCAGTGTAATTGTGGATGCTGCTGCAGGGAAAACCCGGCATCGACTGAGCCGTCGCGCTACGGCCGCCAATGCTAATGTGGCTGGCACATATGACCTGCTGCAGACCGACCCTTCAGGCAACAACAGCTATCGTATGCGGGGCGCATTCAAAATACTGGAAACTGTAACGCGATGATCCGGATCCTGCTCGCCATATTGCTGCTGATCCCAGCGATAGCTGCGGCCGAGGTCGTAGGTGTCACCGTCACCGGGCCATCTCAGCAGCTCATCGTGACAAAGCAGTCAAGCACGGTTACTGCCGAAACGGTCACAGTTAATGCCTCAATCAATCTAATTGGTACCGAGATTATCACCGTTGCCGTGCCCGGCCCCCAGGGGAGACCGGGCGATGGTGGCAGTGGCAGTGGCGGTGGCGTCACCGTACATAATAATCTCTCTGGCCGAGATGCCGCCAATGCGCACCCGGCAACTGCCATCTCCGGGCTGTCTACGGTTGCCCGTACCGGGAACTATGCCGATCTGACCAATAAACCTGCCATCCCTGAAGCGCAGGTCAATAGCGACTGGACAGCATCGAGCGGTCTTGCGCAGATTCTGAATAAGCCTGCGATTCCCAGTACAGCAACCGAAATCGCCTACAATGGCAGTACCGTTGCCGCGGCACTGGATCAAATACTTAATCCGATCAGCATCACTTCATTTACCCTGGATGGTGGTTCTAACATTACTCGCGAGATCGGTAGCTCATACACTATCACCACAGGGCTGGTTTGGGTGACTAACAAGTCCGCAACATCTCAGACGGTGAACTCTGTCGCCAGGACTAGCCCGTATTTACCATCTCCGTCTACGATTTCTACCAACCAGACCTACAATCTTTTAGTGAGCGACGGCCAGACCACAGCCAACAGCAGCCGCACGGTAACGTTCACCCATTACCGTTACTGGGGTGTCAGTTCGGCAGCGGTAATCGACGATGCCGGCATCATTGCTCTTAGTAAAGAGTTTGGCACGTCCCGCGGACAGAACCGCACCTTTGCGCCGGTCGATCAGTATATCTACATCGCATACCTGGCCACAGCCGGTGCCGCCGCCACTATCACGGTCAATGGCTTTCTCGATGATTCCTGGCAGATGGTCCAGCGCCAGTACATCAACGCTTCCGGGTATAGTGCAGAGTTTCGTATTTACCGCTCTGCATACCGCCTTACCGGAACCTATGTGGTGGTGGTGTCATGAGATGGCGCATTCGCGTAGCCTTGGTGCTACTGTCCCCGTTACTTGCGCTCTGGTGTTTTCAAGCGTTCCCTCAAGCCCGCGCCTGGGCTGCAGGCATCATACTCTCCGCCCCGGTAGAGCCCGGCGGTGCGTTCCCTGTCGCTAAGGGCCGCAATATCAGGGGCGCATTCATGGTTGTGTCCAGCCTCGGTGAGCGGGACAGAATCCATGACAGCCTCCGTGAGCCAGGCATGGAAGTTTCGATCAACGGCACAGTCTGGCAGCTTTATAGCGGCATAACCAATGACCGCTGGCGGCAACGCCCCGGCGGTGCCGGCGGCGGCGTAACCGTCCACAACAATCTTACTGGCCGCGACGTGCAAGGGTCTCATCCGGCAACAGCAATCTCTGGTATCGATACTGCCATTGCCCTGAAAATCCCCTCCAGGTTGCCGTTTGATGGCCGTCCCGGCCGGGATGCACTTAGATGTGAGATTTTGAACAGTGGCAGCGACGGCGTAGCTTACGACGAAAACGGTCTGAACCCGGTCGGATCTCCCGGCCCGTTCACTCTGGTCGGGTACGAAGGCGCAGTTCTCTTGGCTGAATCAGCCTATGTAAAGATCAGCTACGACTGGTTTGTCTCAATAATCGACAGCCAGGTAATCAGGCCGCCTGCAGAACTGGACGGCATGCAGATGCGCCGCCAGGTCCTGGATATCGGTATTCAGCCAAGCTACAGCACTCATCGGGTTAATAATAAGGTCACCGGGTATCTCAACGTCTCCACGTCCCGCTATCCGTCCGGGAAAAGGACCTGCAGCGCAACGTACTATGTGCCATTTACCCGGCGTGGAGCCATAGGGCTACCGGGGCAATCCGGAGCGGCAACTGCAGCTGGGGCGCGAGGTGCAGTCCAGTACAACTACAGCAGCGGCGTCATGTCTGGTGCCTATGGGCTCAATTATGATCCGCTTACCAATACAGTCACTATTACCGGTCGCTTGGTGGTGAAATGAATTGGGTTAGACCTGCACTAGCTGTTAGCTCAATGAGTCTCGTGATTATCTGGGCCTGCCTGGCGCTACAGTGCTCCCGGTTTCAGGATTCGCCGGGAACATGTGGAGTTATTTATAACAGGGCAAACGGATCAATCACTACGGTATGGAACTATAGCAACGCATCCATCTACCTGCCGATCTGGAACCCGGCTAACCCGTCGTTTGTGCCGTGCAGCAGCTACACCGGACCGAACCTCCCGCCAGAGGGCGCAGCCGTGAACTTATTACCCGATACCGTAGCGGCTCGCATGACCCCGTACTGCTGGACCTGCCACGGCGAGGCGGCAATCTGGAGATATGGCGATGCCAATACCGGCATGGCATTCGGTAACGGCAATCCGGTGGGGTACAGGTGATTAATGTGGCATGGGCTGATTATCGTACTACTGTTCGCGGCCACCGCGACCGCCGCCAGCGTAACCATCGAAAAACGTGGTGTCGGTACCGCAATTGTTGCCGATGGCAAAAACAGCTGCACCAGCGATATGCGAGTATGCACCTGGTCCGTAGACGCCGGGTCAACGTTTTCCGTCTCAGTGCAACGCGATGCCAGCAACGCCAATCTAATGTCCTGGGGCGGGCTCTGTGCTGAATACGAAGACCGCAAGCAGTGCACCGTTCGCCTCGACGACACTGCGGTCCGCCGGTACCGGGGAGTATATCCGATTCTTGTCGGTCTCGGTTATGCGGCCGATGGTCGCTGCCGGATCCCCGGTGGCATGTACGATTATATGTTTTTTGATTCGCTCCAGGTTGCAGTCAACACGATCAAATCCGGCGCAGGCAGTAACCCGGTGGAGTGCATAACACGCGGCTATTACAGCCTGGCAGTAGTCGATAGTGATGTAACGATTTCCGGCGGGTGGACCGGGTTCTCGCCGCCGATCCAGGGCGAGGCCCCAATGACTATAACAGACACAATAACGGTATCCACCGGGACATTAACGATAACCGGGCCGGTGCAGATAGCATGCGGAACCACGGTTGTAAATTCGCCGCTGGTTATAACAACGACACCTGTAGTGGTGGGAGCAAGTTCATGCGATTTTGGGTTGGTTGTTCGATAATCTTTATCCTGAGTACATCCGTATTTGCTGAGGATGTTAGCCGGCCAACCGTTGTGCTTCGGCCATGTGGCGGTACCAGGGTAGCACTCACCGATAATATCTGCGTTCCCGGCGACATCTATGACACTGAAGGGGCGTATTACATCGATGGTGAGGGGATCTATGGGTATCTGTATCCGAAGCTCCAGAACGTGCTGGCACCGGCAACACACAGCCATGCTGCCGCAACAACCACGACTGACGGTTTCTATAGTGCATCTGACAAATCCAGGATAGAAGCGTGGCTGTTGAGTGGCGCACCATCGACTAAATCGGAGGGAGCTACTTGCTCAGGTGCCTGGACCAGTCTCCAAGCGGCTGGCTATAGCCTGTCAACTGCAAAGGCCAAATGGTCATGTATTGCCAACCAGGTTACAGATATCACTGCTATTGGCACAGACTGGGCCGCGTTTGCCAATGCCGCCTGTAAATCGTCTGTGGTTGTTGTGTCAGCTTGTTCTCACATGTTTGAACGGCCAGCTACAGTTGCCGCAGGGACTACTGTAGCTGGCGAGGGGAACCTTAGCATTATCAGTCCCAAAGAGGATATTTTCCCTACTGCAAACGCGTTGATAGAAGTTGCCGGTACCGGCCAGTACATGACCTATACCCCCGGCAATAAAGTTGTTGTGAAAAACCTAGCGCTAATGGAAACAGACAAAGTGACCACTGGCCCGATCGGCGGGGCAGGCAGTTATGGGGTATTCACCGGGATCAAGATGGCGCCCCAGACCGGTTTGGATGTAACTGACGTTCAATTCCTCCACCTTAATAAGGGCGTTGTAATGCCAGATCTAGGGGAACGGCTCAATTATCAGCATAACTACACATACAGGACATTGCGACCTGTTTATATCGCCGGGTCAGTTGGTAATGTGAAAGTCAAGCACAGCACATTCAATACTACCTATAAAGCCAGTAGTAGCAACGAAGCGGTTGTTACTACTGCCGCTAACATAGGGATAGATGATTTTGAGTTTGTCGATAATGCAATCTATTGGCTGAAGGGTTTTGTCGATTACACCAATACCACGGCCATGCCGAATTTTGTGAAGGTAGCCGACAATCGCGGGTACTTTTACCGCGGCCAACCAATCATGTTCAATGTCGTAATGGCCCAATACGAAATGGATGTTTCCAGGAATTTCCTCTGGAATTATTCAGCATCAGGAGCGCCACTGATTAATATTGGCGGTGGAGTAGCAACAGTTAGAGATAATGTGACTGGTCATGATGGTGGCAGTGCATATTGCTTCGTAAAAGTAAATAATGCTGATGCTGTTGTTCAGTTTTCAGGCAACACCTACGGTTACCAATACGGAATATGTGCCAGCGACAATATCCAGGTCACGGTTAATATTTCCGGTGATAACCACTCCGGCTCGACAATCAGACGATCACAGTTTGCCTATCCTTATAAAGTCACTCTGCTGGGGGATTACCGCAAAACTCTCACCCATTCTGCAGCAACTACTATTGTCCCTGATATGGATGAGTACCAGATTTACATAACTGGCACCGGCACGGTCAATCTCCCCGCAGTTGGGTTTTCTCAAATCATGTCCTACAACGGCCGATATCGCATTACCAATGCGACAGCAAACGCTAAGACGATTGGTATCGGTCCGGAGGGAAATACCAGGATTATAGATCGGTTTGGAACAGTTATGTACACGATAGACATCCCGGCGTTTTCGAGCAAAGAATTTTCATTCGTCAGCAATGATTACCGAAACTGGGTTGAGGTTATCCCATGACAATAATGAAATGGCTACTATGTTTCGGCTGGGTTGCTATCGCATGGCAACATGACGGTGGCGCCGATTATTATACCGTGCATTATCGGACGACAAACCTGATTAGGTTTATGCCGCTAACATCAGCGACCGCGAAAAAGGTTAGGGTAAAACTCGACGCCAGGCGGCATTACTGGTTTAGGGTTACCGCGACGCGGGCCGGGCTCACGTCAGGGCCCAGCGAGATATTTTATCTGCCGAGAGGATATTAATTACACGGCAAACGCCGCTTTAAGGGGGATTTAATGGAGTTCGATTATAAGGCATTGCAGTTCTGGTTTTTGGCCGCCTGCACTCTGGGCAACTGGATCTACGCCTGGTGGAGCAACCGAGATAAGATTACGGCGGCCCGGTTTACCGATCTGGAAAATCGGCTGACCGCCCTGGAGATAAAGGGAACCTGCGTCAACCATGATGCGATGCATAAACAGGTTGATAAGGCCGTGAACAGCCTGGAATGGATTAAAGGGAAGGTAGACGGCATGAACCGAGCCGTTGACTTGTTAGTCGAGAACGAACTGAGGGGGGACAAGAAATGAGCTTCTCCGATATCATTTCCGAGCATATCCGGATCACCATTCTACGAGCGCTTAACGAGATCGGCGGCTACAGCTGCAATGAGTCGATACTTCATTCAATCGTGGCCCGATTCAAAATTATCGTCACCCGCGATCAGATTCGCATCCAGCTAGCCTGGCTCCAGGAGCAGGGGCTGGTTACCCTGGAGACCGTTGCTGAATTCTACGTGGCCACTATCACCCCACGCGGCATCGATGTCGCCGAGGGTAATGCTATTGTGCCGGGCATCAAGCGCCCGCATCCAAAGGGATAGCGGCTATGCCACAAGTATCGAGCATCGACAGATTACCGCCGGATATCAAGACTCAGTTGCAGCAGCTGCTCCAGGATCCCCGCGTCACCCAACTGGGAGCAACTGCCAAAATCAACGAGATACTGGCAGCTGACGGCCACCCTGAGCGGGTTAGTAAGTCCGCTGTCAATCGTTACTCCATGCAAATGGCCGAGGTAGGAGAAGAGCTGAGGCAAAGCCGAGAAATTGCCAACATGTGGATTGGCAAGCTGGGGACGGCCCCTGAGGGTAATGTGGGGATGCTGGCCATTGAGATCATTAAGACTATGTCTTTTGAGTTGGCTATGGTCCTTAAACGCGGCGATATGGACTCTGAGAGCGCACCCGGAACCATTAAAATGATCAAGGAACTCGCCCTCACCTGCATGCGGCTTGAGAAGTCGGCCAACGACAATATGAAGCGGGAGAAGGAGATCCGGACGCAATTTGCCGAAGAAGCGGCCAAAACCGCCAGCGAAACAGCACGGGCTGCAGGTGTCTCTCCGGATACAGTAGACAGGATCTGGAAAGAAGTGTTGAGGATGGCATGACCCACAAGGGCAACGCTAAAATTATACCGGCCAATCCGAACGGACTGTTTCTCCCGTTCCAGGAGAAGTGGATTAAGGATAATAGCCGGCTGAAGCTGGTAGAGAAATCGCGTCAGATTGGTTTCTCCTGGTCAACCTCATATCCATGTGTTGAACGCACGGCACTGCAGGGCGCTCGTTACGATCAATGGGTGTCAAGTCGAGATGAAATCCAAGCAAAGCTATTCCTGCTCGATTGCAAGATGTGGGCACAGGTATTCAGTATGGCGGCTGAAGATTTAGGGGAAGTCGTCATTGATGCAAAGAAGAAACTCTCTGCCCAGGTCCTGAAATTCGCTACTGATAGGTGCATCTACTCCATGAGTAGTAATCCGGATGCCCAGGCCGGCAAGCGCGGCGGGCGCGTCCTGGATGAATTTGCCCTGGGCGACGATCCACGGTTGATGTGGTCAATCGCCTATCCCGGCCTTACCTGGGGCGGCAGCATGGAAGTCATCTCTACTCATCGTGGCAGCGCCAACTTTTTCAATTTACTGATCCGGGAGATTCTGGAGAAAAACAACCCTAAGCGGATCAGCCATCATAAAGTAACCCTGCAGGATGCCCTTGAACAAGGATTCCTGTTTAAACTCCAGCAGGCTCTCCCCGAAGATGCCGAGCAGCAGACTATGGATGAAGCGGAGTATTTCGACTTCATCAAGAACGGCTGTGCCGATGAAGAATCGTTCCTGCAGGAATACATGTGCGTCCCTGGGGATGATGAAACCGCTTTCCTGGAATATGACCTGATTGCCAGGGCCGAGTACCCTGCTAATGAAAAGTGGGAAATTGAATCTCCGGAGGATTGCAAAGGCCGACAATTGTATGCCGGCATCGACATCGGCCGCACCAAGGACCTGACAGTAATCTGGATACTTGAGCTGCTTGGTGATGTGCTCTATACCCGCAAAGTGATCGAGTTGCGGAACATGAGCAAACCTGACCAGGAAAAGGTGCTCTGGCCATGGGTTGATTGGATGGTCCGTACCTGCCAGGACTACACCGGCTTGGGGATAGGCTGGGGTGATGATGCTCAAAAGAGGTACGGTGAGTATCGTTACGAAAACATATCCTTTAGTGGCCGAGTCAAGGAATCGCTGGCCTACCCGGTACGCGGCAAGATGGAAGATCGCAAGGTTCGCATTCCATTTTCATCCGAAGTCCGTGCAGATCTCCGCGCAGTCACTAAGGAGACCACCGCCGCCGGGAATATCAGGTTTACTGCAGAGCGATCAGAAAACGGCCATGCGGACCGGTTCTGGGCGCTGGCGCTGGCCATTCATGCAGCAGGCAATAGCGGCCCAACCACATACGCCTACCACGGTATCAAGAAAGCTGATTCCGGTCTCTCCAGGGACATTCGCACAACCCACGGCATCGGCCGTATAGAAGGATGCTACTAATGGCAAATATAACCCTTTATGACGCCTATGATAGGCCGGTACAGCGCCAACAGCTGGGCAAAGAACAGGCCGCTCCGGCGATGACCGGTATCCGGTCGCTCTGGAACCATAGCAGTGTTACCTCCGGTCTTACGCCGCAACGGCTGGCACGGCTGCTGCGCAATGCCGACGAAGGGGAAGCTGACGATTACCTTACCCTAGCCGAAGAAATGGAGGAGAAGGACCCGCATTACGCCTCGGTGCTCGGCACTCGCAAACGTGCCGTGGCCAGGCTGCCGATCGTGGTCGAGGCGGCGTCCGATGATGATCAGGATGTGAGAGATGCCGATGCTGTCCGCCTGCTGATGAAGCGGGCTGGTATAAAGGGGATGATCGAGGATCTGCTTGACGCCCTGGGTAAGGGGCATTCGGTAGTTGAGAACATCTGGAATACCTCGGAAACACCCTGGGTGCCTGGGCGTCTGGAATGGCGCGACCCCCGGTTTTTTCAATATGACCGGGTGACGTTACGGGAATTGCGGCTGAAGGATGATTCTGCGCCGATGGATGGCCTGCCGCTTACGCCGTTTGCTTTCATCGTCCACATACCGCGGCTCAAGAGCGGCATACCGATCCGCGGCGGTCTTGCCCGCCTGGCTGCCTGGACCTTCATGTTTAAGAACTACACAGTCAAGGACTGGGTGGCATTCTGCGAGGTGTACGGCATGCCGCTCCGGGTCGGAAAATACCGTCCTGGAGAAACAGAGGACAATATCTCCATCCTCCGCTCTGCAGTCGCCAACCTTGGCAGTGATGCCGCGGCGGTTTTCCCGGAGGGAATGCTGATAGAACTGATTGAGCGCACTGGCGGCACCGGCGGCGAGTCTCTTTTTGAGCGGGCGGCTGACTGGTTCGACAAGCAACTTTCTAAGGCGGTTCTGGGCCAGACCATGACAGCTGATGACGGCAGCAGTCAGAGCCAAGCCACGGTGCATAATGAGGTACGCGAGGATATCCGCGATGCTGATGCCGAGCAGCTCGCCGAGACGATAGAGCGGGATTTGATTAAGCCGTTTCTCGATCTCAACTTCGGTCCCCGGAAAAACTATCCGCATCTCTGTTTCCGTGAACCCGAGACCACTGATATCCCGGTCATGGCCAAAGCGCTGGCCCTGCTGGTCCCGCTGGGGTTGCGGGTTGAAGTGTCCGAGGTGCGGGACCGGCTCGGGTTCTCGGACCCAGCCAAGGATGCTGAGTGCCTGGCGCCGGCAAAGTCAACCGAGCCGGTAACGATCAAGGAGAATAAGCTGCCGCCGGAAACCGCGCTTAATGCCGAGCGGATTGCCGAAGCGCGGGACGCCTCTGATCAGTTGACCGATCTGCTGGCACAGCGGGCCATGGCACAAAACGATATCTGGATTGGCCTGCTGCAGGGGCTGGTAAACAGCTCGGCCGACCTGGAGGATTTACGCGATCGCATTATTGAGCTGTTCGGCCATATGCGCCCGGATGAATTCGGCGGCCTTATGGCCCAGGCCATGACCCTGGCTGAAGCTGCCGGCAGGGCTGATGTTATGGATGGTGATTAATGACCCCGGAAGAGCACAGTCGCACCTTTAACCTGCCGTTTAACGAGGCTGAAACGTTCTTTCAAGGTAAGTTGAATATCCCGACGGCAGTGTGGGATGATCTGCAGAAGGACCAGCATGCCAAAGGGTTCATGATTGCCGGGGCAAACAAGGCTGAGCTTTTGGCAGATTTCCGCGCTGCCGTACAGAAATCGATCAATGGCCAGATGACCCTGCCCGAATTCCAGAGCCGCTTTGATGAAATAGTGGCAAAGCACGGCTGGAGCTACAACGGCAGCCGCAACTGGCGCAGTGAGCTGATTTATAATATCAACGTCCGCACCGCCTACATGGCCGGCCGGTGGGAGCAGTTGACATCCCCAGGAACGCTTCTCCCCTTCCTGACTTATCGTCATGCCGATGGTGTGCGCCATCCCCGGCCAGTGCATGTTTCCTGGAATGGCCTGACCCTGCCGGCTAATCACCGGTTCTGGAAAACCAATTTCCCTCCCAACGGGTGGGGCTGTCATTGTACCGCGTTTGCCGCATCCCAGCGGGACCGGCAGGCGGCTATTGACGCAGGGCTTGGCGAGCCGCCAGCAGGATGGGATAAGGTTGATCCCAAGACCGGCGCACCGGTCGGCATCGACAAAGGGTGGGATTATAACGTCGGCATGGCTCGCGATCGCAGTTACCAGATCCTGGGAGAGAAGTTCGAGACCTTGCCCAACGATATAGCCCGCTCCTGGATGCGTGAGCACGTCAACGGTCCGGCGTTCGAGAGGTTTATTGAGGGGAAGATCGGCGGAGAATTCCCGGTAGCGGTATTGAACTTGACCGACATGGCAGCCCTGGATACTGAGGCTCAGTCGGTTTGGTTTTCACAGGACAGTCTGCTGAAAAACAGAGGGGAGTTGCCGACCAGGAGCGCCGGTCACCCTGAACTGACCTTGGCTGAATATCGACTGATTCCGGAGATCATTGACCAGGGCGAGGTTTACCGGAGAAACGATGAGAAGCTGATTTACCTGTTGCGGGGAGATACCGTCTATCGAGCGGTGCTGAAAAAAACCAAGGACGGCAGCGAGAACTATTTTCTGAGCCTGTTCGGTAGTTCCAATGAAACCAATGCCATAAAACAGGTGGCGGCCAAATACGAAAAGGTTCGTTAACCGGGCGGGGGCGGCGTCCCCGCAAGCGCTCATCATCGGGTTTCCCCGAAGGCGTCGGCAGCCTGTGGCCGAACCGGTGAAACGAACCTCAGTATCAGTATAGACCGATTGCGGAGCGAAGCAAATGGAAATATCCGTAAAGGTACATGACGAACAAGCAAAGCAGTTGCTGGCTGCGGTTTCCTCCCGCTACGGCAACCTGCGGCCTGCATTTGGGGCAATCGGCGAGATTATGACCCGCCGGGTCGATGACCGGTTCGAGGGTCAACGCGATCCGGACGGCAATCCCTGGCTGCCGACAAAAGTGCTTTCAAACTACCTCGGCTATGTCGGCACCCGTAAAGGGTACAAGCGCAAAGAGGCGTACACCCAGGCCGGGCGGTTTCGTGCCTCCTTTGCCCGGTACCTGGAAGGCAAGAAGATCCTGCAGCTGACCGGGGCCCTCCGCCGCGACATTCATTACCAGGCTGACGATACTCACGTCGAGTGGGGGACGTCTGGCCGGATCCCTTATGCCGGCATCCATCAGTTTGGCGGGATGGCTGGCCGTGGGCGAAAGGTAAAGATCCCGGCAAGGCCCTATTTAGGCCGTAATGTAGGGGATACCATGGAGATTGCCCCGGCTGATCGACAGGCCGCAATCGATATCTTATCCGATCACCTGACCTCTTCATAAACCTAAACGCGCAAATTTGCCCGTTAAGCGCTTTTCTCACCCCCACTGTAACCTACCCCTGCCACCTCGGGCCGTTCGGCCAACTGAATAAAATTTAAAGATGGTTTTAATGCGGTTTCATTTCAAAGGGCACTGTAAATTTTAGATGGTCTAAAAGACGTGCCACTTCTCCTGTTGTACGGTGCAGGCACCGGACAACAGGAGGAATGATGAAAGTATTAATTATTGATGGTGACCATGCCCTGGCGATTGCTCTTAATAGCGCTGTTGAGGAGAGCGGTATCGCGCTTTGTTTTGAGTTGGCTGCCGGAGCTGAACCTCCTGCGGAAATAATGCTGGTGCCTCCGGGTAGCATGGTCAAAGGCCGCGACGGCCGCGCCTGGAATAATCGCAATCCTGCTGCGCTGGTGGATTTTTATCGGCAACGCGGCTTGAAGGTACCGCTTGATATTGAGCATGCCACGGAATTGCGGGCACCAAAAGGCGAAAGCGCTCCGGCCATGGCATGGGTCACCAATATGAAAGACAAGCCTGATGGTTCAGTCTGGGGTGTACTGGATTGGACTCCCAAAGGCCGGGAAATGGTTTTGAATCGGGAGTACTCCTACTACTCGCCAGCCTATTTCTATAACCCTAAAACAATGGACCTGGCCGGTGTTAAATCCATCGGCCTCACTAACTCGCCGAACATCCCTGAACTCCCTGCACTAAATCACGAAGAAGAGAAAGGAGCATCACCAATGACCCTGGAAGAACTATTGCAGGCCCTCGGGCTTCCTGCCGGCACTACATTCGCGGCAGCGCTCAATCACATTGCCCAGATGAAAACCAGTCTGGCAACCGCCCTCAACCACGCCAACAACCCGCCGCTCGACAAGTTCGTGCCAAAAGCTGATTACGATTTGGCGCTCAACCGTGCGGTAACAGCTGAATCCACCCTTACCACCCTGAAAACCGAGCAGCTCGATGTCGCAATTAATACCGAGATTGATGCTGCGCTGAAGGCGGGTAAGATCACCCCGTCCACCAAGGATTACCACATTGCGAACTGCCGTCAGGAGGGTGGCCTGGAGCGATTCAAGGCATTTGTAGCCACAGCCCCGGCAGTTGTCCAGGACAGTACATTGGATGGCAAAAAAGTTCCGGAGTCGGGAGTTGCGCTGAATGCCGAGGAGCAGCAGATTGCCGATATGTTTGGCAACTCCCCTGAGGATCTTAAAAAATACGGTGGAGTGTAAGTAATTTTAACCCTGATTTAAGGAGGATTTACCATGGCTTTGACTGCCGATCGTAACACCCAGATGAAAGATGGCGAACTGATCGCCGTACCCATGGCTACTAACAAGAAGATATTCGCAGGCTCCATGGTGGCAGCCAACGCTACCGGCTTCGCCACCCCTGGCGCCACCGCCACCACGCTCACCTACCTGGGACGCGCCGAGGAGTTTAAAGACAACACCGGTGGCGCAGATGGAGCCAAGACCGTCCTGGTTCGCCGCAAACATGCCTTCAAATGGAAGAACTCAGCCGGCGACGCCGTCACTCAGGCCGAACTCGGCAAGACCTGCTACATCGTAGACGACGAAACCGTCTCCAAGACCAACGCAGGGGGCAATACACAATCGGCCGCCGGCAAGGTTGTCGGGGTCGATTCTGACGGCGTCTGGGTCGAATAACTAATCACCCTTAACTAATTAACGGAGGATCTCACATGAAACGCTTCGCATTATTTCTCTCCTGGGCGGTGCTGCTGGTCATCGCTGTCCTGCTGAATGGCCATACCGCCCATGCCGGCGACACCATGCCATTGATTGGTTTCGGCGGTCTGATCATCAATGCCGCCACACTGAATAACGTCTTCACCAACATTAAAACCACCTTCAACCGGGCATTCGACGCGGCCCAGTCACAATGGCGGCAGACCGCCATGGTAGTTCCATCTACCGGCAAACAGAATGATTACTCCTGGCTCTCCACATTCCCCCGTATGAGGAAGTGGGTAGGAGATAAGGTTGTCAAGGCCCTGTCGGCATTCAAGTACACCATAGTTAATGACGACTGGGAAGCAACTGTAGAAGTGGACCGTAACGACATCGAAGATGATAACCTCGGTATCTACGCCCCGCAGGCAGAATCGGCAGGATTCTCCGCCAAGCAGCTCCCTGATGAGATCATCGCGGATTTGAAGAACGCCTCCTTCACCAGCCTCTGTTATGACGGTCAGTACTTCCACGATACGGATCACCCGGTCGGCGACGGCGCTGGTGGCAACAATAGTATCAGCAACAAGGGTACCAAGGCGTTGTCTAATGCCACACTGGCAGCTGCACAGCTTTCCTATGGCGCAGCCCGTACCGCGATTATGAGTTTCAAGGATGATGAAGGCCGGCCGCTGGCTATTGTGCCGAATGTCCTGGAGGTACCGCCAGCCCTGGAGGCGATGGCCAACCTGCTCATAAACTCCGATAAGCTGAACGATAACTCTCCGAACCCATATAAGGGGACGGCAACGGTTATCGTCAACCCACGCCTCACCAGCACTACCGCCTGGTTCCTGCACTGCACGAATATGCCGGTCAAACCATTCATTCTCCAGGAGCGGAAAAAGCCGACCTTCGTCCAGCAAACCGGTATGGACTCCGACGAAGTCTTTATGCGCAAGAAGTTTAAGTTCGGCGCTGAGGCAAGATATGCCGGCGGTTATGGCCTCTGGCAGCTCTCCTATGGCAGCGACGGCACCACCTAAACAGTTGACGGGCGGTTTTAACCGCTCTGTCTCAATATCGGGAGGAATTACATGTTACTCATTACAGCAAAACAAGACGGCTTTCGGCGTTGTGGGTTGTCTCACCCGAAAGAGACCACGGAATACCCTGACAATAAGTTTACCCGGGAAGAACTTGCAATCCTGCAGTCGGAGCCGATGCTGGTCGTGACTGTGAGCCCGGATAATAATGAGCAATCAAAACCCGGTAAGCCGCTCGGAGCTGCCGACTTGATCGCCAAGATCACGGTTGCTGAAACGGAAGCCGATATTGAAGCAATACTGAACGGCGATCAGCGCGCGACGGTTGTAGCTGCGGCTGCCGCCCGTAAAGCTGAACTCGCCAAGGCGGCGGAGTAAGGTCATGCCCTACTGCACCCTTGCTGACATCGAGAAAAAGCGCATTCCGACGGATACGCTGATCCAGCTCACTGATGACGATAATGTCGGGATAATCGGTGAGCCGGTCGTGGCTGGCTGCATCGATGATGCGACAATACTGGTGAACGGGTACCTGCGCGGCAGGTACCCAATACCTCTTCCTGATCCGGCTCCGGGCCTGATCGTTACCATTACTGCCGATCTGGCGTCATACGGCATCTACGCAAGCAAGCCGCAGTTTGATGTTCCGGATACAATTAAAGCCCGCCGGGAAACAGCGATTGCTCTTTTGATCCGGATACAGGATGGCAAGATGCAAATTTATGATGAAACAAGCACTGGCGCTCCGGCAGTTAATCCATCACCGGCTTTCGTTAGTGGCCCAGACCGGCTGTTCAGTCGCGAAACGATGAAGGGACTCTGATGTTGACCGAAATCCAGAACGATATCCTGTCAGCCTTGGAAGCTATCGGCGCATTCAAACAATGCGGTGTCTGGCAGGGCGATCTGGATGAACTGCTGAAACTGCCGCAAAAAACACCGTCTGCTCATGTTGTGCTCGCAGCGGGCCAATTTGGCAAAGTGCAGACCGTCCCGCCCAAATCCTCTCTGGCAAACCTTGGGTGGGATGTGATTCTGATCTACCAATGTTTGAAGGACCGGAGTGTTTCGTCGGCCCAGGGATATGGCCTGATCGAATCCGTGGTGAAACCTGCAGTCAAAAAACCTGAGGATCCCATTGGTGGGCTCACCGGGCTGATAACCCAGGGCGGACTGCTCTGGCCGCAAACCCTGGAGCTGCTCGATACGGTTAAAGGTACCACTGCCTATGCTATCCGCTTCGAGATTCAACGAGACATTAAATAAGGAGGAACCATGTCATACAGTGCATTAACCCGTGAACTCTCTAAGGTTCGCGAAACAGTTTTCGGTACCACCCCGGCCGCCCCGACCATGCTTGAAGTTCGTGCCTTAAAGCAATACGACTTCGGTGTTGACCAGGGCGCTATGGAATCGGCCGAGAAGAAGGCCCACCGGATGCGGATGAAATCCCGCCTTGGTAACAAGAAAGGTCAATTCAGTATTCCGTTCCAGCTCTCCTATGGCGATTTCGACGATATGTTCGAGGAAGCGCTTGGCGGTACCTGGACGCCTATTGCGACATGCACCGCCATGATCGCCGCGGCAGCATCGCCGACCAATACATTCACTCGCGCTGCCGGCAGTTTTATTACTGATGGTTTTGCCGTAGGCCAACAGATAGTCACATCTGGGTTCACCGCTCCTGCAGATAATATCACAGCTATAGTCAGCGCGGTCACCGCGACCGTATTGACTGTATCTGCAGCCACAACCGGCATGGTGGTTGAAGCATCCGCCAGCCGCACCATATCTACAACCGCCCAAAGGTTGCGCGTCGGCAATATTTTTCGCTCCAGCACTTTCGAAGATCGCAACCCTGCAGCCAATCTTTACGAGCAGTTTAATGGCGCTGTTATCTCCGGTTTCGACTTGACGATCGAGCCGGAGAAAATCATCACTGGAACATTCAAGGGATTGGTTCGTGACTGTGTGATTGCCGGGGTTGGTAATGCCGCTATTGCTGTTGACTCCGCTGCCAAAACATTCACCTGTGCTGCAGGTGGATTTCTGGCCACCGGTGCATCGTTCAGGGTTGGCGACAATATTATTACAACCGGATTCACGAACCCTGGCAATAACGGCACATTTGTCATTTCCGCAGTAACCGACACTGTTATTACCTGCTCCGCCGCTGCTGGTCTGGTGACTGAGGTTGCCGGTACCGGCAAAAATGTCTACCTCGGAACACTGGGTACACCGACTGCTGCCTCAACCAATGACCCTTATGATTCATTCCTGGGAGACATTGCCGAGGGGACAGTTGACCAGGCCGAGGCAACCGGTATCAAGATTAATTTTGAGAACTCCATGAAACCGACCTATGCGATTTTGACGCCTGGTGCTGCAGCTGCTGCATCGATCAAGCCGGACCAGGACATAAAAGCCGGTGGTGAGATCTCGATATTTTTCGCCAACCAGGAGTTTAAGAAAAAGTATCTGGGTGGCACTGAATCGACCGTGAATGTCCTGGTGGGTTCCGGACTCCCCGGCGGCAAGTCGATGCGGTTTATTATGTCGGCCATTCAGTACACCGGCAACAAGCGTACAACGGATAGCACCATAGTGGAATCTGCGCCGTTCGACGCCAACTATCACGCCGCTACGGCAACCTGTATCGAGATTCAGAGGATTCCGTAAACCATCTTAACGGGGACGCCGTTTCAGGCGTCTCTTAAACACATATTCAAGGAGCATTAAATGGCATTGGTAACATTGAATACCGCTGAAGCGGCAAATAGAGGTCGGGCGGTTGCCCTGCTACATCCTGCAACTCAGGTTCCTATTGGAATCAGGTTTTTCGTTCTGGGTAGTGACTCGGAAGAGTTTAAGCGCATTACCCGGCGCCAGGAAGCGGCCCGGCTGGAAAAGCAGAAAAAGACCCGCCGCGGCGTTTACCTCTCCACTCCGGAAGAAAACGAAGCGAATGCGCTGGATCTACTCTGTGGGCTCACAACCGGCTGGGAGGAGGATGTAAAGGATGCTGACGGTAAAGTCACCGGCACCCGGCCTGATATCGAGATCAATGAAGGTGAGTTTGTGAAGTTCTCTCCGGAGTCGGTCCGGAGGATTTATAGTGATCTCGGCTTCAGCTGGATCCGGGAGCAGATCGACAGTGAAATCGGTGATAGACGCGATTTTTTGCCGAGTGCGAAAAAGAGCTGAGTGAGCATATTGCGGAGTTTGCCGAATGGCAGTTTCGCAATAACAGCGCCACCGACGGCAAGAGTTCCACGGCGGCGCATCTGCGCCAGGCACAAAAACGGCGCAAGCTCGATGATGATCAGGTTAACGGCCCGGAGTTATATCCGGCGGTAGAGCACATATGGCGCTGGTTCCATCAGCTGGCGCAAACGCGAGGGGGCGGGTTCGGCCCCGCCCCCGTTACGCATCAGGAAGTACGAGCGTGGTACGTGAACTACAGGATATTCCCCCGTCCCACTCCCTGGGAGATAGAGCAGCTCCTGATGATTGACCAGATCTCCCTGAAGGTTTACGGAGAAAAGACTGAAGACACGGCAGATAAACCGGCTGGCAAGAGAAGGTAGCGAATGAGCGAATTAGCAAAACTCAGGCTGGTGATGGAGATTGACGGCAATAAAGCGGTCGTCACTGATTTGAATCAGGTTGACTCTGCTATTGAACGAGTCTCCCGCACCAGTCAAACCGCTACTGAGCGTATGGCCAGCGGCATGAATAATGTCGAGTCTGCTACAGGCAGAATGGCGGCTACAACGCGGATGAATATTTCGTCGATCTCGGCATTGGAGCAGAGCATTCAGAGCGTAACCATGCGTATCTGGAATTTGACTATGGCGGCAGGAATGATCGCAGCACCTGCAGCGCTTTTGATCAGGTATGCAGATAACTATACTCTTTTGGATAGCCGGATACGGTTGGTTACTCAATCCGAGTCTGACCTGGTTGTAACCAGAAGAGCGTTATTAGATATTTCCCAGCGCACCCGTCAAGCAGAAGAATCTACAGTAGAAGTATATTCTCGCATTGCTCGTAACTCGAAAGAGTTGGGGTTGAGCCAGCAGGAACTATTAAGAATCACGGAAACCGTTAATAAGTCGATCGGGATATCCGGTGCAAATGGGGCAGCTTCACAGGCTGCAATTATTCAGTTTGGGCAAGGATTGGCATCAGGGGTTTTGCGCGGCGATGAACTTAGGTCGGTAATGGAGCAAGCGCCGCGTCTCGCGGAAGCAATTGCGACTGGCATGGGTAAATCTATAGGTGAACTGAGGAAAATGGGTGAAGAAGGCGAATTGACCGCCCAGCAAGTTACCCGCGCTTTATTGTCACAAAGCAGTCAAATTGATCAGGAATACGGGAAAATGGCCATGACTGTTGGCCAGGCTTTTACGGTCCTGAATAATTCCATAGGTCAATACATTGGCTCTGCAGATAAGGCTGAGGGATCGTCAAGCGCATTGGCCAAGGGTATTGTATCTCTTGCTAATAACCTATCCCCGGCTGTTGCAGAATTTTATCGTTTGAACATGTTAGTAGATCTTGCAGGGGGGACATTAACTGCTTTCGCATATATCGTTGTCAAGACCGCCGAGATTGTCACCCGCTTTGTGACAATAGGTCAGTTTGGTGACGGTTTGGGGTCGGCAGCAGAAAAGATGAAGGAATGGAACGCCCTGTTTGCTGAGCGCTATAAGATGGCAGATAAGGCTCTGCAAGATATTGCCAATCGAGAAGCGGGGTTAAGTAATAAACAGCCATCTGACACCCGGCCGCAACCAGCTCAACCGCCAATTGATGAAAAAGCTGCTAAAGAAGCTGAAAATGCATATAAGCGATATTCCGAGGCCATGGCCGGACTGAATAAACAGATCCGTGACAATAACCCATACCTGGATGAACAATCCCGCAAAATGTCTGACGTTGATGCTGTCATTGTGAAACTGGTAAACGAGTTCCCTCAATATGAAAATTCGCTGCGGGCAGCGGGTGAAGCAATTAAGCATAATATTCAACTGAACGCAGATTATAAAGCCGCCATAAAAGCCACATCAGATGAATTCCGCGGCTGGCTGCAGACATGGGAGCAAACGCCTGCAGCAGAGCCGTTGCGGATCGGTAACTATCAGGAGATTTCCGACCTGGTTGATAAGTTGAATCAAGCTCCAAACGTGTCTGAGTTTACTGACCAGTTAAAGTCTATTGAGCAATGGATGCTTGATTTCCCTGACCAGGCTGCCCGCGCTGAAGCGGCAATAAAGGCATTAAAGGAATCATTTTATAAGAAAGAGATAGCCGCTGGTAATGAGATTACTAAAGCATTCAAGGACGCCACAATAGATGGCATGTCTAACGATCCTTATGCCCAGCGTCTAGCTAAGATGAACCGGTTTTATGATGAGGAAGAGGCGCGGATTAAAGAGCAGATGAAGCTTTTTAAAACAAGCGATAAAGAGTATATAGCCGGTAAAAACACTCTTGAGCAGCTTCGTAAGAATAAGGCAGATGAGGAAGAAAGGATAAATGAAGATTCTTTTAAATCTCAGCTAGCTGTAGCCGCTGAATACACCAGCCTTTCTGGGCAGATGTTTGCCGCTCTGGCAGAGACTCAGGACCAATCCAGTAGAAGCGGATTTGAGTCGGCAAAAGCTATGAACCTTGCAGCTGCGGTCGTGAGCACTGCTGCGGCTGTAATGAACCAGATGGCAGGTGGCGACCCTTACACTGCATGGGCACGGGCTGCAGCAGCTGCCGCTATGGGTGCTATTCAGATAGCGACTATCGCGTCAACGGAATTTGGTGGCGGTGGCTCAGTCGGCGGTGTCTCGGCTGGGTATACTGGTGGCGGTGCGGCTGGTGGTGTCGGCGGCGGTTCAGTTGGCTCCAGTATCGGTGGGCCAACCATATCAATCCAGGATAGACAAACTGCCGAGTCGCTGCAGCAACTGGCATCGTCCGCAGAAAATGCCTCGCTGGCCATCGGCAAGGTTGCTGACGGTCTGACTAATATTGCCGACTTGTTCGGTGATGGGACTAGGGGCTCATTGTTGGCCGGCGGTTTGACTGGTCCAAGCATTGATGCTTCTGGTAGTGGTGTCCCTCTCGCTAATGGTAACGGCTTCTGGAAATCTACTGGCCAAGGTGCTGCTCTCGGAGCCGGGATTGGCTCAATTTTAGGCCCATTGGGTTCGATCGCCGGTGCAGTAGTCGGTAGTATTATAGGTAGCACGATGAATGCCATGTTTGGTTGGGGTAACAGTTGGTATACCAAATCCTCTGGCCTTAATCTGGGCATTAAAAACGGCCAGATGCTCACTCGCACCTACACTGAAAGCCAGAAAGATGGCGGCTGGTTCTCTAGCGACAAGCATCGCACTGACATTGGCAATGCGGATCCACTGATTGCATCATCCTTGGATTCTTACCTGAACAGCATTACTGCCACCATCATCCGCGCGGCAACCACCATGGCGACCACGGTCAATCTTGGTTCAGTTAACCTAGCTCCGACTAATATCCAGACTTCGGGCCGCAAACCGGAAGATATACAAAAGGATCTCGAAGCCTGGTTCACTAAAGCAGCCGACGTTATCGCTCAGTCAACCAATGGCCTCAAAGAGTTTACCTTTTATGGTGAATCCGCCTTTGATGCGATTGTCCGCCTGGCCACCTCTCTCCAGGGGGTCAATGAAGGCCTGGAGCTGGTAGACTCCGCCCTGATCCGGTCAACTCTGTCTGGAGCCAATGCTGCCTACCAGCTCACAGAACTTATGGGCGGGTTTGATAAGTTCTCCGACGCTATAGACACCTATTTCACCACTATGTTTAGCGATGCCGAACAGGAAGGGCGCAAGGCAGCCCAGGCAGCCCGCCAGGTGAATGTCGCGTTCAACGAGATGCACGTGACCGTGCCAACCACCCGCGAAGAGTTCAGGGCTCTGGTTGGGAGTTTGGATCTGACCAGACAAACCGGCCAGGCGCTGTTTGCCTCTCTGATGAATATTGCCGAATCGTTCGGCACGGTGATGGACGCAGTTGATGCGGCGTATGCAGCCCAACAGGATCTGCGGATCCGCCGCTTGAGAGTGGCCGGCAATGATGCCTCTGCAGATCTCCTGGAGCTGGTAATCGATCAGCAGAAAGAGTACCAGGATTATCTCGGCAAGGGCTATGACACGACTGAACTCCTGATCGTCCAGCAACTGGAATATGAAAAGGCAGTAAAAGACGTTTCAAGCACCCTTAAAGAGTCGTCAAACGAGATGACCATTGCTGCCGAGCAGATCAAGAGCAAGCTATCCTCGGCTGTTTCGGCTCAGGTGCAGATCATGACTACTCTGAAAAACATGCTGAGTGGTGATCTCTCCACGCTCTCTCCTGATCTCAAGTACAACCAGCTCGGCTCATCGTTCCGGGCCACTGCCGACCGCGCTAGGCTCGGCGATGTCTCTGCTTTGGAAGGGATCAGCCAGATCGCCCAGGAGTTCCTGACGTCGTCGCGTAGTTACAATGCCAGCGGCCCGGCATATGCTAGCGATTTCGCCCTGGTCACTCAGACTCTCGCCGAGCTTGGCGGTTTGCCAACCTCCACCGAGATCCAGATCGACGTGGCCCAGCAGCAGCTCTCCAAGCTTGGCGCGATCCAGGCGTCTATTGCTGACGGCAATATCGATCAGCTTACTTACCTCAAGTCAATACTTGGTGAAAACAGCGGCGTTTCGACCCTTCTTGAGCAGTACCTCAAGGCGGATCAGGCTGCTAAGGATTCTGTAACCCAGGCGGTAGCCGATGCCCAGGCCGCAGCAGAGGCTGAGCGGCAACGTCTTGCTGCAGAGCAGGCGAGGGCTGCTGCCGTTGCCACTGAAGCCCAGATTAAGGCCAGAGAGTACGCCCAGATCGCCATGGAATACTCGGTTGGTAAGCGCACCGGCTACGATGCTAAATATGATATTGGGCCGATGATTAACGGAGTCTCGTCTCCAAACGGCAAGATTGACACCGGCGACGGTATTGTCTGGTTGAGTTTGGCCGACGGTAAAATTGGCATAAGCGACGAAATTAAGAAAATGCTGGGGATCAGCAGCTATGACGTTGGCTCACCGTTCATCCCTTACGACCAGATGGCCCAGGTTCATAAAGGCGAGATAATTGTTGACCCGGCATCCTCGGCAGTACTTCGCAAGTACGGGATCCAGGTCAACGGCAGTGGTGGCGACAATTCTGAGCTGGTAGCGCTGCTTGAGGAAGTTATCACCGAAGTCCGCGCCCTGGTTCGCCTCTCCGGCGCCGGGCATTCCCAGCAGATCGACAAACTCACGGCATTGGAAAAAGTGCTGGCTGGCATTGAACGTGACAACCGGCAATTGGTTAATCAATGAGTGAATATCTGGTTGAAATTTCGGCACACACTGGCTCTGCGGTTGAAACGCTCCGTTATAGCAGCGGCTCAGGATATATCTATGCCGGCAATTATTATGAGCCGCGGGTTTCTAATCCAGGCAGCCTGAAAACAATGATGTTCAGTGAAGGGACTACCCAGGGTGCATCCAAGATAGGTTATGGCGAGATTCAGCTAAAGAACAGTGATGGTGGCTTGGATGGCCTACTCAATTACGGGTTTGATGGGAGAGTTGTTGTGATAAAAGAGCTAATTGCCGGGGTAACGATCGGGATGACTTTAAGTTGTGGGATGGAACAGCCGATTTTTAATAATAATGAGATCTCGATTAGGGTTAAGGATCCTCAAGTTATTTTTAACTCGCCTCTCCAGAATAATAAATATGCAGGCAATAATACACTCCCGGCCGGAGTTGAAGGCACTGCTGATATAAAGGGTAAACCAAAACCTTTAGTATTTGGTCAGGTTTCCAATATAACCCCTGTCCTGGTTAATACATCACGGCTGATTTATCAGGCGAATGATGGGGCGCTCTCCTCTATTCCAGCAGTCTATGATAAAGGGGTAGGACTTATTGCAGGGGCTGCGTACAGTAATCAAGCAGATATGGAAGCTAATGCTCCTGCTGAAGGTTACTATCGTGTATGGCTGGCAGGCGGCATGTTCCGCTTGGGATCTTCTCCTGCGGGATTGATTACCTGTGATGCTATCCAGGGAGCTGCCGCAGCAAATCGTACCTCGGCGCAGATATCTAAGTTGATTGCATTGCGGGTGCTGACATCCGACGATATTGTTGCCCAGGATTTCACAGATCTTGATATTCTTAACAACTCTACAATAGGTTTTTACTCCAATACAGAAACCACCATTGGTAAGGCATTAGATGAAGTTCTGGGGAGTATCGGCGGCTGGTACGGCTTTGATTCCTCTAACAAGTTGAATGTTGGCCGGCTTGACGCTCCAGCTGGAGACCCTTTATTAACACTTAGTCCAGATGAAATTACAGACTTACAGAGACTGACTATCCAAGATGAAGGCCGGGGGATCCCTGCTTGGAAAGTGAATCTTCAATATGATAAAAATTATACTGTTCAGGATGCCGGCAATTTAGCAGGTGTGTTGGCTCAGTTTACCTGGGATCAAAAAACACTGCCTGTGAGTAGTAGTTGGACTTCACTTACTTATGGTAACGGTTTGTTTGTTGCTGTGAGTGGAAATGCAACAACAATAGCGGCAACATCTCCTGATGGTGTGACATGGACAGCAAGGACTCTTCCTGCTGAGTTGTATTGGACATCTGTCGCGTATGGTAACGGGGTGTTTGTTGCTATTAGCGGCAATGCGCTAACTAATGTAGCTGCAACTTCTCCAGATGGAATTACTTGGACACAAGGGACTTTACCTGCTTCCGTTAATTGGGCTTCAATTACTTATGGAAATGGTTTGTTTTGTGCTGTCGGGTTTAACTCAAGTATTGCTGCAACTTCTCCAGATGGGATTACTTGGATACAAAGGACTTTACCGTCAACGCAATACTGGATAACAGTAACTCGCGGTGGTGGGATGTTTGTTGCTGTTGCTGGTCTGACCTCTAATAACGTAATTGCAACCTCAACAGATGGTATTACTTGGACACAAAGAACCCTGCCAGTCTCTAAAGTTTGGACTTCTATTATTTATGGTAATGGGTTGTTTGTAGCAGTTGGTACAGGAGTCGATGCAGCTACGTCACCGGACGGGATTACTTGGACACAAAGGACTTTACCTGCCGACGTGTCGTGGAAGGCTATTGGCTATGGTAATGGGTTATTTGTTGCAGTTGCGTATAATTCGACCGTTACTGCAACGTCAATTGATGGTATCACTTGGAATTATAGAAATCTTCTTTATGCGTCCACATGGAATAATATTATTTATGGCAACGGGTCTTTTGTTTCAGTATCTAGCCCAAATATGGTTGCAATTGCCAGAGTTGATCCATCTTCCGCAAGGATCATTTACTTATTTAATCAATATAGAACTGTAACTTCTTCTGACTCAAATATAAAAACGACTCACCTTCTGGCCTCTGAAATCAACCTCAATACCCTGCTTGTAAATCTCTCTGCTGCTCAAGCTGAAGCTGATAGACAATTTAATTTGCGTAAAGTCCGCCGTGATTACTTATCTGTAGTTATTAATACAAATGCTTTATCTAGTATTCCGCCTTTAGGCACTGTTTTGAATATTACGTACCCACGTTACGGCTACGATGCCGGAAAACTATTCGTCTTGATCGGCGTGAATATGGAATTGTCGGCTAAAAAAATCACTTTTTACCTGTGGGGCTGATATGAGTTGCCTGTTTTGTTATCCGAATCGCGTAGATGATTCTCTCAGTTACAGCACGACGTTGTCCGGCGGGGCCTGGTCGGCCACTCTGCCACTGACAAACCTGAAAAGCCCATTGTTATCGAAAAAAGCTCGGTCAACCAATGCTCTGGCAGCATCTACCCAGTTCAATACTGATATGGGTACACCGCGAGCCATTAGAGCCCTGGCGCTGCTCAGGCACAACCTCAGCTCTGCTGCCACTGTCAGATTCCGGGGCTATTCTGACTCGGGCTATACGTCGTTGGTTTGGGATTCGACCGCATTGTCGGTATGGCCGGAAGGTTACCCGGCTGTGGAAAACAAGAAGCGTTACCAGGAGGATTTTTATCTCATTCTCACTGCGGCAGTAACTGCCCGCTACTGGAAAACCGAGATCGTTGATACCACCAACTCGGCTGGATATATTGAGATCGGCCGGCCCTTTTACGCGCCAGCGTTTGAACCGGTCATTAACATGTCTTATGGAGCATCAATCAGTCTCGAGACAGACACTACTTCCGAGCGGTCAAAGGGGGGTGTGGATTATTATGACCGATCTGAACCGCGCCGGGTAATACAGTTCACCCTGTCAGATAATACCCAAGACCAGGCATTTGGTGACATTTTCGATATGCAATGGGATCGGGGTATTGATCAGCCGCTGCTTTTTGTATTTGCGCCAACTGACACTGGGGGAATGCTGAAAAAACGGAGCTGGTTGGCAACCATGCGGCGGTTATCTCCGATCGAATTTCCGTACTTCGATAATCATTCTATCGCGTTCGAATTACTGGAGGTTTTGTAGGAAGGAATTAAGAGGCAGCGATCGAGCCGCCAAGGCTGCCCCACTCTGGGTGCGAGAAGGAAAGGAGATTTAATATGAAGAAATTGAAAACAACGGTGTTGATGGTGTGCTGCTTTTTTTTGTTATGTGTTTCATCTGGATGTGCAGAGGTTCGCGTTAAAACTCATCACGGCTGGATGGGGCCCGATACATGGGAAGCGACGGACGGTAAAACCTCTGTAAAATATTACAACGGCAACTGCTGCTGTGTAGCTGAAAAAGTCCTTGAAAATTTGGCGATGCAAGCAAATCAGAAAAGGTTGGATTGGTCAAAAATGGCTGATCCGAAATTTCAGGAATCAATGTTGGCTGCTGAGTGCCTGAAAGTCCGGCAGGAAAAACCGTGAGACTATTGAGAGCTTTTCTTTATTGGATATATCCGCAACAAGGCGCTATCGATGCACTGAAACGGCAAGTTAAGGCGCAAGAGGCGCTCATCCAGACGCTAAGAGCTTCTCGGCAAAGCGAACGCAACGAAAATGAGAAATTACTTAAAGCATTGAAGGCGTTCGACAACCCTAAACCATGTGGCTGCTTCCCTGAACATTGCACTGATATGAGCCATGGTGAATGTTGGTGTAGCCCAACGCGTGAAGGCGACCTGATAATTCACAATCAAGGCGCATAATGTAGACTATATAGTTGACGGAGCTGGTAAGGGAGTAGGGAGAAATGAGTTGTTATCCGGAACTAGTGACCGCCATATATTGGTTTTAAGAAGGGATTTTAAAGGCGTGGCTCGATATGAGGAAACTTAGAAAACGGCTCACAAGTCAAATATGGACGCTGGTTATATGAACTCTTTAAAACTGCCCTAAAAATCTTAAACCCGACTCTTTTAGTCGTGTATAAAATGTGGTTGATTTAAGGGGTGCTTTTGCACCCTTTTTACGAAGGTTTTATTAGTTGGAATAATGCGTAAACCATGTGTCTGAATTATGCAAACCATGTGGCGCGTTACACTTGCGGGGCCTGCCTTTGGTGCATGGGAGTTTTCCAGTGCTTGAAGTGATATGGTCAGATGGAGCTTACTATTGACCGATGAACAGTCTGAAAGGACAAAAGGCTTATAACCAGAGTTATAAGCCTTTGTTTTTATTGGTGGAGATGATCGGGATCGAACCGACGGCCTGTACGTTGCGAACGTACCGCTCTCCCAACTGAGCTACATCCCCGAGGCTTTTACGCTGCAGAACTGCGCTGATAATACAACCATTTCATGGCCCATGCAAGGGCAAATCAGCTGTGCATAACTGGTGGAGGCGGCTCCACAGGCAATATGACAGTAAACTCTACACCGACACCAGGATAGTTGTTGACCTGCACCTTACCACCATGGTTTGTCACGATCCGGTTGACGATTGGAATACCGAGACCTGTGCCACTCTCTTTGGTAGTATAAAACGGGTTAAAAATATTATTCAGCGCACTGAGAGGAATCCCCCCGCCGGTATCGGCGACCTTGACGATGACCGCATCATGGCCGGCGTGCCTTCCGCTGGTAGCCGTTATCTTGATTTCGCCAGCTCCCCCCTGCATCGCCTCCAGTGCATTGGTGAACAAATTGATGAAAACCTGCTTGATCTGCTGACCATCCCCCAGAAAAGAGAGTACTTTACGGGGGAAATTGCGCATAATTGTAATCCGGCTCTCTTCAAAAGGGGGCAAAACCACTGAAAGCGCCTCTTCAACAATTTCCTGCATCGAGCAGACAGAATAACAGAGGTTCGACTTTTTGGAAAATGAGAGGATATCGGACAGCATTTTTTCAAGCCGATCAACTTCTCCAACAATTGTTGAAACATACCCGGACTCTTCGGAGCCTTTATGAAGCTTTCGTTGGAGACGCCTGGCAAATCCGCCTATCGACACTAGTGGACTCTTCAGCTCGTGAGCAATCCCCGCAGCCATCTCGCCAATCGTAGCCAGACGCTCACCATGGATCAGGCGCTCTTGGGCGTCGCGCAGCCTTCGGTTTGCATCCTCAATCTGACTGTAAAGTAGGGAGTTTTCAATGGCCATACCTGCCTGATTGGTACACAACTCCAGGAACCTCAACTCTTCCACCGTGCTAAGCCGCGAAGAATCCGGATTATCGACAACAATCACACCTAAAACCTTTTCTTTTGCAAGAAGTGGAGTGGCGGCAAACGAGCTGATACCGAAGCGCTTTACAAAATCTTGGTCTACATGCTTTTCTCGAGAAGCGTCGGGGACATGCACCAGTCTTCGTTCCAAAACTGCCCGCGAGGACATGTTTTTAGCCTTATTGAGTTCAAGTCTAGTTCCTCTCACCTCGGAACTGAATTCGGAGTTCTGTTGCAGCAACATCTCCTTTTCAGTTATGTCCCAACGGCTTGTCAGGGCAATATCAGAATCGTCGTCGAGCAACGGCTTGCTTAAACCGGTTGTCTTGGTGCTAACTCCGAGCATTCCCTGCATTACGCCAGCTCGCTCATTTATAAGAAAGAGCATCGCCCTTTCAAACAGCGGGTTGGGGCCACAGGTAAGAGCGGACAATATGAGGTGCATCAACTTGTTGAGGCGGATGGTGGACAACATGGTATTGCTTAATCGATACAACAGGGCCAACTCTTTTAACTTATGATTGTTATCCTGGCTCAGTCTCAAGACCTGCTGGTAATTAGTTGCGCCGGCAATGGCATTTGATACCAGGAGGGCCATGCTCTCGAAAAGATCGCGGTCCTCTTCGGTAAAGTTTTGGTCTTCGCCTGAATTGAACCCTTTGCCAAAAAAAGTCATGGTTCCGTGAACCCGGTTTTCGAACTTAAGAGGGACGCAGACATAGGATAGTGGCAGATCCTCATCAGAAACAAGATCGCTGATCAACAAAGAGATGCCGCTGTGGCGCACCTTTGCCGAACAGAGGTCCTCAATTCCGAGAAGAATCGCCAAATTCTTTCTTGCTGAATGGCTGACTCTATGTTGGCGCAATGTTGGAACGCCATCTTCACCGACAAGCCGGAAAACAGTGCAGCACGATCCTGTTTGCCGCTGACAGGTGTCAAGCACGATCGGAACCAGAGAATCCAAGGAAGCAGACCTGTTCAGGAGGGCTCCGAGTTCACTCAGGATTGTCAGATTATTGATTCGTCTATGAGATGCTGCGGAGATGCCAATTCGGTGAATAATCCCGGCAATTACTTCAAGTAGATTTTGAAAGAGATCAAGGTCCTGGCCTGAGGGGCTATAATCGGTAGCACTACCTAAAGTGACCACGCCATAGATTGACCGCTCATCCTGAATGGGGTGCGCATAAAAGAATTGCTCTGTTCCCTTGGCAATTTCCATGGAATGACACTCGGAAGCTGGTTCCAGGAGAGGACTGCGCGCAGCAGCGCAGCGTCCGGCTATCCCTTTGCCGAAAGGGAGCCGGCATGAATATGATTTACTTATGCTGATTGAAGAGACCGCGGAGGAAAGATATCTGCGGCTGTCATCGCTGATGTATATTGTGACTGACTGGCAGGAAAAAGAAGTTGCTAGGAATTTTGCAAGTGATTTTAAACGTAACTGATAAGAAAGAGTGGCTGAATTGGCAATCCGTATTGCCTTGCTCAAGAGCGTGTATCTGTCCTTATCTGTCACGGTCATACAGTAACCTTCACAAGGGAATAAGAAGAATTGTCGATTACATTAAGGAAGCTTTTCCTTCCGCTCTTGCTCCATCTTGCAGTCGATACAAAGAGTGGTCACTGGACGGGCCTTGAGCCTGGCCTCGCCGATCTCCTCTTCGCACATCTCGCAGATACCAAAAGTTCCCTCTTCGATGCGCTCAAGGGCTTCCTTGATTTTATTGATCAGCTTGCGCTCCCGGTCCCTGATCCGCAGCTCGAAGCTTCTGTCCGACTCCTGCGTAGCACGATCGTTTGGATCAGGAAAGTTGGTGGTCTCGGCGGTCATCTCCGAAACAGTCTTGCCGGCATCCTCCAGCAATACCCGCATCTCCTCTTGGAGCAAGCTCCGAAAAAATTCTATTTTCCCGACGTCCATAATGTCACCCCACCCTGCATCAGCATTTTCAAATGAATAATATTATGTTAATGCTAATACCAAGTAAAGAATAAATCGTTTGAAGCCCCTAAAATAAGCGTTCCAAAGCCTCTTCAAGAGTACGAACCCCAATCAATTCCATGCCAGGCACGTTCACATGCTTTTTGCTTCCTGCCGGAAAAATGCAGCGAGTAAAGCCAAGCTTGGCAGCTTCTCTCACGCGCTGATCAGGCTGAGTAATTGCCCGTACTTCACCAGCAAGACCAACCTCCCCGAGAACAAGCGTTTGCGGGTCAATGACGCGGTCCAGGTGACTTGATGCCACTGCCAGGGCCATCCCAAGATCGGCGGCCGGCTCATTAAGCCTTACCCCACCAGCAACATTAAGAAATATGTCTTGCCCTGACAAAGACAATCCGACTTTTTTCTCAAGCACAGCCACAAGCAGAGCGAGCCGGTTATGATCAACACCTATTGTTGTTCTGCGAGGCACACCAAATGATGAGGAACTGACAAGCGCCTGTAATTCGACCAACAACGGCCTGCTTCCTTCCACAGTGGCAATCACCAGTGAGCCGGAGACTCCTATAGGCCTCTCGGACAAAAATAATTCAGATGGGTTCTGCACCTCCTGCAGCCCACCCTCCTTCATCTCAAAAACCCCAATTTCATTGGTTGAGCCGAAACGGTTTTTAACGGCCCGGAGAATCCGGTACGGGTGTCCAGAATCACCTTCAAAATACAGCACAGTGTCAACCATGTGTTCCAAAACTCTTGGCCCGGCAATAGAGCCGTCTTTAGTCACATGCCCTACAAGAAAGACCGGCAAGCCACTTCCCTTGGCCAAGAGCATCAGACGGCCAGCCGTCTCTCTAACCTGGCTTACGCTTCCAGGCGCAGACTCAACGCCATCAGTAAATACCGTTTGGATCGAATCAACTACCAAAGCCTTGGGTTTCAACCGGCCCACTTGCGCAAGAATCTTCTCAAGCGACGTTTCCGCCAGCAGGTATAACTGTTTCTGGTCAACTCCCATCCGGCTGCCTCGCAGCCGTATCTGCTGGGCAGATTCCTCGCCCGAGACATATAGAACCGGCTCATTTCTCATGGCAAGATTGTTCATTACCTGCAACAGAAGAGTGGATTTGCCGATACCGGGGTCACCACCGATCAACACTAGCGATCCGCTTACCAGCCCCCCCCCCAGAACGCGATCAAACTCCTCTATGCAGCATGGGATGCGTTGTTCAGCTGATGCCGAGACCTCACTGATCGGCAATGGAAATGCTTCGGCACCTGTCAAGGCAGCAGGTATTTTGGATTTTGCCACAACCTCTTCATGGATGGTGTTCCAGCTATTACAGTCTGGACACTTCCCCATCCACTTAGGGGATTGATATCCACAATTATGGCAGACAAACAATGCCTTGTTTTTCATTACCTTCTCCGGAGAGCAATCATAGTTTTGTGCTGCACAAAAACAATTAGCGAGATATTATGTCAGAAACCTGCAACTCCAGCAATTTGAAAGGGTCCAACATGTCGATTAATTTTAAAGCGCTCCTACTTTCAGCACTTATCCTTCCCGGGCTTGGCCAACTCTACAAAGGTGAAAAAATCAAAGGGGCAATAATCATTTGCCTGGTGAACATCTTTCTATTAGCCGCCCTCTTTCTCGTACTCCAAGGCGCAGGACAGATAATTGCCGGCAAAGCAGGAGTAGCGGATATCAACTCGATCCTCGAAGCCCTCAGCACCAAAAACACCTCGGCACGCTGGCTGTTGTCAGCTTTTTTCGGGATCTGGATTTTCGGCGTTATTGACGCTGCCAAAAAATAATCTTTCAACAGAGCAACATCCGCCTTCGCAACTTATTCTTTTGACAAACACTGTTTTTTTTGAGATAACGAAGCAGTTTTTTTCATGAGAATAGTTCCCTGCAGCTGGAAATAAGCCCAAAAGGGAATTATAAGGACAGAACATGCTCTATTCGCATCTGCTGGGTACCGGTGGCGCACTTCCCGAACGGGTTGTTGCCAACAGTCATTTCTCCTATTTAGTTGAAGACGCTGATGAATGGATTCATTCACGAACCGGCATAGCTGAGCGCCGATTTGCTGCTGAGCATGAATCCACATCAGATCTGGCAACAACAGCAGCAAAAAACGCCATTGAAAATGCCGGGATCAGCCCACTGGACATTGACTGCATCATCGTAGGTACGTCTACCCCTGATATGTGCCTTCCGGCAACAGCCTGCATGGTTCAAAAAAACATTGGAGCAAAAAACGCTGCAGCATTTGATATGAATGCGGTATGCAGCAGTTTCGTTTTTGCCGTTGAAACGGCAGACAACTTTATAAAATCCGGCAAGTACAAGACCGTACTTGTCATTGGCGCTGATACCTACTCAAAAATACTAGATTTCCAAGACAAGGGCACTTCGCCTCTCTTTGGCGACGGCGCCGGAGCCGTCATCCTTGGCTCTTCACCGGAACGTAAAGGAATCCTCTCAAGCCTGATAAAAAGCGATGGCAATGGTTGGGAATTAATCCAGGTTCCCTCTTCAGGCTCCCGCAAACCGATAACTGCCGAAACCATTGCCGCCGGCGAAACGACATTCAAGATGGAAGGCAAAAAAGTCTTTATCTTTGCCACCGAGGTAATTCCCCAGATTATCCACGAAGTAGCGGAAAGGGCCGGCATCAAACCCGATGATATTGACCATATCATCCCGCATCAGGCCAATGTCAGGATTATCGACTTTATCTCAAAAAAAACCGGTATCCCAAAAGACAAGTTTCTTCTAAACCTGGACCGCTGCGGTAATACAGCTGCGGCGTCAGTTGGTCTGGCCCTTGATGAGAACCGAAGGAATGGTGTGCTGAAGCCTAGAGAGCGCGTGTTGATCATGGGATTCGGCGGCGGCCTATCATGGGGCGGGATGCTGATACAGCTCTGATCTTATTTAAGAATCCCGGCAACGCCTTCGCTTGCCGGGATGACAGTTAGGCCTGACCTCGTAAGCAAACCTTCTAATTCCTGTTGAGACAGCATTTTTTTCCACCCGCCATGGAATCGATCTGCGGCAAGAAGTATCCCTCCGCTATGCATGCCTTTTACAAGACGCTTAATGACACTTTCGACCTCCTCGTGGGCATGCAGAAATGGACCTCCGAGAATTCCGTTGCATAAAATGATGTGGTATTTTTCAGTTGGTTCCCATGATTTCAGGTCAGCAGTAACGAAATTAATCATGGGGAGTGCGCCAAATGATCTCATATACTGACGATTTGCATGTTCCCGCGGGATATCATGCGGAAGATAGCCATAGGCTGCGGCAAAAACCTCCAGAGGATTTATCGTTGCTCCGGTCACTCTGAATTGTGAAATATCAAAGCCGCTCTTCAGCAGTAACCCTGCCAGTTCATAACTCCCCTCGCCACTGCCACAGGCCGCATCGAGGCAGGTAATCGGCAGATGCCATTGTTCAGAGCGGCTCGTTAACCAACGCTCGAGAAAATCAAGCTGGCTGGGATACCGTCCATATGATCCGCCGAATTGCTGGGGAAGGTAGAGGCCAAACAGGAAGCGCACCCGGTCGGCTTGATTCTCTGCAAGGTTCGCGACAAGCGCTGCAGGATTGACATGTTGATCCCACAAGGCCTTCATTTCAAGGAATTCTAGCCACCCATCAACCGTGAAAAGCACCTGCGGTGGATCAAAATGTCCGGCCAATGATTTTTTTACAATCCGCACAAGTGCTTGGCGGATCAATGAATAATCTAAGTATGTTTCCGTGACTCGCCGTATTTCATTGGTAACAGCCAAGCCTCTTGACCAACATGGGACAGGGCAAGTTGACCGATAAACCTGAAAAAGATTTTCTAACCTGGCCATCCTGCGGCCCAGGTCATGGTCAACAATGCTGCCTTGTACAAAAAGCCGCTGAAATGTCTTTTCAAATTGACTTTCTTCCAGCGTCGCTTGCAAATTGAAGTGTATTTTTTTCACGATCGGGAATATATCTGAGAAATGGGAACCTGGACAAGACTTAGTTCATTGATAGCAGTGGCGGTACTCGTTGTCAGGCATAGCTTTGGCAAAACTCCAGGTTCTAAGTCATGTGCCCCATTACAAGTTACAACCGATAAAGCACAAATCGTTTCAGTTACCATCCAAGAGTTATGCACTGTTTTTAAAGCGACGGACAAATATGTCAATGCGCAGGGCAAACTGGCAATCGAAATCATCAACTGCCCGCTAGCGGCAGCCCCGGCATTGCTGTTTTTCCTAAAGAGACGTGGTTATTCTCGCTGTAAAGCGTGGGGTGGGCCAAACGGATTGATCATTTCAGCTTTGAGGTAAATTAACCGGCAATACGACCTATCTCGAAACCAATTTCTCCTAGAGGCAGTACTTCATCTGCAACACCACCATCAACACATGCCTTTGGCATACCGTAAATTGTCGAAGTGGCTTCATCCTGAACCAAGGTAACTCCACCCTTTGATTTTAGATGTTGCATCCCCTTGAAGCCATCATTTCCCATACCGGTCAGAACAACCCCTAACATCGCACCATTGCTGACGTCTGCAAGAGATGTCATCATCAGATCAACAGATGGAATATACAGATGCTTTGGGTAATCGCTTGCAGGTACAGTCTTAACAGCTATACCGCCGGCTTGCCGCACCATCAGGGTGTGCCTGCCACCAGGAGCAATCAACGCCTGCCCTGGTTTTATAAGATCGCCATCAACCGCTTCCTTTATACTCAGAGAACACTTTGCGTTCAACCGTTCCGCATAAGGCCCGGTAAAGGCCTTGGGCATATGAATGGCAACCACTATGCCATAAGGAAAGTTTACAGGCACTCGGGACAGAACCTCCTGAAGCGCTACAGGCCCACCAGTCGAAGCCCCGATACCGACACAGTGTATTTTGCGATTTGCAAACCGAGAACTGGCGACCTTTATTGTTGATGTGGCAACAGTCCTTGCAGGTACTGCCACTCGCTTGGCAAATATCGAAATGGCAGCCTCTTTGACCCGGCGCAGCAGCTCTTCCTTGAATACTTTCTGAGCGTCTGCAGAATCGGTAACATTTTTTGGGATATAATCAACTGCCCCAGCCTCGAGCGCTTCAAAGGTCGCTTTGGCTCCTTCATTGGTGAGCGTTGACACCATCAACACTCTGGTTGGAGCTTTTTTCATTATCTCTTTTAAGGCTGAAATCCCATCCATCCTGGGCATTTCAACGTCCATAGTTATTAGATCAGGCTTAAGACTCTGGGCTTTTTCAACACCTTCCAAGCCATCAGATGCAACACCGACAACCTCAATATTCGGGTCTTGTGACAGAATCCCACGAATAGCCATGCGCATAAAAGAAGAATCATCGACAATCAACACTCTGACTTTTTTTGTCTGTGTCATAAAATTCATGTACGGCTACTCCATTATCATGCCTTCAAAGATAGATTTGACTAAGTCCTGCACCTCGGGAACCCTGTCATCAAGCTCATAACAAAACCTCTCGATGTCCAGTTTGGCTATGTGGGGCGCAAATTGCTTCAAGATCTCCCAAGCGGGCTCTTCCGCAAGATTAAAGCTCACCCACTCCCTGCCTCCATAGTTCAATTGCCTTACTGAACAGAAGAGATCCGCAAGATTGACTATGGCTACAAGGGTCGGGTCAAGAACAGCCTCTTCAGGTCTGTGATGATAAGCAATTACCTCCCCGTATTCCTGAGGGAAATTCCACTTTTGGGCGATTGCATAACCGATGTAGCTATGGTCAGTGCCCCAGAACTTCTGTTCAGCATCCACAAGTTTGTAAGGTTCACCTTTTATATCTTCAAGAATTTGCAGGAAATCTTTTTTGTAGTAATAGCTGAGAAAAACCTCTCCGATATCGTGAATGATTCCTGCCAAGTACGCTTTTTCGGTATCCATATATCTAGCGCGCTGTGCAATGATTTTGGCAACGATCCCGACCCCGAATGAATGTTCCCAAAAGGTCATCACATCAAAGGCACCATCCTTGCCCTGAAATGCCTCGATAAATGAACATGTCAGCGCGAGTTCACGAATATGCCTGAATCCAAGAAATACCAGAGCCCTCTTGACCGACTTGATCTCATGCGCCGAACGATAAAGAGGGGAGTTCACTATTTTTATAACCCTGGCAGCCAGCACCTGATCAGTAAGAATCATGTCAGCAACTTCATCAAGTTCGCAATCAGGCTTGTCAAGAAGCTCAAGCACTTTGGTTGCTACTATGGGAATGGTTGGCAAATCGTTGATTTTGTCGACCATTTCCTTTGCTTTTTGAAGTTTTACGGTCATATCCATTTATCGCCTCTCACTTTTTGTACGCAAACCCACCAGGGAAATGAACTGTCTTGAAATTGTCATTCACTCCATGCAGAGATTCGGATTGCCCGACGAAAAAATATCCATAAGGCTGAAGATTGTTGTAAAAATGCTGGACAACTTTTGATTTTGAGGCAGTGTCAAAATAGATCAATACGTTTGCACAAAAGATAAAATCAAAGCTCTTCATAAATATCATCTTGGTATCTTCGTAAAGATTCAGATGGTTGAAGGTTACCAGCCTCTTCACTTCAGGGGATAAGATGTATTTTTCAGGACTTTCTTGCTTAAAATACTTTTTCAAATAAAAATCAGGGGTATTTCTTACAGAATACGCGTTATAAATTCCCTCTCTGGCCTGGGCAAGAACCGTCTCGTTGATATCGGTACCGATGATTTCAATAATCCAGTCCTTTAACAGGGAATTCCTTTTCTCGAGCAGAATCATGGCCATAGTATATGCTTCTTCACCGGAAGAAGATGCGGCGCTCCAAATGCGCAGTTTCCGAAAACCGATCTTCCCTTTTGTTTCTACCACTTCAGGCAGAAGCTTGTTTTCCAGTGCGCTCAACTGGGGGAGGTTACGGAAAAAACAGGTTTCGTTGGTAGTGATTTCATCAAGGAGCTTTTTCAACTCCTGTGAACCACCCGGGACACTCTTCAGAAGCTTATAATAGTCGGCATGGCTCTTAATACCGCAATCTTCCAGTCTACGGGCGAGCCGACTCTCCAGAAAATACTTTTTGCTTGTATGAAAATAAATGCCACAGAGGTTATAGATATAATCTCTGAACAGTTCAAAATCCTTATCCGCTAGTTTCACGGTAGCCCCTTTTTACTTTCGTATTAAATCGATTCTGAGTTTCCAATGGGCCATTATCGTCCGGCATTGCCGGCTTCGTTCCCTTCCACAAGACTAACAGGGTCTACAATAAGTGCAACGCTGCCATCTCCCAGGATTGTTGATCCGGCAATACCGGCAAGATTCGTCAAATATTTCCCTAAAGATTTTATTGCCACCTCCTGCTGCCCGAGCAATCGTGTAACGATGAGACCAACACGTTTCTCGCCGACACCGACCACAACAACATAACAGGAGCCATCACCTTCACCCTTACGCTCGACATTAAAAACTCTCTCAAGGCGCACCAATGGGAGGACGATATCCCTCAACTTCAGCATCTCCCTACCTCCGATGCTGTGGAACTCCTTCTGTTCAACCCTTAAAGTCTCGAGAACTGCAGACAGCGGGATTGAATAGATCTCGCCTTCAACCTCGACCAGAAGGGACTGGATAATTGCCAAGGTAAGAGGTAGCTTGAGAATGAATTCAGACCCTTTGCCCAACTCACTTTTGATGTCAATAATACCATTGAGTTTCTTGATATTTGTCCTGACCACATCCATGCCGACACCACGACCGGAAAGGTCTGAGGCTTTCTCCTTGGTTGAGAAACCTGGCAAGAAAATGAGATCAAGGATTTCTCTGGCCATCATTCCTGCGAGCTGTTCCTCGGTGATCAACCCTTTTTCTAGGGCCTTTCGTCCAATTTTCTCAGGATCTAACCCCTTGCCATCATCCTTTATACTTATGATAATCTGGTTCCCTTCATGCGCCGCCGCAAGGAGCAGATTGCCACACCTTGGTTTGCCAGCAGCTAAACGCTCGTCGGGTGTTTCCAGACCATGGTCCATTGCATTACGGATCAAATGGATAAGGGGGTCGCCAATTTCGTCAACAACAGACCGGTCCAATTCGGTTTCTTCACCCATCAACTGAAGATCAACCTCCTTGCCAAGGTCTCTGGCCAGGTTCCTGACAATTCGAGGGAACTTCTTGAAAACCTTTTCGACAGGGATCATCCTCATTTTGAGCACTTGCATCTGTAATTCTGAGGTGACAAAATTAAGCCTTTTGGTAAGTTTGCTGAAATCCTCAGGAAAGCTGTCGAGTGAGATTTCCCCCTGATAGTTACTATTCAACTGAATCATCCGGTTACGTTCCAGCACAAGCTCGCCGACTTGGTTCATCAAGTCATCAAGCCTTTTAACATCAACTCTAACCGTTGTATTGTCGGAAAGGTCTTCCCCGCCTTTTGTCTCTACCGCCTTTACAGGCTGTTTTGACGGAACCATAGCTGTCGCTTCTTTTGCCGCAACCTGTGGAGGTACAGGCTGAGGCTCTTGACTGGTTGCGGCATCAGAAGGCTCTGGAACTGTTGCCGCAGCTTCAGCCTTTTCACTCTTCTTTTTCTTTCCTTTTCCTTCAGCTTTGGCAGTTTTTTTGTCACTAGGAGCAGTTTCAGCTGTTGACGGGTCTACGGGTTGGGCAACAACAGCAGAAGCTGAAAGCAGTGGAATCAGCTTCTCGATGGTACCGTCAACCTCCCGCTCTTGAATATCCCCCCCTTTAATGTCGTTTACCAATACTTTAACCAGATCAACGGCTTCAAGTATCACATCCATTATCTCGGGCGATACGGTAAGCTCTCCCTTCCGAAGACGATTCAAAACATCCTCGGTCTTGTGAGTCACCTTAACCAGCAGTTCAAAACCAAGGAAACTGGAGGCACCCTTGACCGTATGGATAGAACGAAATATCCGGTTTAGCAGATCAGGGTCGTCAGAAGATTTTTCCAAGGTAACCAGGTCATCATCCAGTTTTTCCAATAACTCGGTTGTTTCGGTAAGAAAACCTTCTAAAAGTTCTTGATCTTCAATTTCTAATGACATGGGATACCCTCACTTGCAGAATTCATAAACAAACTCAGCATTAAAAATAACTCGCTAGCCCTAAAGATTGCTCAGGATTTTCCTGTCTTCTTTAGATGACATTTTTTCCAGATCGAGAAGAATGAGCAGGCGCTCTGGCTGGTTTATCACACCTGACATACACTCCTGGTCAATACCACTTGTCGCAACCGGCGGAGGAGGCTGAATTTCATGCTGAGCAATCCTGATGACTTCTGAAACTGAATCGACGATAAACCCCATAAGTTCACCATCGACATCCATGACCATAATTCTGGTACTCTTATCATTTTCTATCTCACCAAGACCAAACCTTCTCCTGATTGACATGATCGGGATAACTTTACCCCTGAGATTAATAACTCCTTCCACATAATGAGGCGTGTTAGGAACCCTTGTAATGCTCGGCATGCGAATAATCTCCCGCACTTTAAGCACGTCAACACCATACTCTTCCTCATCCAGGTTGAAGCTGACCAGTTGAATAAGCTCGCCGGAAGCATCCTCTTTATTTTTCTGATCCCTATGAACGGTCAGTGCATTTTCCATTGCTCGCTTCCCCTTTCAAGATCCGTATCATATATTTACCCGAAGTTCTGCCCATCGGCAATTGCACTAAAGCAATTTTAATTGATCACTACATAAATTTAATTAACTGCCACAGTTTTGACATATTTGAACATCCTGCAGACTAAGTAGCGGAAACATCTCCGAATCATCTTTTTCGTTAAACGGCTAGAGGCCTATTTCAAGCCCAAAAACCCTCAAGTCATTTTATTGACTTTACACTTGTATGTGTTATAGTAGGCCGCGATATGAAATCTCTTCGGCTTATAACTATGTAACTTTAATTGCCGAGATGAGGAAGCCATGGAAAACACCAAAATTCTGATCGCTGATGACGACAAGAAAACCCGGGATTTTGTGGCTGCATTCCTGAGCTACAAAGGATATCAGGTTTTTCAGGCTTCTGATGGCCAGGATGCCCTCGAAAAGATTGAGATTAACGACGTAAATCTTGTCATAACAGATTTGATGATGCCGAGAGTAAATGGCATTGAATTTATAAAAAAATTAAAAGCGATGCGCCCTGAAATAGTCACCATCGCTTATAGCGCCTTTGCGAACTCAGAAATGACCGCAAACCTCCTTAAAGCCGGGGCTTTTTTCTACCTCGAAAAACCATTTAACCTTGAAGAGCTGGAAACTCACGTCAGGCGTGGACTTGAACACCATTCTCTGCAGAACCAAAGCTTCAGATCCAAGCCATGCATCAAGAATAGAACTCTGCTCAACAATATCATCGGCGAGAGCGACAAAATGCTCGCGCTGTTTGAACTGATTGAAAAAGTTGCAAGCTCTGACTCTACAGTTCTTCTCCAAGGAGAATCAGGCACAGGAAAAGAACTGGTGGCCCGGGCAATTCATGACTTGAGCAATAGGCGGCAGAAAAATTTTGTGCCGGTCAACTGCGCAGCAATTCCTGATGAGCTCCTCGAAAGTGAGCTTTTCGGTCATGTCAAAGGGTCTTTTACCGGCGCAATCGCTACAAGAATAGGCAGATTCGAAATGGCCGACAAAGGAACACTTTTTCTTGATGAGATTGGCGACATGAAGCCGAGTCTTCAGGTAAAACTCCTCAGGGTTCTGCAAAACAGAGAATTAGAACCTGTCGGTTCCACAACCACTAAAAAGGTTGACGTAAGAATAATTGCCGCAACGAATCAAAATCTTGAAAAAATGGTTGCAACCAAAGAGTTCAGAGAAGATCTGTATTACAGAATATCTGTCATCCCCATTATTCTGCCCCCGCTTCGTGAGCGACAAGGCGACATTCCTCTTTTGATCAGCTCCTTTCTGGAGCGCTTTAGCAACAGCAAATATCAGAAGGTACGAGGGATAGATTCGTCAGCCCTCAATTTGCTTCGCAATTACGACTGGCCCGGCAACGTTCGCGAACTTGAAAATCTGATAGAACGGATGGTTATCCTCAAAGGAAGCGGCACAATTTCCGCAAATGACCTGCCTGAAAAGTACCGAGGACGTAAAGCAACCACTCCGCAGGAATCGATTACACTACCAGATAACGGTTTCTGCCTTAACAGCGCAGTTGAGGAATTTGAAAATCAATTAATTCTCCAGGCATTGGAAAAGACCTCCGGCAACAAGAAAGAGGCAGCAATCCTCTTAAACCTAAAAAGAACGACTCTTATCGAAAAACTTAAGAAAAAGAAATTGTCAATTCCTGGTTCCAGCATGACTATATAGCTTCAACGAAAAGGCTTTTCCCTAGCAGTCATGGCACGCCAACTGCATTAACACTCAACATGTCCATCAACATGATTGAGTCCAACAAAATATCCTCACTGAGCCAATCTACCTCAAAAACATCCAGCAATAAGGGGTTGTCAGCCGGATCGTTTTCCGAAGCAATATCTTCCGCAACGCAAAGCCTTATAACACGCGCAGAAAAGGATTCTTCCGTAGCCATGGCGACCGCCGAACTTCTGCAATTGCAGATGATGAAAAGCGCCTTATCCCTCGGAGATGACGTCAAGACTTCTGCCAACTCTTTCGATTTGCCTGTCAAACTTACCTTATCCGACCTGATCGCCAAGCGTCAAAATGTCGACAATACTTTAAACTCAACGCCAATAGCTCAAAACACAACACACATTGAAACTCCTTCCCAACGATCTGAAGGAAACATCCAAGAAGTTATAACCAGAGCCTCAGAGAAATACGGCGTTGATGGTGCATTGATAAAAGCCGTAATAAAGGCTGAAAGCAATTTCAACCCTTCAGCCCTGTCACACGCCGGGGCGCAAGGGCTCATGCAACTGATGCCTTCAACTGCTAGAGGTCTGGGAGTAGTGGACTCCTATAACCCCGAACAAAACGTAATGGCAGGCACACGTTTCCTTAAGGACATGCTGAACCGATACCATGGGAACCTAGATTCTGCACTGGCAGCCTACAATTGGGGCCCAGGGAATGTGGATAGAAAAGGGACGTCTTCACTGCCTCAGGAAACCAGGGAATATCTCGCGAAAGTCAAAACCTACTACAACCAGTACCTTGGCTAACAACTGCTTGAATGCAAGAAAACGAAAAGCGGTCGAGATTCTCGGCCGCTTTTCGTTTTGCACAACTAAAATATTTCTTTTTTATTAGCTACGCGTTCTACTCGCGCACATACGTATCCTGGTCTGACTTGTCCACCATTCTCATTACATGCATATACTCGTCTTCGATCATATCATAGTGATTCTGAGTCTCTTTGACCACCTGCTCGAAGACCTTCTTTACCAGAGGATCTACGATATCCTGGGCAAGAAGAGTATACTGCTCGATAGTTGCTTTCTCTTCTTTCATAGCAATTTCAAGGGCTTTTTGCTCATGGGTCTTGTCATCAATTGCCTTCTCCAGAGCAATTATCGTGGCTCCCTTCTTGTTGGGAGGAGAATCAATGAACGATTTGAAATCACCAAACTCACTGCCTTTGTAATGGTCAAAAAACAGCTTTAAATGCCCGACCTCTTCGTTGGCGAGCAGATCAAAAACTTTCTTTGCCCGTTCATTAGCGGTCACTGACGCTGCACGTCTATAAAAATCCATGCTATCTTTTTCAGCCTGCACTGCCAGCCTTATAGCCTCTTGCATCGTGTATTCCTTGCCCATATGCGCCTCCTTAAACCAAATAGTCTTTTTTATATATTGTAAACACAAGTATATCGGCTATAAAACTGCAGTCAATCGTTCCTCATGCAATTTTGTAGCAGCAAGGAGATCATTAACAACAACACCTGCCATGGTTAAACCGAATATTCCAGGGAGATATGAAATACTGCCCAGCACGACGCGACGATGCTCACAGGAAAACTGCTGAGAGCCGCGATTTGGGCAGATGCAGTCCTCTTTGCACCCGGAATTCCGAACCTCTAGCGGCTTAAACTCCTCAGTCGAAAAAACAACCTTTACCCCATCTGCGACCCCTTCTTTTTTGAGCAACTTGCGAAAAGAACGCGCCATTCGACAGGTATGAGTATTTGAAATATCAGCAACTTTGATTCTACTGGGATCAAGTTTGTTAGCGGCACCCATGCTAGAGACTACCGGTATCCCATGATTCAGGCACGTTACAACAAGATGAACTTTGCTGGTAAAATGATCTATCGCATCAACCACATAGTCAAACTTCCGTGAAAAAAGATAATTGCTGCTTTCCGCCGAGTAAAACTCCTTTAAGGGAACCACCTCCGCGTCAGGATTGATCAGGTTAAGTCGTTGAGCCATCACGCTCGCTTTTGATAGTCCGACAGTCCCATCCAAGGCGTGAAGTTGGCGATTTACATTAGTCAGGCAGATGTCATCAAAATCAACAATGGTGAGATGCCCAACACCAGCCCTGCAAAGCGCTTCAGCAACATAACTGCCGACACCTCCCAAACCGATGATCGCGACAGATGACCGATTCAGCTTCGACTGCCCTTCTAGGCCCAACAAAAGTTCATTTCTCGAGAATCGATTCAATCCCATCAAGCACCTCTCAGACAATTATTCAATACCATCAGACACCCAATATCCTTTTGGCATTGCTTGTGGTTTTTTCTGCCACTTCTAAATATGACAAACCCTTTATTTGGGCAACGGCATCGGCGATAAAAGGGAGAAAAGCAGGCTCATTATCGATCCCTCTGCAGGCTTCCGGGGTAAGGTCCGGAGCATCTGTTTCGAGAACCAGGCTCGAAAGAGGTAGTTGTTCAACCAGCGTTACCGGATGTACAGCATTATTATAGGTAACAGGTCCGGCAATTGAGACAAGAAATCCCAGCTTGATGCAAGCCTTGGCAACTTCTGGGCTGCCGGAAAACGCATGCAAGATACCGCCAACCTGTGCAGCATTCTCTTCAGCGAGAATGGTTAGCAAATCCTTGAAAGCTCCCCTGCAATGAATCAGCACCGGGAGTCCGGCGCCAACAGCGAGCTTTAATTGTTGTCTGAAGGCGTCGACTTGAATGGCTCTGGGCACGTCCTTGCGATGGTAATCTAGACCGATCTCACCAATAGCAACTGCCTTTGGCAGCAATGCGGCCAGGGTATCGCTAATTACTCCAGACCATTTTGCTGCAAAAAAAGGGTGAACTCCGAAGGCAGGAGAAACCTCACTGCGATCGACCGTCAAAGCTTCAATCCGTGACCAATTATCAGGGTCTACCCCAGGCACAATATAGTGAGAAACACCTACCCTACCGGCATCAGTAAAAACTTTGGCAAGGCGACCAGCCAGGCGGAAATCATCAAGGTGGCAATGGGTATCAATAAGAGGATGGGGGTTTTCGCTGAATTTACACATAGCGAGGCTCATGATTGTTTAAGTAAGAGCCGAGGGTTCAGATTAAGCATTATCCATAGACAAGTTGATCCTTCAACTCACGGATGATTTCCACCTGTTTCTGAAAAATGAATTGAGAGATAGCAGTTTCAATTCGTGGACTTGCCTCAATCTCAAAAATATAGCAATACTCATTCTCAACAGACGCAATCTTTAGAAGTCTTCCCGGCATTTCCAACTTCCCGGCGGGGAGCTCAGCAGTGAGAATCCCTGCAGTGTCTATGTCTATATCGATCTTATCACTCGTTTTCAGAGATAGTCCGCCAATGGAGATATCAATCATCTGTCCATCGAAATTCTTGTCAATTCGCCTGAAGTTGACCTTAACCGGGTCGACTATCTGCACCCGGACAAAGCGTCTTCTCTCAGCCCGAATCTGGGCGTAAGAAAAATTATGTAGCAAGCCGATACATTTATTAATATTTGCCTTGTAAACGTTTGCAAGAACATCATGTGGGAAATGATCACTTTTCAGAAAAGCCGTTTTTTCCACATACATCACCACTGCCTGGTGCTGATGAACCAACATTTCCACAAGATCCTCGTCAATATGGGAAATCGTTGCCCCATAGCTGACAGGAATCTCTTTATAATAATTCAGGATACGCAGGTCATTTTTAAGCTCTCCACTGTAAATACCCTTCAATACATCAATAATGGCTTTTTCATCCTTGTGGATATCATCTACGGTTTGGAGGCGATAAATATCTTTCATTCATGTGTCCCATGTAAAAGCCATTGGATTAGCAACAGATAGCAGTTGCCCTTTTCATTATATCGTGCAATTATAACACGATAACTGGGCGAAGATATCTTCTTCGCCTTTATTTTGTCCAGGCTTTTTTCGGAGTATCCCTAATGCAGCATAATAAAAACGAAATTGACCGTAGAAGAACCTTTGCCATTATCAGCCACCCGGACGCAGGGAAAACAACTATAACCGAAAAATTGCTCCTGTTTGGCGGGGCCATACAACAAGCCGGCGAAGTCCGTGCCCGTAAGGCTGCGCGCCATGCAACCTCTGACTGGATGGAAATGGAGAAGCAACGCGGCATTTCAGTAACATCATCAGTAATGAAGTTTACCTACCAAGACTTTGAAATCAACCTCTTGGACACTCCGGGACATAACGATTTTTCTGAAGATACCTATCGCGTACTGACAGCCGTTGACTCTGGCCTCATGGTTATCGACTCCGTCAAAGGAGTTGAGAGCCAGACCAAAAAATTGCTTGAAGTCTGTCGTCTCAGGCACACCCCGATCATGACCTTCATCAACAAGCTTGACCGTGAAGGCAGGGAGCCCCTGGAGCTTATCGACGAGATCGAAAGCGTCCTCGATATTCAATGCGCCCCAATGACCTGGCCGATAGGTATGGGTAAACGCTTCCGGGGTACCTACCATCTTTACACCAAAGAGATAACTTTTTTCGATCCTGAGGCTGACCGTGGTACCGGGCAGATCCTAACGGTAAAAGGGCTGGACGATCCTAGACTCGACGAACTGCTCGGCAGTCAGGTTGAAGAACTACGACATGACATTGAGCTGATTGAAGGAGTGGCCCATCCCTTTGAACAGGAAGCCTACTTGGCAGGACTGCAGACGCCGGTCTTCTTCGGCAGCGCCATCAATACCTTCGGTGTGCAGCAATTGCTTGACACGTTCGTTGAGCATGCCCCGTCGCCTCTGCCGCGCGAAGCAACAACACGCTTGGTATCACCATATGAAGAGTCCTTCTCCGGGTTTGTCTTCAAAATACAGGCAAACATGGACCCAGCTCACCGGGACAGAATCGCTTTTTTTAGGATATGCTCCGGCAAATTCACCAGAGGCATGAAAGTCAAGCACCTGCGGCTGGGACGTGATTTTCAGATTGCCAATGCAACCATATTCATGGCCCAGGACAGAACCAACGTGGATGAGGCATTCCCTGGGGATATCATCGGCATTCACAACCATGGCACCATAAAGATCGGCGATACCTTTACCCAGGGTGAAGATCTCAAATTCACCGGGATCCCAAACTTCGCGCCGGAGCATTTTCGAAAAGTGCGGTTGCTTGACCCGATGAAGTCAAAGGCCTTGGAAAAAGGGCTTGTCCAGCTGGCAGAAGAAGGGACAACCCAGGTATTCCGAGCCCAGATGGGGGCCGATTGGATCGTTGGCGCAGTGGGACTCCTCCAGTTCGACGTGGTAATGCATCGCCTGGAGCATGAATACAAGGTTAAAGCGACCTACGAGCCGGCATCCTACGTTACTGCTCGCTGGGTGGCCGGCGACAAAAAGACCTTGGAAGATTTCCAGAAGAAAGAAGCAATGCACTGTTATGTCGATGGTGAAGGGAACCTCGCCTACCTGGCAGGAAGCCAATGGCGCCTGGATAATACCATGGAAAACTGGAAGAACCTTGAGTTTCACTCAACCAGAGAGCACAATTGATTTTCCGCACCATCTCTAATTTATTAGCCCTTGCTTACAGCAGGCTACACTAAATTTGCATCTGACAAGCTGTTCCCAACAGGACATGGGAATGAACAAGGTTATCGATCAATTCAGTAAACGCGCCAATACCTATTCCGGATCGGCCAACTGGATCGCTGACGCGACCTGATTCAGGCACACCCAGTTTGGTTCTACCTGGTAGATTTTCGACCTCCCCGTTTTCAGAGAAGGCTTTGCGAGCCGTGAACTGGTCTATTCGCAAAGAATAAGGCAAAAGAGTCTATTGTTACAATGGCGGTTCTTCCGGCCTCATATCCTCGAATCTTTCAACGGTGATGTCGATTCCTTTCGTAATGATATTATTGCCAACTTGGACAGGGATAGGGGTCTCTCCACCATATTTCCCGAGAATATCGCCAGAATGAGGTCGACCGCCGCCGTAGGAACTACGGATTTTCAGATAGTACGTCCCGGCCTGATCCACCTGAAGAAGGTACCTTCCATCCTTACCGGTCCTGAACGATACAAAGAGAGGTCTACCGGTCATCTCCTCGTTAAGATAGGCTAAAACCATCACACCTGCTACGGGGACGCCGTCATCTCCTTTTACAGTGCCGGTTATTGCGGTAATGCCGTCTGTGATTTTTATGGCTGGCGTTTTGAATGGTTCTGCTTTTCGAAACGTCCCCGCACTCAAGCTGCTCCCGCCGGTAACTACATACTTCTTGGGGGCTCCTTTTGCGTCTCTACTGAAAAAGTAAAGGTCGCCATCGGCAGGGGGGCCGGGTTGGTTGCCCTTGGGCTTTTTAAGTGTTCCCAGATAATAGGTGCCATCAGGGAGATCCAGAGAAAACTTGCCGTTGTTATCGGTAACCGCCATGCCATCAGGCACTCGCCAATATCTTTCAGGTGTTGGCGGCGGACCAGATTCAGCATTGAAGGCGTAGACCAGCGCTCCGGCAATGGGACCTTTTGGGGGAGCTATCCACGCGCCAGTAATTTTCCCAGATCCTTGCACTTCGGCCTTAGCTGAAAGTACAGAGGCCAACAATATCAGTAATAATAAGCAGTAACGAATCATTCCCGCGGTTCTCCCTTTGAAAAGATTGCGCATAGGGTAATGCCTGCAACATCAACCAGTTAGCGGTGAAATATTGTGGCATTAATTTCTGGTAGGCACAACATTTTTATATTATATTAACTAATCGCTACATGCCTTAAATACATAAACAACTGTAATTATAGGATGTTGCCAAAGATTCAATCGTGCAACTGGCAACAAAAGCCGTATTGTTGTCATCTGTAACTTGTGCCGCCGGTAGAGAGGGGCCATGCTCAGCAATGTAATATGTCTTATTTGCCTGCTGCTGTTTGCGACAGGCTTTGCAGAAGGATCACAGACCCGTCTGGTGCTGCTTGGAACCGGCAATCCTCAGCCGGACCCTGACCGTTCAGGCCCTGCGTCAGCAATCGTGGTAAACGGCAGCGCCTATCTGATCGACTTCGGGCCCGGCGTGGTACGTCGCGCTGCCGCAGCAAGGCTCGACAAGGGTATCACCGAACTGGATCCTGCCAATTTACGGGTAGTCTTCACCACCCATCTCCATTCCGATCATACCGCGGGATTTCCGGACCTGATCCTTACCCCTTGGGCCATGGGCCGCAAACAGCCTCTTGAGGTTTATGGCCCTAAGGGGATCAAAGCAATGACAGACCATATCCTCGCGGCCTATAGCGAAGACATCAATATCAGATCAAAAGGGATGGAGCAGGAGCCTATCGAAGGGGTGAGGGTGAATGTTCATGAAATCAAGGCCGGCCTGGTCTATAAAGATGCCAATGTGACGGTAACCGCTTTCCCGACAAAACATGGCGAGTGGGCTGAGAGCTACGGCTACCGTTTCGACACTGCAGACCGGAGTATCGTCATCACCGGAGACACAAATCCGACACAGGCTACCATCGACGCATGCAATGGGTGTGACTTGCTTGTCCATGAGGCGTTGACCGAAAAATTCCTCAGTAACCCGATGCGGCCCAATGCCCAAGGGCACGACATCCGCGCTTATGCTGCAAAGTATCACACCACGACCAGCCAACTGGTGGAACTAGCGAACAAAGCAAAACCAGGCATTCTTGTCATGTATCACAACCCCATAACACTGCGTCCCCAGAAACGTCCTTTGGCTTCCACTCCTGATGACCTGCTGCAAGAGATGAAGGGGTACAAAGGGCAACTGACTGTTGGCCGGGATCTCGATGTATATTAACACCAAAATAACTTGCCCCGTTGCATTGGGAGCAGCAGATAAAGGAGAGGCGAACAAATGAAACAGCATGTAGAGCATGACGCAACGACGACTGAAGAAATGGACCGCCGAGAGTTTTTGAAGCGTACTGCGCTGGCCACCGGGGCGCTTGCCGCAACCATGTCCCTACCAGGACTGGTGACCGGAATAGCCGGGGCCGCTGAAAAGAAAGGGGCCTTGCAACTCCCTGACAAATACAAAGACTACAACGTCGTGTTCGTCAGCTTTGATGCCCTTCAGGCAGCTCATGTAGGGTCTTTGGGATACCCGCGCAACGTTACCCCAACCATCGACGCCATGGCGAAAAAAGGGTTCAACTTCACCAACAATATCTCTGTCGCCTCTTGGACAGTGCCAGCCTCCATGACTTGGTTTACCGGCGTGTATCCCTCGGAACACCGGCTGACCAATAAATTTGCCGTCTTCAATCCTCCAAGCAATAATGTGCTCTCCAACCTCAAGAAACTCTCGCCGGAGCTGGTTACCCTGGCCGAGGTACTCAAGCAGAACGGCTATGCCACCGGCGGATTCACCGGCAATGCCGGAGTCAGCGGCTTCTTTGGCTATGACCAGGGGTTCGATACCTATTTCTTCGAAAAAGGGAAATTCGGCAGCATGGGGGTCAGCATTCCCAAAGCTCTCGACTGGTTGAAAGAGAACAAGAACAAGAAATTCTTCATGTTCTTGCACGGTTATGATTGCCATGGCCAGAACATCCCGGAAGGTGGCTTTGACTATCGTTTTGTCGAAAAGGGATATGACAAGAAATATACCGGTTCAGCCCAGGAGCAAGAGGCTCTGCGCGAAGAAGGGCTTGAGAAAGGTTCCGTGGCCGTGCGGGACGAGGACGTCAAGTTCTGGAGAGCCATCTACGACGAGAAGATCCAGCGGACCGACGCCCGTTTCAAAAAGTTTCTTGATGAGTACGAGAAAATGGGCCTGATGGACAAGACTATCTTCGTGCTCACCTCAGACCATGGCACCGAATTTTTCGAGCACAACCATATGGATCACGGCTTCAGCCTTTACGATGAACTGATTCACGTGCCATTGATCATAACTCTCCCTAAGCAGAAGACTGGCAAGGTTATCAATGACCAGATCAGCAGCATCGACGTGATGCCGACCATCCTTGACCTGCTCGATGTCAAGATGCCCGAGAAGGCAAAAAAACAGCTGCGCGGCGCCAGTCTGGTGCCAGCGATGAAAGGGAAATCGGTAGCAAAAGAGGTCTACTCTGAAACCGATTACCGCCAGTATACCTACAAGCGTTCGGTCATCACCAAAGACGGTTGGAAGTTCATCTATACTCTGGAAAACAAAAACCGCGAGCTCTACAACCTTAAAAAAGATCCGAAAGAGATAAAAAACCTGGTTGAGCAGCAGCCACGAATCGCTTATGAACTCGAACAGAAGCTGTTCGCCCACTTTAAATCGATCGGGCATGACCTCAATGCCAAACAATGGATCCCAGGTCTGAATCCTGTTTATGACTCTCAGGCCAAGGGAGCGCAGAAGAAATGATTAAACCGGCCGGCAACGATCCCGGCTCTGTTTTCAGTGCTGTAGTGATCGTACTTTTCATGCTGGTCATCCACTCAAGCAGCGGAGGATGTAGCACAGCCTCCGCTGCTCCTGTTCCTGAGCGCAATGAATACACTAATATAATTCTGGTTTCTCTGGACATCCTTCGTCCGGATCATCTGGGCACCTACGGTTATCCAAAAGAGACAAGCCCAAACATTGATCGCCTGGCGAAACAGTCCGTCCTGTTTGAAAACGCCATTGCCCACTCCTACCTGACCCCGGTGGCTCACATGAGTGTGATTACCGGCCAATATCCACGCAACCACGCGATGGTCTCATTTGAAGTCAACAAGGACCAGGTTTCCCAGCGAACTCTGCCAGCGATCCTGAAACTCTACGGATATCAGACTGCGGCAGTGGTGAGTTCGCCGGAATTCTTCATGCGCTATGACACCGCGTCAGGCAAGGTTGTCAGTCCCAAGGACGTTTTTTCACAGGCTTTTGACTATTACGGCCGGACCGTTCCGGATGCCACCGGGAGCGTCAGGGTCAATCCTGTTGCTGCGCTGGATTGGCTGAAGGCCAACAGTGATAAGAAATTTTTTCTCTGGATAGAAACCGGGATGTTGCATCCGCCCTATTCGCAAACCGTTCCCGCACCATATAAGACACAGTTTGACCCATCGGACTACACCCCTTTCTACGAGCAATTCCCCATTCGGCCAGGTAAAAAAGTGACCGATAACGGGGTGCCGACAGAGGTCCTGTTTCACCTATACCGAGGCAACTATTACCTGGATTTCCAGCCGATCCACAAGCTGACCGACAAAGATGTTGCGTTTATCAATGCCCGCTATGATGCCGGTGTCTATTACACCGACACCTTTATCGGCGAACTGCTGAATACACTGGATAAGTTAAAACTGTCAGGCAAGACTCTGGTGGTCTTTCATTCGATCCATGGAGAGAGCCTTGGTGAGCACGGTTATTTTTTTCATCACGACGTCTTTGATACAGAAGTAAAAACTGCCTTGATGCTGAGATTTCCGGATAACAGCCAGGCAGGCAAAAGGATATCTCGACAGGTACAAGGAATCGACATCCTGCCAACCATCCTGGATTACCTCCAAATCCCTATCAACCATGAATCCCAGGGGGCCAGCCTGATGCCACTGGTAACCGGTGATGAAGCCGGGTTCAAAGGCTCTGATTATGCATTCATTGATCGCTTGCCTTGGTGGGAATATGTACTTGGCGGCTGGCATCTAGAGCATCAGTCAGAGCGGGCAGCACAGTACACGCCTCTGGAAATGACCAAGATGAAGGATTACAAGATCACATTGGATAATACCATTTTAGGAGGGCGATATCCGCAGGGGTGCATTGCCGTCAGGACCAACAAGTGGAAACTAATTCTCCGAGAAAAAAATAGCCTACTGGAAAATATCTCGTGGTGGAACTTCATCTCAGGCAATAAATTTCCTGTTGAGCCGCTTGAGCTGTATGACCTTAGCCTAGACCCACTGGAACAGAGAAATGCCGCCAAGGACCATCCAAAGGTGGTTGAAGCATTGAAAGCCAGGCTACTTGAGTGGGATGCCACAAACCCCAGAAATAAGTTAAAGGTAAATAGCAGCAAATCATCCGGGGTAATTCCCTATCCTTAACGAATAAGATTTCAGGCCGGATCATGTTACAAGGTAAAGGAGCAGGTAATAACAAATGGCAACAAAATATTTTCTTCTTAAATTTAAACATGCAGCCAGCCTTGCGATAATAGCTATGCTGCTTGCAACCCCCTCGTTCGGCAATGAGGATGCATTGCAGACAACGGAAACTTCCGAAGCCAAGCGCTATGAGAACACGAATGTTATCCTTGTATCGTTGCAGTGTTTGCGTCCCGACCACCTTGGAGTCTATGGCTACAAGCGCGATACGAGTCCCAATATAGACAAGCTGGCAAAGTCGTCGATCCTTTTCGACAACACGATAGCCCAGGCAAACCTCACTCCAGTTGGCATGATGAGCGTGCTTACCTCCCAATACCCTCGGGTCAACGGGATGATCGCCTTCGATACCGCAAAGGACGCGGTAAAAAGCAGGACACTGCCGGAAATTCTCAAGTATTACGGTTATACGACAGCGGCAGTGTCAGGGGCACCTGAATTTTTCATGCGCTACGACTCCGACTCTGGAACCGAAATCAAGCTGGGGGATGTTTTTTCACGCTCCTTTGATTATTTTGGCAGGACCAGACGCGGGACCGGCCCTTCCCTGCGCGTTTTGCCGACTGACTCACTTGACTGGATCGTGAAGAATAAGGACAAAAAGTTCTTCATGTGGATTGCCAGTGGCGTTATCCATCTCCCTTACGCAGCTGCAGCCCCGGCAGAGGACAAGACCATATTCGACCCCCCGGGATATGCTCCTTTCTGGCGCAAGTTTCATTCAATTAAGGCGGAAGAAGGGTTTGACGACGATATAACCTACGATGTCCTGATGAGGGTATTCCGCAACAATTACTACCTAGGCTTCAAACCTGTCTACAAGTTGTCGTCTGACGATGTTTCCTACATAACATCACGATACGACGCCTCTATCCGCTACACAGATCTTTTTGTCGGCGAACTGGTCAAGACGCTGGAAAAAACGGGCCTGGCCAAAAATACCATCCTGATTATTCATTCTGTTCATGGGGAAGATCTCGGCGAACGGGGAACTTGGGTTCATTACGACTTGTCCGAAGCAGTTCTAAAGAGTGCGCTGGTCATCCGCCTGCCGGACGGCCAATATGGGGGTAAACATATTGCCAACCAGGTGCAGGGGCTTGACATAGTGCCTACAGTTCTTGACTATCTTGGGATTCCCAAAGATCATGGGCTGCAAGGCAATAGCCTGCTGCCTCTTGTAAAAGGCGAGCCTGAAGCGAAAGGGACAGAATACGCTTTTATCGATCGCATCCCCTGGTGGGAACACACTTTAAGCAGATGGTATCTGGAATTCAAAAACAACCAAACCGATTATCCGGATGCTGAAAAAAAACCGGTGACAGATTACGGCACCATGCTCCGTGAGGCATTTCCACCCAATTCCTATCCTCCCGGCGATATTGCCATCAGAACCTCGAAATGGAAACTCATCATAAGGAAAAACCCCAGACTACTGGAAAAGGTTTCCTGGTATGGTTTCATTACCGGTAAAGCTCTCCAGTATGGAGACCTGGAACTGTACGACATTATTGCCGATCCTGCCCAGTTGACCAATGTTGCCGACCGGAATCCGCAAGTGGTCAATGACCTGAAAGCAAGACTTCTTGCGTGGGATGCCTCAGTTGACCATAAAAAGGCAACCTACGGCACCGGAGAAAAACGGTTTATCATCCCTTATCCATAGCACCCAAAGAAATGCCCAAGAAAAAGCCTCCTGGAGCAAGTACCCAGGAGGCTTTTTTCATCAAAGAAAATTCGCTGAAGCAGCTTACCAGCTACTTTTCTGGTTCCACTGGCTCCCATCCTGGCGGCTCTGAGATGGGGTGTTGCCTCTGCCAAACTGTTTTACATGACATCCGACAACTTCGACCTTGCCGGTCTTCTTGCTGTTAGAGGCATCCCCCTGACTTGCAGCCGGCTTTGCATTTTTATCGGAAGCGACATCGGACTTCTTTTTCGGCAACCAGGAAAGCCCGCTGTTTTCCCGTAATCCGGATGGACCTTCTTCAAAACAGTTAGTCTGCATCAGCCTGGGCAAGCCGGAGTTGTGGGGCTGGTGACACTTGGAGCAAGGAAAGGCATGCTCCTTGTTGCTTCCCCACCCCTTTACTGATCTATGAATCTCAGTTGCTTTGCCGTTTTTTTCCTTGATGTGGCACGAAAGACATAACCCGGCAAAGACATCTTCATTCTCCGCGATCCGCTTGTCGGCGCCAAAGGTATTCCGGTCGATATTGTATTTCATCCCTGCCATGGACATCGGTTCGCGTGGCGCACCGCTGCCGCCGATGCCAAAATTGGCATTGGCGTCACGATTGGTGAAACTGAAATCCCCCTTCTCCCATGCAATCGCGCGATTGCCAGTGCCGTCGCGTTTCTCGAAACCGGCCTTTCCTGGGGAGGCAGAAGGCGGCCCGTCTTCGCGGTAGGGAGAGGTGAGCCAGGTCCCTTTCAAAAGCGGCACGGCATAGGCCATACGGGCTCCCAGGATTGGACTGACGCCGTGAGGGTCGTGACACGGGGTGCAGAGGCCGTTGATTCGACCTTGCGTTGAATAGCTGAGAAATTTCCCGGCTTTCAGATGGCTGCTGATGATCTCGGTGCGGCTCTGACGGTTGGTGTAGCGGGAAGTGGAGCCTTTGACTCCAGTGCCGAAATGAGAGGTGTCTTTATAACCGATGATCGGCCCTTTGGCGCCAAAAGTGCTGTTGTACCCCCAGGGGGTGGCGCCGCTTTGGGCGGTCTCATGGCAGTCGAAACATAACCCGGCGCCGGGATTGTATGGGTTGCTGCTCTTTTGGTCCAAGTTAGCGGAAGGAACGTAGTTCATCCGGTAGCCGGATTTGCCGCTGTTGGTCTGTTTCAAGATACCGCCCCGGTTGGTGCCATCGAAATTACGATAGCTGGAGGTGACCCCGGTGATGTCGGAACCGTGAGAGTTGTGGCAATCAAAACATTCGATATTGCCGGCGCTAGGGCCACCACGGGTTATGGGGATCTCTCCGTCATAGCCACTGGCGCTGCTCCACCCTCCCTGGTTGGCCGATGCGTTGCCATGGGCGGAAAAGGCCTTAGTGATGCGCATCTTTTTGTTGGATGCCGAGGTGGAGTATTTCCCCCAGGTGGTGGTCCCTTTAGCGGCATAGCGAGCGGCGACGCTCTGGCCGTCCCAGGCATACCGGCTGGGGCTGTTGGGGTCACCGCTGAAAGGCTGTATGGAGTTGTTGCTGTCGCTGTGGCAACCAAGGCAGTGTACGGTGATGCTACCTACGGCAGACCGTTCTTGTGCAGTGGCCAGCTCGGAGGGGCTATAGATTATTGCCGTTACACCTTTATTGTATTCTGTGGGCCGTTGCCCCGCGCCCCACACTACCAGGTCTACGGCACTGTTCTGGGCAGTGCCGGAATGGTACTGTTTGTCGACGCTACCATCGGGCCTGGCTTCCCAGTGGCAGGCATAGCAGTGTATAGGCTTAACTCCGGTTTGCTGCACATGGTGGGAACCACCGCTCATCCTGGCTGATACATCGCTATGGCAATCAAGACAATCTTCGGCAAACGAGTGAGGAATAGCGGCGAGGAAACCCACAAAAAAAACTGACAGGCTATACAGATAAATTGGAGTAAACCTGTTGATCATGAGTGCTCCTTTGGCCGCAAACTTAGCTATTTACCAGCTCAAGATCACGAAAATATCATGCGCTAATGGATAAATCCAGAACCAAATTAAGGAGAACAAGGCCGAGAGATTACAACCGAATCCGGGGAAAAACAAACTCGGGCCCCCTTTTTAGGTGATTACCTCTTAGCAGCAATGCCGCAATCAGAGCAAACAGCTGAGCCTGATTGTTACACCTGCTCAGGGAACAACTACGATGAAACTATTTCCCTCCCCGGACCAACCTCACGAAAAATTTGTAGTTCTTGTCATTGCCGTCGCTAATGCCATATGGGAAATATATATTCCAGGCAAAATTCTTATTCTCGGCAAAAGGCGAGCTTGACCAGAAAGACATGGTCGGTGTTGCCGGAAAGACAATTTCATTGATGGCCGGCATGGAGCATTGCCGCTCTACGATGGAGCCCAGCTCCTTGATATTCGGTAGTCGCCAGTCATTCTTCCCGGCAAATGAGCTGTTCACAGCAGATTGCAAGGCCTCCTGCCAGGTAAAGATCTCCGGAGCACCGTTTTCGCAAGTGCTGCCGCTCAACCCCTCACTGCACCGTTTCCAGATTAACCCGGTGGCGCTATCGCTTATGGTGCCGTCTTCATTATTGACAAAGCGGTTTATCGGGGTAGAAGGTTTCGGCCAGTAGCTATGACAGAGCTGAGCTGCCGAGGCTGCCAAGGGCATAAGCGTGACACAAGCCATGGTCATTACATAGAGGAAAGCGCGACTCATGAAGCAGCTCCTTAACTCCTTAATATGAATATAACGTCCAAATCATTTGCCTCTGACGAGACGCACATAAAGACTATAGTTCATGCTGCAAGTGTCCCGGCCCCCATCGTTAAAATTGAGGTTCCAGGCCCCATTTGAATAACCAGAATAACGCGACGAGGACCAGAAGTTCAATGCCGGCGTTGCCGGGAAAACTGCCTGGTTTACAGCCGGCATGGAGCATTGAAATTCAACGATGGTATCGAGCTCCTTGATTGTCGGCAGTCGCCAATCGTTTCTGCCGGCAAACTTGCTAGTTTCCGCAGCTTTTTTCGCCTCTTTCCAGTTATAGGTCTTGGCAGCACCGTCCTCGCATTTCGCTCCGGACAACCCTTCGCTGCAGCGCTTCCAGATAAGCCCGGTGGAGCTATCAGTGACGGTGCCGTCGCTGTTTATGACAAATCTGGCAGCGGGGGCCGACTCGGCAATGTCTGCCGGACGGCACGTTTGAGCCGCTGTTGCTAATGTCGGCATGACACTAATCATCGCCAGAATCGGCCAAAAGTAACAGATAAGTTTCACGGAATAACCTCTGGTAGTAATCATATGGATAATTTCATCTCCCGCCCCGCACCAGCCGGACATGATAGGCCCAGCTCTTGACGCAGTGCGTGATGCCCCCTTCATCAAAAACAACAATCCAGGCAAATGACGGTTCAGGTGCAAAAGAGGTTGCAGTCCAGAATCCAGCGGGCTGTGGCATGTTCGGGAAGAACCCGGGATCGATTGCCGGCATGGACCTTCCGTAGTCAACTATGGAGCCAAGTTCTTCAATGGAAGGCATGCGCCAGTCCCTGAACCCGCACCAACCTGCAGCGTTTACGGCACGAACAAATTTTTCGGTGTCACAACCGCCAGTCACACCATTGCAGATCGCATCATCAGGCTCGCCAGACATCCCGTCCCTGCCGCCGTTGCAGCCGTCGTCGGAGTTGTACCAGGTATAGGTGTGCGATATATCGTGCAGACCGTTGTCGCTGGTCTTCCCTTCCCAGACAAGACCAGTAACGTTATCCTGAACGCAATGCCAGGATGCCGCATTGTCAGGCAGTTTCCTGCCACGGTCGTCAAGCTTGGTGAACGAAAATTTTTTAGGAAAATCTGCATCCTGGCGAGGATAGGCACTTTGAGGAATTGACAGTTTGTTGCTGGTCCTGCCACCCCAGGCGTTGACACCGGTGCTGTTAAGAGGAATGCCGTTACCTCCCGCAGCATCTACCGGAGCAGAGGTTACGAGCAGTAACAGCACAAACATGAACACTGGATTCAAGGATCTCCTCCATTGCCTGCCAAGTGAGGCTATCGTTGTTTGACACTCTCGGGCTGCTTCAAGGCCCGAGGTCCCTTGCCGGATGAGTCCTTTGCCTTATCGGGTCGCGAAAACATCTTTACCTTGAGGACAACCCCTTTAACGGTCTCACCTTTAATCGACTTTACCTGCTCTGGCTTAAAGTCTTCCGTAACATTCATAAATTCCCCGTTTTTCGGGGCGCCCCCGCCAATTACCCCTCTAACCCTGAGATAATAGGTGGAACTGTCATGAACGCGCAGCAGGAAAGTCCCTTTCGGGCCGGTCCTGTCAGAAACAAACACCGGCCTTCCCGTGGCATCCGGAGACAGGTAAGCGAAAACCACAACACCTGTTACAGGCTTTCCGGCAAGATCGGAAACAACCCCTTCAATCGCAGTAATCCCTTTACCGCGTTGAATCATTTCCGGAGTGAACAGAAATACCCCGCCAAGTACTCCAAGATCCACGTTGGCCCCGGCGCTGACCTTCAAGGGAAGCGCCTCTCCTTTGGCATCCCCGTGAAAGTAAAGGTATTCACTGCCTGTCGGCGGACCAATCTCGCCGTCAGGATTTTTCTGGGCAACCATTATGTAGAACGTTCCGTCTGCGACCCTGAGATTAAAGCTCCCATCCTGGTTGAGCGGAGTGATAAGATCAGGAATTCGCCAGTATTTATATGGATCGGGAGGTGGCCCCATCATCTTGTCAAACAACAGCACAACACCATTCGGCAGCGGCTTCCCCTCAAGCAGCACCTTACCGGTGATTGTTGCAAACTCCTGCCGGTCAGGTGCAAATACCGGCGAATCACCATAAGAGTTTACCGTTAGTGACAAGAACAGCATAAAAACTACAAGCAAAGGACTTAGTTTCATAATTGCTTCCTTACAGCTAACCGGGAGCCGGTTACTTTTTCGCAAATACCAAAAAGTATTGATATGGAAGGAAGAAATACTCTGCTTCCATGGCAAATCCGGAGTTTTCAACTTCCTGGATTATCGTTTCTCTTGGGACGCGTTTATGTGGAGGGGGTGCCCCCGGAATTTCGGGTTTCATATTAAAGGACAAGATCGCCAGCCGTCCGTTACTTTTTAGGACGTCCCTCAACCGGGCAAGATACTGTCCACGATTCTCAATAAAAATGTAGGTATCACACAGAAAAGCAAGATCAGTAGATTTTTTTGCCAGCAAGGTGTTATCCGGTGGAGCAAGTACGACTTTGACATTGCTCACCCCATTACGCTTAACCCTCTTGATAATGTGGTCAGTCATGCTTTCATCAACATCTACGGCATAGACCATCCCGCTCTTACTGACTCTTTCTGCAAACAACATGGTGAAATAGCCTGTGCCGGCACCAACATCAGCGACGACATCCCCCTTTTTGACAAGAAGGTGATCAAGTACCTTATCCGCCTTTTGCCAATCGTCTCGGCGAGGGTCATCCAAGGTAGCCGCAGGGACAACAGAATTAAAACCCTTCCCGCTATGCTGCGAGGCAGCATACGTTAAACAGGCTCCAGCCTCAAACTGGATAGCAAGCAACAGACAAATGATGGTTTTTGATAGGGTCATAATGATCAACCGTAAATCTTAAGCGGTCGGGAGGCTTGCTGCTGGGGAATTATTTCATAATCAAGAAGTTATGGCAAATTGTTTAAGCTTGCATTAATCCGGGGATGCAAGTCATTTGTCCGTGCATACCGGGCGAAACCCCAGTTGGCTACTGCGAAACCCCGGCAGGTAAAAGTCGCGGTAAGATACGCGAATCCCTTTTCGGTCATAAAACCAGCTCCCCCCCCGATACACCCGGTTGGTGCCATTTATCGGTCCAGTTGGATTGTTGACTGGCGACTCTTGATAGTATTTTTCGCCGTACCAGTCTGCTGTCCATTGCCATACATTGCCGCTCATATCGTACAGCCCAAGACCGTTTGGCTGCTTTTCCCCGGCAGGGCGGGTTCCGTCCCCGGCATTGGCCGCATACCAAGCCACAGCATCCACATCGTTGCTACCTGCGTATTTCTCTATCTTGCCGCCGCTCCGAGCCGCATATTCCCATTCGGCTTCAGTCGGCAGACGACAGGCAAGACCGGTCTTACCGGCAAACCACTGCAGGTAAGCAACAGCATCATGCCAGGCGACACAGACAACCGGATGGCCATCATCCTGGGCAAACCCAGGGTTCTGCCAGGATGCAGCAGGATTCTTTTTCCAAGCTTTTCCGTCAAAGATGGCGCATCCGTCTCCTTTTTCTGCCTCGGTGCGGTAACCGGTCTCTGTGACGAATTGACTGAAGGCTCCCCTGGTAACAGGAAGCTTGGCAATGGTAAACCGGCTGAGACAAACATCATGCCGAGGATACTCGTTAAAATACCCCTCGCCAAAGCTGTCGCCCATCTGGAAGCACCCTGCAGGCACGGCAATAAGCTCTGCGGAGACGACCTTACGGCGATCAGCCACACAACCAGATAATTGCAGCAGGCAGATCATGAGTATGAGTTTCAGTAGGAGGTAGCGCCAACAGGACATTATGATTCCGAACGTTTTGACTGCAGCAGATCCGATCCGGCGAAGTTACTAACTAACAAGACTAAAATTCGCTGAGAGTGCCTATGAATGCCGCGACGCTGCCCTGAAAAAATTCCGGGGCCCACGGCAAAGGCCGTCAGAGAGATGCCCCCTTGTTCTCCTGCTCGATTTTTTCTATCACGCAGTAAATGCCGCCTTCCTTTAGCCCGGGCTTAAAGCAACCATTACACGAGATGCACCGGGCGTGGGCTTCGTTTCCCTGCGCCCATCGCAATGGCAGACGAGGTTCTCGAATCAAGGGACGGGCAAATGCGACGTAATCCGCTTCTTCACGCCTGACAATTCCTTCAACCAGTTCAAAGGACCGTAATCCGCCCACCACCATCACCGGGCAGGTAACCGCATTCTTGATTCTATATGCCAGGGGGAGATTGTAGGCCTCTTTTTCGCGAGTCTCAATGCCTTGGCGCACCGGAGTCTGCTCTCCGGATGCCGGGGTTCCGCCGCTCACCTCAATAGCGTCCACCCCCTCCTCGTCAAGTCTTTTGCATGCGAGGACAGCGTCGTCAAGCGAGAGTCCGCCTTCCAGATTATCGCAGCCGTTCATCTTTATCATTACCGGATAATCGTTGCCCACGGCATTTCTCACTGCGCGGTACACGTCCATCAGGAATCGGCACCGGCCATCAAGATTGCCGCCAAACCGGTCGGTACGCCTGTTCGTTAGTGGCGACAAAAACTGGTTGACCAAGTAGCCATGTGCAGCATGCAACTGGACAGCGTCGCAACCGCTAGCGCGAACTCTTGATGCTGCAGTTGCAAAGCTGTTAATGATATCTTCTATTCCCTGCGCATCCAGCTCTGCAGGGAGTTCCGGGAATTGTTCAACTTTTACGGCAGAAGGAGCCACCGGTTGGCAACCGGCCATTTTGGACGTCGTTTGGCCGCCGCAATGAACCAGCTGGACACACAGCTTTCCTCCTTCACGGTGCACGGCATCGGCCAATGCCCTCAAGTCAGGTACAAAATCATCAACATGCACCCCAAGTTGTCCCGGTAGCTGTCTGCCATCGTTGCGAACAAAAGCGTATCCGCTTATAATCAGGCCAACTCCACCTTTGGCCAGAGTTTCATAATATGCAGCCAGCTTTGCTGTAGGGCGACCATCTGCCTCGCACATCCCTTCCCATGTCGCGGACCGAACAAGCCTATTGGCAAGATGCATTCCCTTGATGGTGGTGTCATCAAACAGATTTCTCATGGCCGCTCCCTAAAAGATTTCGTAGAAACCTTTAGCGCCTAATTTGTGAACTTTTAATAAGTTGGTAGACCCTCTGGCCTCAATGGGTACCCCCATTGTGATGATTATTACGTCGCCTTTGCGGAACCCTGCAGCCAGCAGCGTATCCTCGACCGCATTAATCTGTTCATCAGTGCCCGTCAACCGACCGACAACACAGCTGTTAACCCCCCAATACAGGGATAGTTTCCGTTGTATCTCTGGGAAAGGGGTAAAGGCGATAATCGGCAGTTGCGGCCGGAACTTCGATATTAATGCAGCGGTACTCCCCGACTGCGTGAGGACGGCGATGCATCTGGCATTGAGGGATGCAGCGGCATGGCACGCCGCTTGGGCTACCGCACGGGAGATATTGTTGCTGATGCCATCCGGGCGATGGCTTATCCTCCAGAGTTCCGACCTTTCAACATCCACTGCGACTTTGCACATGGCCTTTACAGCCTCAACGGGAAATGCCCCAGAGGCAGTCTCTCCGGAGAGCATTACAGCATCTGTGCCGTCAATGATTGCGTTGGCGACATCCGACGTTTCAGCGCGAGTCGGCCTGGGGTGGCTGATCATTGATTCAAGCATCTGCGTAGCGGTTATCACCGGTTTACCCGCTTCATTGCATGCCCGGATGATTTTCTTTTGAAAGAGTGGGACTTTTTCAGCATTGATTTCCACGCCAAGGTCGCCACGCGCAACCATCACCGCGTCTGTCACCTTGAGGATTGATTTGAAATTCCGCAACGCCTCCGGCTTTTCGATTTTTGCAATAACAGGCAGATACATATCATGTTCAAAAATTATTCTTTTCACTTCTTCAATGTCAGCTGCAGTGCGAACAAAAGAGAGCGCAATATAATCGACCTTTGCCTGCAGGCAAAATTCGAGGTCTACTCTGTCTTTTTCAGTAAGAGCGGGGCTGGATACATTCACTCCTGGGAGATTTATCCCTTTCAAATCCTTAAGCGTTCCTCCTTCAATCACTGTGCAATGAACCGTATCATCCTCGATGGAGGCAACTTTCAGCTCAATCAGTCCATCGTCCATAAGAATGCGCGAACCGGGCTGCACATCGTGAGGCAGCGCTTTATAGACAGTCGAGATAAGACCGGGACGGCCAAGCAGGTCACGAGTAGTAATCGATAACCGCTCCCCTTTTATCAGAGGAATAGCGCCATTTTCCATGCGACCGGTGCGGATCTTTGGGCCCTGCAGATCCCCTAAAATGCCAATCTGCCGCCCTTTCAGCTCGGAAAGCTCACGAATCGCCTTTATTGTTTCGGCCTTCTCTTCGTTTCTCCCGTGTGAAAAATTCAAGCGAAAGAGGTCTACACCGGCATCAATTAAATGCCCCAGCATTTCGATGCTGGAACTTGCCGGGCCAACGGTGGCGACAATTTTTGTCCTGCGTCCGAATTTTCTCATGTTACCCCTAGTACGTTTTAATGATGAAAGCGGCCGGAACGCTTCTTATGCTCAGCATTTGGCGACTTATGACATTCAAAACACCGCAGGTCCTGAACCTTCCGCACCTCCAGCGACGAAGCCGAAGCTTGACCGGTAGTAGGCATGTTATACTCCGGGGTCTGAAAGGCCACCCTATCCCTTTCGTCCGTTAGGTTTGGGGCCTTATACGACACCCTCCAGTCATTGCTTATCGCGGCTGTATGGCATTGGTCACATCCTCCTGGAGGAGGAATACTTCTCCAGGCAGTGAGCATAGAGCATCCTCCTGACAGGAATGCCGTTAAGACCATTAATAGAACGAGAAATAGTTTCATATAAACTCCATGGCAGTTGTTATAAAATGTTATCACATTGGCAGGGTATCTCAATAATAATGCCTGTGATCGGCAATTATAGTAATCCCGTTGAATATTTCTGAGCTGTATTCAATCCAGTTGAAGAAAATTTCTAATCGTAGTTTTTGCCTCATCACCAAGATTTATAAACTCAACACCAAAACCTTCAGGCAATTGCTTCTGCACGTAATGCTTACCTGTGTTTAGCCAGACAACGCGAGCCGATGATTCAATGAGCGCAGGAAATTCATCCGAGATTACAAAGCAGAGGTCCAAGCAAGCTCCGCAAGTGACATCGCCTTCATATGCTACATACATCCCGTGCAATCCCAAGTTCCAGCAGGTGCCATAATCATTCAGATCTGCAAGCATAAATTGAACGTTAATTCGACAGTGAACTCGAACCTCTCGCCGATCCAGCAGCTGTTTATCTGACATATTTTCAATAATCGTTTCAACAGATCTATCCTCTGGCATTAAATAATCCCCCATATCAGCTTAATCGCAACGATAAGAAGAAATCCGGCAAATACCCTCTTCAGGCTCGGCACTGGAAGTCTGTGCGCCAAACGAGCACCAAAAGGAGCCGTAATATAACTTGCAAATGAAATCCAGGCCACTGCTGGAAGATAAACAAAGCCATACGAGAGTGACGGCAATTTAGCGATATGCATCCCGTTGATAATATAACCGACTGTACCAGCTAAGGCTATCGGGAATCCAATTGCGGCAGAAGTCCCTACCGCCTTATGGGCCGGGAGGTTGCACCAGATGAGAAATGGTACTGACATGCTGCCGCCACCAATGCCTACCAAGCTTGACAAACCGCCGATAATTCCTCCGGCCCCCAATAGACCTGCGGCACCAGGTATCCGGTAGTGGCTTTTCGGTCGGATATCCAGCAACATTTGCAGTGACACATACAAGAGAAACAGGACGAAAAATCCCTTCAAAAAATTAGATGACAGACTCGATGCACAATAAGAACCTATGAGTGTGCCAATTATTATCCCTGGAGACACCTTACCGACAATGGTCCAATTCACCGCAGAATGTTTGTGATGTGTGCTGATACTCGAAATAGACGTAAATATTATGGTTGCCAGAGATGTTCCTATGGCAAGATGCGCAATATACTGATCCGGCATATTCTGCGCTGCGAACATGTAGGTGAGCACCGGCACGATAATCAAGCCACCACCGACGCCAAGCATTCCAGCAAGAAAACCGGCGGTAACGCCAAGAGCCACATATTCAAGCATATGGATGGGTAACGCACTCAAACTGATCCCCTCTATGGCTTTATCAACCGTAAATCACCAGTAAACTGAATAAATTGCGGCAAAAGCACTTTATCCTGTGTAACAACTTCATAATATAGATCATAGTCAGCTGTGGACACACTGTCAGCATCAGACAAATCAACCATCATGCCAAACGGCAGTATGACATCAGGATGTACAAGCGATGGAATAAACTTAAAAATCGCATTCCCCAGCAACTTCCCATTTTCACCAGAAACCCTTACCCGTAGCTCAATATTCAGTTGATCATGCATACTGACGTTCCGCAATTGACCGGTCAATTGCAGTCGTTTTGAAGCGCTGAGCGCACTCTGCCAAGAGATGTCAACTTCTGGATTTGAGTAATGTCCCTTCTGAAATCCACAAGCGGCTGTCTTTGCTATTAAGAGTATCATAAAACATATTGAAATCACTGAAATGTGTTTAAGACGCCTAGTTTTCATTTTTACCTCCAATGCTAAAACAAGAAAGCCCCTCTGTATCCAGAGGGGCTTTCTTAAAATATTCATGAAGCTAGTTACATCAGCAATGCTTTTTGTGCCAAGTCAAGCAACGACCCTGGCAGGATCCCAGGAATAAGCACCCCGGCTACCGAGAGGAGCAGGCAAAGAGCAAGTGATGGTGAAACCTGCAGCCAGTCAAACTCCTCAGTGGGATCTTTCATATACATGAAAACCATAACTCTGAGGTAGTAATAAACCGAGGCAGCGCTATTCAGCACACCAATTATTGCCAGCCACACATATCCAGCCTGAATGGCACCAGAGAAGAGATAGAACTTACCGATAAAGCCAGCTGCCGGCGGAATACCCGCGAGAGAGAAGAGGAAAATCGACATACACATACCGAGAACAGGATGCTTGAAGCCAAATCCTGCATAATCCGAAACGTTGTTGTTGTCTTCACCTTTTCTGCCGACCAAAACTATGATTGCAAAGGCTCCGATGTTCATGAACGCATAGGAAAGCATATAGAAAAGTACGCCTGCAGTGCCTACGGCGTTGCCGGCAGTAAAACCAACCAGAACATATCCAGCATGAGCGATTGATGAATAGGCCAGCATCCGCTTGATATTGGTCTGGTAAAGAGCAGTGATGTTGCCGACCGTCATTGTAAGAACAGCAAGCACCCAAAGCAGTTCTGACCAATCAGCCTTCATTGCAGGGAAAGCAACAATGAACACTCGGAGGAAGGCTGCAAAGCCTGCGGCCTTAGGGCCGACAGACATAAATGCGGTCATCGGAGTCGGTGCGCCTTCATAAACATCAGGGGTCCACATATGAAACGGAGCGGCAGCAATCTTGAAGGAAAAGCCAACTGCCATCAGAAGCATACCGGCCAACAGCATTGGATTGGACAATACCATGCCATTTTGTGAAATATAAGATGCTATTGCAGCAACCCTGGTAGTTCCGGTAGCACCATAAGTCAATGCCATACCATAGAGCAGAAACCCTGTTGAGAATGCACCAAGAAGGAAATACTTGAGACCGGCCTCATTTGACTTGAGATTTGCGCGATTGAAGCCAGCAAGCACATAAAGTGATACTGACAGAACTTCAAGCCCAAGGAAAATCGTCATCAAATCCGTTCCGGAAGCCATCAGCATCATACCGACTGTGGCAAAAAGGATAAGCGGGTAGATTTCGCCCCAGTTGCACTCTTCACGCTTTAGGTACTGGTCCGTAATTAGAATGGTCAGAAACGCTGAGACAAGAAATGTCCCTTTGAAAAACAGCGCAAAATTGTCCTGAAGGACTGAATTATTAAAGCCGGACTGTGCGGTGCCCCAGCCACTAATTACCGTGACGAACGTGAGGATGATACCAGCCAGGCTGAGATATCCCAGGTATGCCTTCTGCTCACTTTTAATAAAAACATTCACGAGCAGCAAAGCCATGGCTATTACTGACAGGATGACCTCAGGCATGATTGCCGCAAAGTTAACACCTGCTGCAGCCGCAATATTGGCTGGGAACTGAAGCATATCCATTGAGTCATTACCTCCGGAACTTTATTACCGATTAATTACTTGGTTACTGGCATTGCCGGATGTCCAGCCGGCATTCCTTCATGGGCTGGATTGCCCATTGGCATGCCTGGATGGCCCATAGGCATTCCAGCAGGCATACCTTGCGGTGCAGGCGCCTGAACAACCTGCTGCTTCAACCTTGTGATCTGGATCATCTTGTCTATAGATGGAGTCATCTTATCAATGAACGGCTTCGGATAAAGACCCATGACAAAAATCATCACTACCAGCGGGACCATAATGGCAATTTCACGAGCATTAAGATCTTTGAGTTCTTTATTTTTAGGATTTTTCAGCTCGCCAAACATAACACGCTGGAACATCCAGAGCATATAAACTGCGGACAAAATAACACCGCTTGTAGCAATAATCGTATACCAACGCAGACTGCTCTCAAACGAACCAATGAGTACCAGGAACTCACCAACAAATCCGTTAGTACCTGGAAGGCCGATAGACGAGAAGGTGACGATCATAAAGATTGTCGCAAATATCGGCATCTGCTTAGAAAGCCCACCAAAGTCGGTAATAAGTCTGGTGTGTCGGCGTTCATAAATGAAGCCGACGATAAGGAACAGTGCGCCAGTGGAGATACCGTGATTGAGCATCTGCAGCATGCCTCCAGCAACACCCTGCTGGTTGAGCGCGAAGACACCAAGCATTACAAAGCCGAGATGGGCTACGGATGAATAGGCAACGAGCTTCTTGACATCTTCCTGCACCATGGCGACGAGAGAGGCATAGATGATACCGATAACTGAAAGAGTGGCAATCAGCGGAGTGAACTGCTCAGAGGCCTGCGGGAACAAAGGCATGGCAAACCGGACGTAACCGTAAGTACCCATTTTCAGCAGAATTGCAGCAAGTATCACAGAACCGGCAGTTGGTGCTTCGGTATGCGCATCTGGCAACCAAGTATGGAACGGGAACATCGGTACTTTAATAGCAAAGGCAAAAGCAAAGGCCAGAAACAACCAGGTCTGAGTTGCCATCGGCAGGTTAAGCCCATAGAAACGAAGAAGGTTGAAGTCGCCGGCACCAGCCTTGAAATACAGGACAATGAGAGCGACCAGCATGAGAAGTGAACCGGCCATGGTGTAGATAAAGAACTTAATGGTCGCATAGACCCGGTTCTTGCCACCCCAGATACCAATGATAAAGTACATCGGGATCAGCATCAGTTCCCAGAAGATGTAAAAGAGGAACATGTCAAGAGACACAAAGGCGCCGAGCATCCCAACTTCAAGAAGAAGCAGGAAAATCATATACTCTTTTACCTTTGTCTCGACGGCGGTCCAAGTTGACAGAACAGCAATCGGCATGATGAATGTGGTGAGAATGACCAGCCAGAGGCTGATGCCATCAATCCCGACATTGTAATTCATCTGAAACGGGCCAGCTGCTATCCAAGGATAGAATTCCTTGAATTGAAACTCCGCATTGGTCACAAAACCGGTCATTATCGGAATTGATACCAGGAAAGTTACGATCGTAGACGCAAGAGCTACGCCACGAAGTAAGCCATGACTGTCTTTTGGGATGAAAAACAGTAGTAGCACCCCGACTAGCGGAGAAAAGGTCATCAGGGTAATGATCATGTCGCTCATTGAATCAGCTCCTTTTGCACAATAGCTAAGTCAGGAATACTATCTGAAAACATAAACTGCAACGATAACAACGGCACCAAGCGTCATGCCGAGGGCGTAATTATGGGTATAGCCTGTCTGGAGGCCCCTAATACCGGCACTCAGCCCCATGACCACCTTGCCGACACCGTTGACAATACCGTCAACTATAAGCACGTCAAAGCCTTTCCAGAGGAAATTACCAAAGGACTTGCAAGGATTGACAAAGAGGAAGTCATAGATTTCATCCATGTACCACTTGTTGAACACAGCACGGTGCAGGGCCGGGAAGGTCGAGGTGAACTTACCGGGGAGCTTGTCGTTAGCCATGTACATAGTGAAGGCAATGCTGATACCGATGACGGCAATCACTACCGATACACCCATGAGGCCCCATTCAAGGGCATGTGTGTGATGTGCCCCGTGTGCATACTCTTTGCCGTACTCATTGGCCAGCTCAAAGACCGGGTCAAGCCAATGCTCAAAATAGTTGGGGAGCATTCCCATGAGTTTCGGCATACCGATATAACCACCAACCACTGCGAGCGTTCCGAGAACCATCAACGGAATAGTAATGACCAGTGGAGACTCGTGCAGATACTCCTTCGCTTTAGCATTGATTCTGCACTCACCGAAGAAGGTCATGAAAACTAGGCGGAACATGTAGAACGCCGTAAAGCAAGCGGCAATCGCGCCAATACCCCAGAGAACAATATTCAGACTGCCATGATAGGGATTGGCAAATGCCTGCCAGAGGATCTCATCCTTGGAGAAGAATCCGGAGAAACCTGGAATACCGGCAATCGCGATGGTTGAAACAAGGAAGGTGAGAAAGGTAATCGGCATTGCCGACTTGAGTCCACCCATGTTACGCATATCCTGAGCATCATCATGCGAATGGATCTTATGTAAAGCATGATGCATTGCGTGGATAACAGAACCGGAACCAAGAAAGAGGCAGGCCTTGAAAAACGCGTGAGTCATCAGGTGGAAAATACCTGCGCCAAATGCACCGACACCCATTGCCAGGAACATGAAGCCGAGCTGAGACACGGTTGAATATGCCAGAACTCGTTTGATATCGTTTTGTGCAGTACCGATAGTCGCGGCAAAGATTGCCGTTGCTGCCCCCACCACTGCTATTACCATCATTGCATCAGGGGACTTGATAAACACGAAACTCATTCTACCTATCATATACACGCCGGCAGTAACCATTGTTGCGGCATGGATGAGAGCGGAAACAGGGGTCGGACCTTCCATAGCATCAGGCAACCAGGTGTAGAGCGGTAGCTGGGCCGACTTGCCGGTTGCGCCAAGGAAGAAACAAAGTGCTGCAACGGTTACAACGCCACCATAGGGAAGCAGGTGGGATGCAGCCTTGATTTCCATAAAGTTGATTGTCCAAATGTTATGATTACTGCCGAACCACCAGTAGAGTGTAAAGAGGCCAATGAGGAAGCCGAAGTCACCAACCCTGTTCATGACAAACGCCTTCTTGGCGGCATCCCCGGCAGACTTCTTCTCAAAGTAATAGCCGATCAACAGGTATGAACAAAGGCCTACACCCTCCCAGCCAATGAACATGACCAGCATATTGCTGCCGAGAACAAGGAGAAGCATGGACATACAGAAGAGATTCAGGTACGCAAAGAAGCGGTAGAATCCTTCCTCACCGTGCATATAGCCAATGGAGTAAAGGTGAATCAGTGAGCCGACTCCGGTGACAACCATGATCATTACCGCGGAGAGCGGATCAATCAGGAATGCCATGTCAACCTTGAGGTTGCCACAGTGAATCCAGGGGAATACGACCTTCTCAAAAACTCGCTGCTCCGGAGGGAGTCCGATCAACTGCATCAAAATCCCACAAGACACCAGAAATGAGCAGAAAATCATCAGGGTGCCAATTCCACCAATTACAGCCTCATTCTTGATCTTCTTTCCAAAGAAGCCATTGATCAGGAAGCCGATCAGGGGGAACAGAGGTATGAGCCATACATTGTCAAACATTCCAGACTCCTTGAGTGAAATGATTCGTTGAGTTGCGCGGCCTGACTACCACTTCATCAGGTTGAGGTCCTCTACATCAATGGACTCTCGGTTCTTATAAAATGCGATCATCAGGGCAAGTCCTACAGCAGCCTCTGCCGCAGCAACAGTCATAACAAAGAACACAAAAATCTGACCGTCCATATTGCCCAGGTACTTAGAGAAGGCAATGAAAGTAAGGTTAACTGAATTGAGCATCAGTTCTACGCACATGAATATGACAATGGCATTACGGCGGATAAGGACACCGATGGCACCGATCGAAAATAGAATTGCGCTAAGGATTAAATAGCTGTGCAGTGAAAGCATCTCATCACCCCTGTAACGTTATATTTTCTTCTTTGAGAGAATCACCGCACCTATGATTGCAACAAGGAGCAGTATGGAAGTAATTTCAAATGGCAACAAGAAATCTGTGAACATTGAACGGGCAATCAGTTCGGTGTGGCCGACCTTGTTAACAACATCAGTGGTTACCAGACCGCGTACCCCAGTCAATGTGCTGTTATTCAAGAAACTGAATGTTGTAATCAGCAGTAGTACCCCAGCAACCGTGCCGATTATGCCGGCGTGGGTATAACGCTTACCTGCTTCAGAACGAATATTCAGGAGCATGATAACGAAGACAATAAGAACCATGATTGCGCCTGCGTATACCAGCACCTGTATGGCCGCCATAAAAGGAGCGTCAAGAGTGACATACAGTGTTGCTATGCAGAAAAATGTCAGGATGAGCGACAGAGCACTGTTTATCGGGTTCCGACATGTCACGACCATGATACCGGAGAGGACAGTTACGACTGCCACAAGGGTAAAGAAGATGGTTTCCATTGCTGCTCCTTTATTTCTTTTCTAACAAGGCTTGCTTGGTGAAAATAAAGTCTTCCCTTTTGTAATTCGCAAGTTCAAAAGTCTGCGTCATCTTGAGGGCATCAACCGGGCATGCCTCAACGCAGTAGCCACAAAAGATGCAACGCAACATGTCGATTTCGTAAACAGCGGCATATTTGTCATGATTTGCATCCTCTCCGGCCTCTACGGTTATGCATTTGGCAGGGCAAACCGTCGGGCAGAGATAGCACGCAACGCACTTGGCGTTGTTGTGCGAAACCTTCAGGGCGTGAAGGCCGCGAAAGTTGGGAGCAACATTGGGTCGCTCATCCGGGTACTGCAGCGTAACCGGTTTCATAAACATATGCTTCAGGGTAATCTTGAGTCCATTAATCAACGGCATTATCATGGCGGATATCCTCTTCCGTTAAATTAAGCTGTTATCGGTAAATCAAGCCTGTAACCACGATATTGAGCAGGGTCAGGGGCAGGAAGACCTTCCATCCCAAACGCATGAGCTGATCATAGCGGTATCTAGGGTAAGTAGCGCGAATCCACATGCATACAAAGATCAGGAAGTAAACCTTGGCAATAAACCAGGCCCAGCCGGGCAGGAATGCGGGACCATGCCAGCCACCGAGAAACAGGGTGGTAGTAACAGCACATACAGTTACCATGTTTGCATATTCTGCCATGAAGAACATCGCATACTTCATGCTCGAATATTCAGTACAGAATCCCGAGACCAGTTCTGTTTCTGCCTCTGGAAGGTCAAAAGGTGTCCTGTTGATTTCAGCCAGAGAGCAGATGAAAAAGAGAATGAAAGCCAGCGGTTGCTTGAAGACATACCAGCCAAATCCAGCCTGATCTGCGACAATCTTCTGTAGCGATAACGACTCGGACATCATGAATACAGAGATAATGGCGAGACCAGCTGCCAGCTCATAAGAGATCATCTGTGCTGAAGAACGGAGACCGCCGAGCAGAGAATACTTGCTATTTGATGCCCAACCTGCGAGCACTATGCCGTAGACACCGACTGAGGCAAGAGCAAGGATGTAGAGGACACCGACATTAAGATCAACAATTTTATTAGACCCCTGATCCCAGAAGGCAGCAATCTGCAGCGGGATCTTGTAGCCCATGACCTCGATAGTGTCTCCAAAGGGAATTACTGCAAACCCAATAAAAGCTGGAATCAACGCGATGACTGGTGCCAGCAGAAACGCAAATTTATCTGCCTGTGATGGAATAATCTCTTCCTTGAAGAAAAGCTTTACCCCATCCGCTATAGGTTGCAGTAATCCGTGCCATCCAGTACGCATCGGTCCAAGACGTACCTGCATGTGTCCGATGATCTTACGCTCGGCATAAGTTGCATACGCCACAGTGAGCAGTACGAATACGAAGACCACGAGTACCTTCACAACCATGGCTATGTAGTAGATCATTGGCAGTCCAAACAGTTCGAATCCCATGAGTGCCTCTTCCCCTTCTCGCTAGTGTAAAAAACTGACGGATTCTATATTATTTGCCAACCGTAACCCAAGTGACGGCGCTTCCAGTGGTCACGGTGTTTATTGAAGCATTGGCAAAGTGATACGGTGCGAATACGACCCCTTGCGGGAGTCTGGAACCAACTTTGGCCTTAAGGCGAAGTTCACCAGTAGCTGACTTGACCAGAACTTCTTCGCCATCTTTCACGGTAAGTGCTTTTGCATCTTCCCGGTTGAGTTCAAGGAAGGCTTCCGGACAAACCAGCATCGGGCCTTCCCCATATACAGACAGGGTTCCGGAATGGTTGAGTGCGCTGCCTGTTACCAAGGCTAACTTACCTGGTTCTGCTGCAGGCACTGTGCTAGCAACCGTCACAAAAGACGACTTGCCGCTAACTGGACGGACAATACCGTTATCACCAAGCCCATCCAGAGACAAACCTGCATACCCGGGAACTGTTGCGACAATCTCCTGGAATGCGGAGTTAACGTCCGAAAACGCCGGTGTACCAGCAAGCGCAGCGTAAAGATCATTAAGTACCTGGAAATCAGAACGTGAAGAACCAACTGCTGGGATCGCACGATTAAGGCGTTGCACGGCACCGAGCGCACTGGTGTAAGAGCCGTCTTTCTCGGCAAATGAGCAGACCGGCAGGACAACATCAGCCTTGGCAGCTGTCTCGGTCAGGAAAAGATCCTGCACCACCAAAAATTCGAGTTTACCAAGAGCGTCTTCCACCTGCTTGCGGTTCGGATAAGACACGACCGGGTTTTCCCCAGCTATAAACAGAGTTTTGACAGAACCTGCGGCACATCCGGCAATTATTGCCTGTGCTCCCTTGCCGCCGGATGTCGGATGAATCGACAAATCCGCTGCGCCCTGGCTGTTGTTCTTCTCGCCGAGGATGAGTGCACCGCACCCCTCTTTACCAACCTTGCCGGTCAAAAGAGCCAGGTTGATCAGTGCCTGTGCCAGTTCTTTGCCATGGCCAGGATACCCGAGCCCAGTAGGCAAAAGAATAAGAGACTTTTCAGCTTTGGCATAATCTGTTGCCAATGACTTGATTTCTTCTGCCTGTAGTCCGCACTGTGCAGCGACTTGATCGATGGCAACTGACTCTAGGCTTGCCTTCCAAGCAGCAAAACCGTTGATGAGCTCTACTGCTGCCGCATCTTGCAGATTTTCATCAATGATTACCTTGGCTATGGCGTTTACCAACGCCAACTCCGTGCCTGGCTTGTGAACATAGGTTGTCGCATCAGGAAGCCTGGACAGCTTGCCCTTTTTGTCGGATATGATCCGCAGATCAACACCTTGACGTTTAACAGCGAGATTTATCTCAAAACCGACAACCGGATGGGTATCATAGGCATCAGTCTTGATTACCAGCAACAGGTTAGTTTTTTGAATGTCCGCGACTACAGAAGGTGATGACGGATAGCCGAGGCTTTCCTTTGCTCCTGCGGTAAGGGCACTGTGGGCATAACCCGCAGAATGGTCGATATTGTCACAGCCGAGCTGGTCCTTGAAAAGCTTCCTGAAAGCAAGGAGCTCTTCGTTGGTAAGGCGTGGCGTTACCAAGGCAGCCAAGGTATCAGGACTCGACTTAGCCTCTTTGAGTCGGCTGGAGACAACAGCTAATGCCTCGTCCCAGGATGCCGGCTGCAGAGCACCGTTCTTCTTCACCAGCGGGGTTGTAAGCCTTTTCTCACTGTTGACGAACTGATACCCCCACCGACCGCGGGTACAGAGCTGGCCGTTATGGAATCCCTGATTTTCGTCATAGACTGTAGTAAGGACTTTGTTGTCCTTAACACCAAGGGTCAGCTGACAGCCGGTTCCACAGTAGCCGCAAACAGTCTTGACTTTATTCAGTGCCCACCAGCGAGCCTTGAACTTGAATGGCCTGGAGATCAAGGCGCCGACAGGGCAGACAGACACACAGGAACCACAGAATTCGCAGTTCAGGGGACCATCAAACTCAGTGCCGATTTTTGCCTCGATACCTCTGTTAATAAAGGAGTAGGCACCGAAGCATACAATCTCATCACAAATCCTGGCGCACTTGCCACAGTGCACACAGCGATTCATGTCACGTTCTATCAGTGGGTTTTCGTAATCGATTTTCCAGTTGAATTTCTCATCTGTAAATCGATTGGCATTCACCTGATATTCATAGGTAAGGTTTTGGAGATCGCAGTCACCAGCGGCATCACATACCGGACAATCAATCGGATGCTTCAGAAGAAGGAGTTCAAGAACCATCTTCCTTGCCTTGATGATCTCATCCGTCGATGTCCTGACTATCATCCCTTCAGTCACCGGAGTGGTGCATGCCGGGATCTGACGCCCCTTCATCTGCTCAACCTCAACAAGACACATCCGGCATCCACCGAACGGCTGAAGCTTCTTGTCGTGGCATATGATAGGTATACGGATGCCTGCTGCCTTAGCTGCATCGTATATTGTGGCATCCTTTGATACCGTAACCTGCTTGTCATCGATTGTAAGAGTTACCATCTCGACCTCTATCTCCCCGGATGTCTGACTTACAGCTCGCTGCTATTCTATGGCCATGAAACGGCAGGCATCGTAGCACGACTTGCACTTAGTGCATTTTTCCTTGTCGAGGAACGCAATCTGCCCTTTCTCCCAGACAATTGCGTCAACCGGACATGCCTTAAGACAGGCACCGCATTTCACGCATTTCTCTGCTACAACCTGCCACAGGAGCAGCTCCTTACAGCAGTTTGACGGACAACGTTTGGCATTAATATGGGCTTCATACTCATCGCGGAAGTATTTAATGGTGGACAGAATCGGGTTTGGCGCTGTCTGTCCAAGGCCGCAGAGCGAAGCCTTCTTAATGGTGGTTCCCATCTCCAGAAGGGTTTCGATGTCTGACGGCTCGCCACGACCTTCGGTGATCTTTTCAAGAATATCGAGCATCGCCTTCAGACCAATACGGCACGGCACACACTTTCCGCAAGACTCATCACGCGTGAAGTTAAGGAAGAATCTGGCCACGTCGACCATACACGTGGTCTCATCCATAACAACGAGACCGCCGGAGCCCATCATTGCTCCGGCCTTGATCAATGAGTCATAGTCAACCGGAGTATCAAGGATCTCGGCAGGGATACAGCCGCCGGAAGGACCACCAGCCTGTACCGCCTTGAATTTCCTGTTATTGGCGATTCCGCCGCAAACATTGTAGATAACATCACGGACCGTCATCCCGGCAGGTACTTCAACAAGGCCGGTATGCTTTACTTTGCCGGTTACTGCGAAGATCTTGGTCCCTTTTGTGGTTTCAGTCCCTAAAGAGGCGTACCATTCGGCACCCCTGAGAATGATATGCCTTACGTTGGCAAATGTTTCTACGTTGTTGATATTAGTCGGCTTTGCCCAAAGACCTTTGACCGCTGGAAATGGTGGTCGTGGCCGCGGCATCCCGCGTTCGCCTTCTATGGAAGCCATCAGCGCTGTTTCTTCACCGCAGACAAAGGCGCCGGCACCCTTCTTGATCCTCAGATCAAAATCAAAGCCAAGACCCATGACGTTCTTGCCGAGGTAATTCTTCTCGTAGCAGACATCTATTGCCATCTGCAAACGCTCAATGGCCAGCGGGTATTCAGCCCTTACATACACATAACCGGCAACGGCTCCGATTGCATAACCGGCGATCATCATCCCTTCGATGATGCAGTATGGGTCCCCCTCAAGAATTGAGCGGTCCATGAATGCGCCCGGATCACCTTCGTCAGCGTTGCAAATTATATATTTGAGTTTACCGGGAGAAGCCGCGCAGAAGGACCATTTCATCCCGGTGGGGAACCCCCCGCCTCCACGCCCTCTGAGTCCCGATTTCTTTACTTCATCAGTAACCGAAGCCGGATTCATCTCCTTGACGCACTTCTCTATAGCTTTGAAACCGTCTTCTTCAAGGTAAGCATCAAGGCTTTCCGGATTTATCTGTCCGCAGCCGGTCATTACGATTCGCATCTGCTGATCGACGAAGGTGTTGTAGTACGGTTTGGCCTTACGCTTTTCAAGGGTCGTTTTGTTAACTATGTGCTCGTTAACAATATTTTCGACCTCTTCCGGCTTGACAAAATCGTATGTTACCCGCCCCTGCTCTTCGGTGATAATATCTACAAGCACATCATTGGCGCAGAGGCCACGACAGCCGGTTTTTATTACATCACACCGCTTGCCGACAATGGCATCAACACCCTTTTCGGCTATCACCCGGGTGAACTCGGCCTCAACTTCCTTGGCCCCCATTGAGACGCCACCAGTACCCTGGCAAATCAGAATTTTTATCGCAGCGTTTTCGCTCATGACTGAATTGTCCCTTACCGAATAGTATCGAGCTACTTACTTTTTCATTGGTCTCTGATTGTAGTCCGCGATGATTTCATCAACCTTCTGGACTGTCATCGAACCGTAAGTCGAGTCATTAACCATTGCCAGTGGGGCCATACCACACGCGCCCAGACAGGCAACCTTCTCAAAGGTGTAACGAAGATCAGGGGTCGTTTCCGCATGACCAATCCCGAGCTTGTCGAAAAAGGTCTCTACAATGCGAGGCGCTCCCTGAACATGACATGCCGTTCCTACACAAACCCTGATTATATAACGGCCGCGCGGCTTGAGGTGAAACTGTGCGTAAAACGTGAGAACACCGAATATCTGGCTTGGATAAACATTGAGCCTCTCTGCAACAAGATCGATAGTCGGCCGTGGCACATACCCATACTCGTCCTGGATCCCCTGAAGCACAGGCATCAGGTTCCCGTGGAGAGTCAGATACTTGTCAATGACAGCATTAGCCGGTCCGAGATCTATCTCTTCGGCAGGTGCTTCTGTTGTTTCCGTTACTTCGGCAGGAGCATTGCTCATTACTCCATCTCCTTAAAGTTGACGTTACCGGTCGATTTCACCGAGCACGATATCAAGCGTTCCAATTACCGCAACAAGGTCAGCGATCATCGCACCCTTGGCCATCTTCTCGATAGCTCCGAGGTTGCAGAATGACGGTGGGCGAATCCTCATGCGATATGGCTTGGTACCGCCATCACTCACGATATAATAGCCAAGCTCACCTTTCGGCGCCTCTACACCCTGATAAACTTCGCCTTCCGGAACCGGGAAACCTTCGCTGGCGATCTTGAAGTGATGAATAAGACCCTCAATGGTGTTGTAGACATTTTCCTTGGGCGGATAGCAAACCTGCGGATCATCTGCCAATACCGGTCCGGGCTTGAGAGAATCAAGCGCCTGCCTGACAATCTTGACTGACTCTCGCATCTCAATCAGACGCACCTTGTAGCGATCAAAGGTGTCGCATTTTTCACCGACCGGAACAGTAAACTTGTACTTCTCGTAGCCGCTGTACGGATTGTCGCGACGGAGATCCCAATCCACGCCTGAGCCGCGAAGCGCAGGTCCGGTGATACCGTAATCGATGGCATCTTCGGCCGAAATAACCCCGTTGCCAATAGTACGGTTGGTCCAGATCGTGTTCTTGGTCAACAGCCCCTCATAGGTATCGAAATGCCCGGGGAAGGTATCTAATATTTCGCGAACATCCTTCTCAAAGCCGTCATAGACGTCGGATGAAAGGCCGCCCACCCTGAAATAGTTACTGGTCATCCTTGCGCCGGAAATCTTCTCATACAGACTCATGATCATCTCGCGCTCACGGAAGGCGTAGATGAAGACGGTCATGGCGCCAATGTCGAGGGCATGACATGCAATCCACACCAAGTGAGATTTGAGACGCGTCAATTCGGCCATGATGACCCGAATGGTCTGGGCGCGCTCGGGAATCTCTATTCCGAGGAGCTTCTCAACCGCCAGCACATAACCGAGGTTATTGCTCATTGGGGCAAGGTAATCGAGACGGTCAGTAAGAGGGATCGTCTGATGATAGGTCCTATGCTCCGAAAGCTTCTCCACCCCACGGTGCAGATAGCCGATATGAGGTGTAATCTTTTGAATGATCTCGCCGTCCAGTTCGATGACAAGCCGCAAAACCCCGTGAGTACTCGGGTGCTGCGGTCCCATGTTTACTGTCATTACCTCTTTATTAGCCATTGCTCGCCTCTGTATCTATCTAAATAGCTTGATTAACTATCTACTTCAGAAGAAATCAGTCCTTACGAAAGCCTGCCTTTATAAGGCTCGCGGTCAGGCCCCTGCAATGGATAGTCCTTACGGAGCGGGTGACCTACCCAGTCATCTGTCATCAGGATTCTTCGAAGATCTGGATGGTTTGTGAAGGTGATACCCATCAGGTCATACACTTCACGCTCAAGGAAGATCGCAGATTTCCAGATTCCGGATACTGAATCTATGGTGCAATCATTTTCAGGAACCGGCGCCTTGACCCGCAGACGATCCTTATTGGGGATCGAGTAGAGGTTGTACACCGCCATGAACCTTGTATCCTGCTTGCCCAGATAATCGACAGCAGTAACATCTGTGCAGAGGTTGTACCGGAGCGAATCCTTGAGGAAACTGCAGACCTCCAGGATACTCTCACGCGTTACGGTAACTGTGACCTCGCCGCGGAATTCCTTGACATCAAGGACGGAACCAGCAAACTTTTCTTTCAGCTTTATTACTGCGCGATTATTTTCAGCCATAACCGTTCGTTCCCCTTAATTAGAAAGTTGGCTACGCCGCCGACTCAATACGCTCACCGAGACCGATTGTCGAGCCGAAAGAGTTCTTCTCCTTCATGATCTTGTCCTGGAGCTTCATCAATCCGTAAAGAAGTGCTTCCGGCCGAGGCGGACAACCCGGAATATAAACATCAACCGGAAGTGCCTTATCAATCCCCTGCACAACACTGTATGTATCGAAAACTCCGCCGGAGCAGGCACAGGCACCCATTGCAACCACCCATTTTGGTTCAGGCATCTGCTCATAAACAGTCTGAATTACCGGCAGCATCTTTTTCGTTACCGTTCCCGCAATGATAATACAGTCAGACTGGCGGGGCGACGCGCGAAAGATAATTCCGAAACGGTCGAGGTCATTATGGGACGCACCGGTTGCCATCATCTCAATGGCGCAGCAGGCAAGGCCGAAGGTCATCGGCCAGATGGAGGACTTCCTCGCCCAGTTGACGAGGCCATCCAGGGACGTTGTAATGAAGTTGTCTCCCAACGGCTGATCTACTCCCATTCCAGTGCTCCTTTTTTCCAGACATATATGTAGCCGACAAAGAGAATAACGATAAACACCGCCATCTCCATCACGCCAAACATCCCCAACTTCTTATATACAATTGCCCAGGGATATAAAAACACCGCTTCAATATCAAACAAGATGAACAGCATTGCGATAATATAGAACTTTACCGAGAAACGCTCTCGTGCGGTTCCGACCGGCTCGCAACCACACTCATAAGGAGCCAGTTTGACAGCTGAGGATTTCTTCTGGCCTATCAGCGACGACAGGCACAGCGAAGCAAAACCAAAGACTGCCGCGATAATGACCAGCAGGATAATAGGCAGGTATGCACCTAACATATGCAGCTTCCTCCACTCTGGTATAATCCTGACTTATCCCGTCAGTGACGAAACTATCAGGATGTTCTTAAAACTATGTAATTTATCAATGGAATTTAAAGATCAGCGCCAAGCGTAAAAGCATACTGTATACACTTGACCGAACGGGAACTTATTTCATTTCTCAACTGGTGTCAAGAAAAAAAAACTCTAATTATCTATCTTCTCCAACCTTTCTTTTCCCGCATAAACAGCTCGTCTTGCGACCGGTTAAAACCTGTCAACTTAACACCTTGACACCAATCTTCCATATATGTTAACAACATCTCGATTTACCTGTGGAAATCTCATATGCGAGGTACGCAAATGCAAAACAGCCGTTCTGCTCAACTTTTTAAACAGGCCCAGGCAGTCATTCCGGGCGGCGTCAACAGTCCGGTCCGGGCATTCAGGTCTGTCGGCTCAGAGCCACTCTTCATCAAGACCGCTTCTGGCTGTAACATTACCGACGAAGACGGCAACTCTTTTATAGATTATGTTGGCTCATGGGGGCCTATGATTCTCGGCCATTGCCATCCCCAGGTCATTGCAGCTGTCAAAACTGCCATGGAAAGAGGCTGCAGCTTCGGGGCGCCAACCGAACTTGAGGTCACGCTTGCTGAAATGGTGATAAAGGCCGTACCTTCTGTTGAAATGGTCCGCATGGTAAGCTCCGGCACCGAAGCGACAATGAGCGCAATCCGCCTGGCCAGAGGCTACACAAACCGTGACAAGATCCTGAAGTTTTCCGGATGCTACCACGGGCACTCCGATGCTCTTCTGGTCAAAGCCGGCTCCGGTGCCGCAACTTTTGGAGTTCCCGACTCTCCCGGTGTGCCGACTGACTTTGCCAAGCACACCCTGACCGCCCGCTTCAACGATCTCGACTCTGTCCGCAAACTGGTTTCTGAAAACAAAGATCAGATCGCCTGCATCATTGTTGAGCCGATCGCCGGCAACATGGGAACCGTACCTCCGCGCGAGGGTTTTCTTGAAGGGCTGCGCCAGCTCTGCACCAACGAAGGGATAGTTCTTATCTTCGACGAGGTAATGAGCGGCTTCAGGGTCGCCTATGGTGGGGCTCAAGAGGTATACGGAGTTACTCCCGACATGACCACTCTCGGCAAAATTATCGGCGGTGGTCTGCCGGTAGGGGCTTTTGGTGGCAAGAAGGAGATAATGTCCCTTCTTTCCCCTTCTGGCGGAGTTTACCAGGCCGGCACCTTATCCGGCAACCCGCTGGCAATGACTGCCGGCATCGAAACGCTAAAACTACTCCAGCGCCCCGGCTTTTACCAGGAACTTGAGGAAAAGAGCGCTTACGTGGCAGGCGGGATTGCCAAAGCAGCCAAGGATGCAGGATTCCCGATCTACTCGACACGCGTCGGCAGCATGTTCTGCGCTTTCTTTACAAAAGGCGAGGTACAGGACTGGGACAGCGCTGCACAATGCGATACAACAGCCTTTGCCAAGTATTTCCGCCTGATGCTCGAAGAAGGCGTCTACCTGGCGCCATCACAATTCGAGACCGCCTTTGTCTCCATCGCCCACTCACAGGACGATCTCGACCGGACCATCGCAGCTGCGGCAAAAAGCTTCAAGGCTCTGTAGCCCCGAAGTGGCAATAACCAGACAGAAACTATTGACAGGCCTGCCGCATTATGCTAAACAGCCTTGTTTTTGCTTTAGGCCAAGATTAACATGACTAGTGAAAAAAAAGACCTCTTCCGGGCACTCGGGCTGGTCTCAAGCATGGGGATCTCAGTCGTTGTAGCAATAGCGATCGGGGTCTGGTGCGGGCTTAAACTTGATGAGTGGCTGGGAACAGCTCCTTGGTTCTTTTACATCTTTCTTTTTTTCGGGATCGCTGCTGGTTTCCGCAACATTTATATAATAACCAGCAGGGAGATTCATAGAAATGGGAACGGCACGGATAAATGACGACAACCTGATAACCGTGCTGGTGATCGGCTGCGCCTGTCTCGTGGTGATAATGTCGATCACGGGCTGGTTGATGGGTTCCGGCAGATTCGCCATAGGGATTGCAACCGGCGGATGCCTTGCCCTACTGAATTTTTTCTGGTTACGGGTTGCACTGCAGAAGATATTGCAAATGCCTGCAGGTCAGGCAACAAGATCGGCAAACGTACGATATATTCTTCGCCTTTCCGCTCTAGGATTCATCCTCTGGGCGCTGATCGTGAAGGCGCAGATAAGCATCCCCGGCCTGCTGGTCGGACTTTCGGTACTGGTTATAGGTATCGTGTTAATGACAATATACAGACTACTCCACTTGGGAGGTTAATTTCATGGTTCACCCTTTACTATTCCTGCAATTTTTCAGAGAACTTCTGGCACCGCTGCACATTTCTGCCGGCTCTGCAGACGCGATCGCCTATACCTGGCTGATCATGATACTTCTTCTGATAGTATCCAAACTCGCAACAAGCAACATCAAGAGCGTTCCCAGTGGGCTTCAGAACTTCATGGAAGTGGTTGTCGGCGGCATCGAGAACATGCTTATTGAAACCATGGGGGAGCACGGCAAGCCCTTCTTTCCTCTGATCGCTACCTTGGCCATATTCATTCTGGTTTCAAACCTGATCGGCCTGGTCCCCGGGTTTTTCCCGCCAACGGCCAACATCAACACCACTGCCGCCTGTGCAGTTATTGTTTTTGTAATGACCCATGTAGTGGGGATCAAGCACCATGGGGCCGCCTATGTGAAGCATTTCATGGGGCCGATTATCTGGCTTGCACCGATGATGTTCTTCATCGAAGTTATCGGGCACCTCTCCAGAGTCGTATCACTGACGCTACGTCTGTTCGGCAACATGAACGGCCACGAGCTCGTTCTGATGATTTTCTTCGGACTGGCACCGTTCATCGTACCGATGCCGATGATGCTGATGGGCGTTCTGGTCTCTTTCATCCAGGCATTCGTATTCATGCTGCTGGCAATGATCTATATTCAAGGATCACTTGAGCACGCTCACTAATATTTTTCGCATCCTATACAATTTAGGATAAAAAAACCCTAGAGGAGGTAGTACAAATGAGCTTTTTCACCATGTGCGTTCTGGCCGCCGGTATCGGTATGGCACTCGGAACAGTAGGAACAGGCATCGGCCAGGGTATGGCTGTTAGCCGCGCAGTAGAAGGCGTTTCCCGTAACCCCGGCGCTTCCGGCAAGATCCTCACCACCATGATGATCGGTCTCGCCATGATCGAGTCACTCGCAATCTACGCATTGGTTGTCTGTCTGATCATCCTCTACGCGAACCCTTACAAAGAGATCGCAACCAAACTGGCAGAAACCGTAGCTAAGTAATTCCGTCTCTTAGAGACAAAAGGGTGTGTCAATAACTGACACACCCTTTTTTTATGCCAAGTGACTGATCCGGTCTACCCGGCAATCCCTCGCAGATAGTCCACCAACAACCTTACCCCAACGCCGGTAGCCCCTTTTGGCAGATAATGCTTCCCTTTCTCCTCCCACGCCGTACCGGCAATATCCAAGTGCACCCATTTCGACTTCCCCACATACTGACTCAGAAACCAGGCAGCGGTTACTGTCCCGGCATAGGGGCCTCCGGCGTTTTTCATATCCGCAATGTCGCTCTTCATTGCTTCGCCATATTCATCCCAGAGAGGCAGTTCCCAGAGGCGTTCACCAGTTGTTTCCCCAGCCTTGGCCAGCGCTTTTTTCAACCCGGAATCATTGCCCATCATTCCGGAAGCCTCTGTCCCAAGGGCAACCAAGCAAGCGCCAGTAAGAGTTGCAAGGTCGATAAGTCCTGCCGGCCTGTATTTCTGCGCATAATGAAGGGCATCACAAAGGACCATTCTCCCTTCGGCATCGGTATTGTTTATTTCCACCGTCTTGCCTGACATGGTCTTAACTACATCTCCCGGCTTGTATGACCGACCATCCGGCATGTTTTCCGCCGCAGGCACCAGCCCCACCAAATTCACCGGAAGCTTCAAGGCGGCAACTGCCTGCAGAGTCGCAATAACTGCTGCGGCACCAGCCATGTCATCCTTCATACGCTCCATCCCCTCGCGAGGCTTCAGGGAGATCCCGCCCGAATCAAAGGTAATGCCTTTGCCGACGATGACAATCGGTCGTTGAGCCTTGGCCCCGCCGTTGTACTCCATAATTATGAAACGAGGGGGATTTACCGACCCTTTACCGACAAACAGCAGGCCGTTCATCCCAAGGTGCTCAATCTCTTCACTATCAAGAACATGGCAATGCAAGCCATACCTGGCAGATATCGCGATTGCCTGTTTAGCCAAGTAATCCGGGATTGCGTGATTCCCGGGCTGCGACACCAGATCACGCGCTAGGCAAACGGCCTCGCTGACGGCACAGCTTTCTGTTACAACATGACGAATGTCTTTCAGTTCTTTCTTTGAGCTAACGAGCAACTGCAATTCAGAAAGATCCGGTCGTTCACGAGGTGTTGTACGATAGCTATCAAAGGAATATGCCCCCAGAATCGCCCCTTCGACAGTTGCCGCTACCGCTGATCGATTGCCGTTAGAGCTTTGATGCAAGACGGTTGCACAACTCGGCACACCCAGAACCTTTAATGCCCTGGAAGCGGTTCCTGCCGCTTGCCTGAGCCTCTCATCCGTCAGCTCCTTTTTCTTGCCCAATCCCACCAGCAGCACTCGTTCAGCAGCTAGCTGCCCCAAGGAATGCAATTCCTTCACAGAATTCAGCTTCCCGGTGAACTCTTGCTGTTGACGGAGAGAGGTAAGCAATCCGTGCAGCGCTTTATCCAGCATGAGACTTAGGTCATCTCCAAGGCCATCCTCAAAGCAGCCGACAATCAGTGCCGGAGTCGCAAAATCCAACGGGTCACCAGATACTACGTTAACATGCATCTTCTACCTCCATAGCATTTTGTTCAGACATCCTGTGGTTCATATCAGTTCTAAATATTGTAACCCCAGGTGACGCGATCGCAAGCAGAGCTGCCTTCCTTGACATTATGCACAGTAATGTGAAATAGTTCTCTCATGAAAATAATCGCTGATATGCATACACATACCATATCATCGGGGCATGCCTACTCTACAGTCAATGAGCTGGCAGCATCCGCAGCAGAAAAAGGCCTGCAGGCATTTGCCATAACCGATCATGGGCCAGCCATGCCTGGTGGACCTCATATCTACCACTTTGGTGCGATGAGGTTTATCCCGCCTGAGATCCGAGGAGTCAGGGTATTTGTCGGCTGCGAAGCAAATATTGTCAACATTGACGGTCGGGTCGATCTACCAGAGGATTATCTTGGCAGGCTAGAGTTCGTAATGGCAGGTTTTCACGAATTTTGTGGTTTCGACTCTCAAGGGACAGCCCTGAATACCAAGGCACTGGTAAATGCTATGCGCAACCCAGCTATTCAAGCTATTTCGCACCCGGGTAACCCGGCGTTCCCGGTCGACTACGAGATCATAGCCCGTGAAGCGGCAATAACCGGGACAGCACTGGAGATAAACAACTCATCCTTCAATATCAGCAGATGCGGTAGCCGGCCTAATTGTGAAAAGCTTGCCCAGGAGATCAAACGGTTCAACACACCGGTAGTAGTAGGCAGTGACGCCCATATCTCCCAGAATGTCGGAGAGTTCGGCTCAGCACTTGAAGTAATTCTGAAGGCAGGGATTGCAGAGGCGCAGGTGATAAACTCATCCCTTGCAAAACTTATGGCATTTTTGGGATTGCCAGATTGAGGTGTCAGGCAAGGCCGCCAACAGTGGCAGCCTTGCCTGACGGGATTTACTGATCGATTTTCATCGCGATTATTAGCGCCGTGTCACCGCGCCGGATGCGAAAGCGGAGATAGCCCCCCTTAGACGGCTGTTTGACAGTTTTCTCATAATCCTGAACAGTGTGAATTTTTGCATCGTTTATCTCCAGCAGAATGTCACCGCGCATTATACCTGCTTCATCAGCAATGCCTCCAGGCTTGACATCAGAGACAACAACCCCCTTTGCGTCTTTAAGCCTCAGAGAATTGGCAAGATCTCTCGTCAGCTCCTGTACTGAAAGCCCGAGCTTGTCTTGTGCTACCGCGCCGGAGGCTGCAGTATCGCTGCCATCATCCTTTCTGCGCTCCAGAGTAACCGCTACCGACTGCTCACTGCCATCGCGGAAAAGTTTCAGCGAAACCGTTTTCCCCGGTGGGGTAGCTGCCACAGTCCGGGAAAGATCGTTCGGATCACGAACCGGCTTACCGTCAAACTCCGTAATGATGTCGCCACTCTTCAATCCTGCCTTCTCTGCCGGGGTGTCCTTGATAATATCGGCAACCAGGGCCCCCTTTTCTCCGGTCAGCCCATAAGACTTGGCGATTTCCGGAGTAACTCCTTGAGTCTGAACCCCAAGCCACCCTCGTGTTACTGCACCTTTATCCTTAAGCTGCGGCAGGATTGCTTTAGCCATGTTTACCGGTATGGCAAACCCGATGCCTTGACCTCCGGCAATAATTGCAGTGTTGATACCAACAACCTCACCTCTGGCGTTGAACAGCGGTCCACCCGAGTTGCCAGGGTTAATTGAGGCGTCGGTCTGGATGAAGTCATCATACGGACCACTGCCGATCACCCGCCCCTTTGCGCTGACGATGCCGACAGTGACGGTCTCGGAAAGGCCAAAGGGGTTGCCGATCGCCATCACCCACTCCCCAATTTCAATAGAGTCGCTCTCGCCAAGTTCTGCCGAAGGAAGATCTTTTTCCGCGCTGATCTTTATCAATGCAAGGTCGAGTTTCTGGTCACGCCCCTTGATCTCGGCCTTGTATTCCTTGCCATTGTTGAGCTTTACCTTGATTTCATCGGCGCCATCAACGACATGGTTGTTGGTCAGAATGAGACCATCTTTGCTAATTATAAAACCGGAGCCGAGACTCCTTTGCTTTTGCTGGCGTTGGGGGGCCTCATCAAAAAACCGGTCGAAGAAATCGTCGAACGGGCTGGAACCAAAGGGGCTGCTGAAAGGTCTGCCCAGGCGACGCTGAGCAGCAACGGATTTTGCGGTGCTGATATTAACTACCGATGGCGTCAACCGCTTGGCTAATTCAACAAAATCAGGATTGGTGAATTTTGCCGTCGCATTGGGCACAGGCAAAACTACTGTCAAGGCAGCTGCAAGGGACAAAGTTACCATTGCGAAGAATAGTCGTGACATATCTACCTCCGGAAGCTGAATTGGACATTAATCTAATTATGGCTAAGCCGGTTGTCAATAGTCAGAAATTTTATGAAGGGATGAAAGCTTCGGCAGAAGGTGCCGGGATTGCAGGGAGATCTACAATGAAGACACTCCCGAGGCCGACGGAGCTCTCGACATATACTTTGCCGCCGTGAGCCTCGGTAAGAGACTTCACAAGTGATAGACCCAGGCCGGCCCCACCGTCGCGCCTGTTGCGGGACTTGTCTACGCGGTAGAAACGCTCGAAAACATGTTCAAGGTCCTCGGCAGGTATGCCGACACCACGATCAATCACAGATACCCTGGCACGAGAAGCCTCGACTTTGAGTTCGATCCGGACGGGGCTGTCCTCTGCCGAAAAATAAAGGGCGTTATTCAAGATGTTAAGAAAGACTTGGCGGAGCCTCCTCATGTCACCCATAATCCAGGCGGTGCCGTAACTTTCGAGAGAAATTCTGCTTTCCTGCTCGTTATGACGACGCTGCTGCTCCAGGTCGTGAATCAGCCCTAGCAGGAACTCGCTAAGCTCTATTTCCTGGAGTTCCAGATGAACTCCGCCTTCCTCGGCGCGTGACAGGTCAAGAAGAGACTCGACAATGTCGGACATCCGCTTGACCTCATCGAGATTGCTCTGCAAGATTTCTTTGAAATCTTCAGGTTCCTTGGCCCATTTAAGGCCGACTTCGGTCTCACCGCGAATGATTGTCAGAGGGGTGCGAAGTTCATGGGAGATATCGACGAAAAAGCGCCTGGTTCTTACAAATGAGGCCTCAAGTCGGGCGAGCGTCGAATTGAATGTCTCGGCCAGGCGACCGATTTCATCATTGGGATTGAGAACTTCGAGACGTTGACTGAGGTTTTCTGCTGTAATCCTCTGGGCGGTGCGTGTCAACAGGTCAACTGGCCGCAGGGCCTGACCCGCGAGAAACCACCCCCCGCCGCTCAGCATCAGAATGCCAAGGGGAATGGAAATGCCGAAAATCACCAGGAGTTTGTTCAGGGTATCGAGCTCGTCACCAAAAGGAGCGCCAACTTGAACGACCCGCACCAGCTTTTGATCATTGAATACCGGGATGGTAACGATTCGCATGTCAGGCAACCCGCTTACCTGCCCGGTCTCATGAACTATCTCGCCTGCAGCAGCCTTCCGATAGGTGCTGCGCGACAACATAAACCGCTGATTGTTGAGGTTTTTTGAGGTCGTGGCTACCGTGCCGTCAGCCTCCAGCAGCTGCACATACATTCCGGCTATCTTGGGTCCGAAAAAATCCTCCAGCACCTGGTCAAATACTGAAGGAGCCGATCGTCGGAAAGGCTCCATCGTAGGGCTGGCCAAGGCTTCAGCGACTTTATTCAACTCACGATCGATCTGCTTGTAGATATCTGCCCTGATTGTCAGATAGACAAAACCGCTGAACACCAGCATTATTACAGCCAGGGTGAGCGCGTACCAGAGTGTCAGAGAGAAGCGGATTGAGCGATGAAGCTGCAATCAATCCTCCTCTTTCAGGATGTAACCGACCCCCCGCACTGTATGGATCAGCTTTTTGTCTGCTTCTCGATCAATTTTCTTCCGTAAGTAATTCACATACACATCAATAATGTTGGTAAAGCTGTCAAAGGTATAGTCCCAGACATGATCGGCAATCATGGTACGGGTCAGCACCTGGTTCGGATTGCGCATGAAATATTCGAGAAGTGCATATTCTTTGGCAGTAAGGTCAATCTCTTTGTCGCCACGCCAAACCTTGTGCGTCACCGGATCTATCCTCAGGTCCGCAAACCGGAGTTCTGCGCCCCGATCCATTTCACTGCGGCGGAGCAGTGCTCTTACCCTGGCGAGCAGCTCGGCAAATGCAAACGGTTTTGTCAGGTAGTCGTCAGAGCCGGAATCTAGTCCAGCAACGATATCCTCTACCGTATCCTTGGCAGTCAGCATGAGAACAGGAGTAGATCTTTTCTGGGCTCGGAGTTCCTTGAGAACGGAAAGACCGTCCTGTTTCGGAAGCATCCAGTCGAGAATTACCACTTCATAGGGCCTGTCAAGCGCCATCTTAAGACCTTCTTCCCCGTCAAAAGCGGTATCCACTTCGTACTTTTCCTCTTCCAAGCCGCGCTTTATAAAGCTGGAAACCTTTTTTTCATCTTCAACCACTAAAATTCTCATGTTAGTACCTCTCGTCAATGTGATATTGTCAAACATAGCCAAAGCAACCCGCAGTAATCGTCAAGCAGCGACGCCGTCATTCACCCGCCGCAGAATTTCTGCAGCCGATTCCTCTACGGACTTATTGGTTACATCAATAACCTGCCACTGCGAATTATTGCGATAAATACGCCTGCACCATTCCAGCTCATCCTCAACAACTTCAAAATCGGCATAACTTCCTCTGGGATTCTGCCGCAAATTACGCAAACGTGCCGAACGCAACTCAACCAGTCGCCTGGCATCGATCAGCAGGCCAACCACCTTTTTCTGGTCGATTTCAAACAGCTCGCGCGGCGGCTCAATCCCTTTTACCAGTGGCACATTGGCAACCTTATACCCCTTATGCGCAAGATAAATAGAGAGCGGCGTCTTGGACGTTCTTGAAACCCCTACCAGCACCATGTCGGCGCGATAGAGATGACGAAGCTCCTGCCCGTCATCCTGTTTGACCGTAAAATTCACCGCCTCTACCCGCTTGAAATACTCGGTATCAACCTGATGCAAAAGCCCCGGCTCTTCCCGCGGCGCTCTGCCAAGCAGGTCGGAAAGCTTATATAGCAAAGGGCTTATCAAGTCGATGGCATCCAGCCCGTAATGCTCCACCTCGTTGCGCAGGTATTCGGCAAGGTCAGGGTTGACTAAGGTATAAATTATCAGGCCGGGAGTTCCCTTAGGCCCTGCCAAGGCATCATCGATATCAGCACGGCTTCTTAAACCGCTCAAGCGATGCAGCCGGGAATTCCCTCCCTGAAACTGGGAAAGAGCGGCACGGACAACCCTCTCAACCGTCTCACCGGTTGAATCAGAAAGCAGGTAAAGATGCTGAACAGCATCTTCGTTTAAATGTTTAATCATTAGCATGTCTCATTAACAATATCATGATTTGTATTTTCAGCAAATTTTTTGTCAATTCTTTGTGAACTCTTCTGCAATCCGCCTGCGGTATGCCGGGTCGCAGACCAGATCAGCGGCAGTCATTGCAAGGGCACAGGCACCTTCAAGGACAGCCTGATCTCCCTGCAAAGAGACAGTAGCCTCGGCAAAAGAGCTGCTGTGGATGTTTATTCCAGAACCGATCGGTACGTGGGGATGAATGGTCGGCACAATCTGGGAAACATTACCGATATCAGAAGAGCCGCAGTTACGATCAACAGCAACGACATCCTCCGCCAAGCCCAGAAGTTCCAGTTGCTTCGCATAAAGATCGGCATAAGCCTGGTTGATCCTGAACGGCGCCATTATTCTCGGATCTTCCTCAACCTCAAGCCTGCTGCCGGTGGCCGTTGCTGCCCCCTGGGCACAGGCGATCACCCGCTGCACCATAGCGTGAACACGGTCCAGCTCGGCGGCCCGCACATAGAAACTACAGGAAGCGCGGGCCGGTATGATGTTTGGCGCCGCTCCTCCGTCGGTAATGATGCCGTGAATCCTGACATCTTGCGGAACTTGCTGCCTGAGGGCATTTATCGCATTGAAGGTCTGTATTACCCCATCCAAAGCGTTGATCCCTTCTTCAGGATAGGCAGAGGCATGTGCCGGTCGACCGTGAAAAACAAAGCGCAGACGAGCGAGCCCCAGATATGCCTTTGTCACATAGCGCCGCGATGAAGGATGCACCATCATGGCGAATTCGATACTGTCGAAGAAACCGGCCTTGATCAGCTCGATCTTCCCGATCCCCTGTTCTTCTGCCGGAGTTCCCATTACCGTTAACCGGACAGCATCTTCCGGCAGCACCTCGCGTAACACAGCAGCAGCTCCTAATGCCGCAGCCGCGATTATATTGTGGCCACAGGCATGGCCTAGTTCCGGCAGCGCATCCATTTCCGCCAGGATTGCGATGGCGGGCCCGGCATTCCCGTAAGTAGCCGTGAATGCGGTTTCCATCTCAGCCAAGCCCCGTTTGACCTGAAAACCTTCGCGCTCCAGAAACCGGCATAATACCTCGGAAGAACGCTGCTCCTGCAATGCCGTCTCCGGGTGGAGATAAAGATCATGGGATATTGCGGTAAAGTCGTTTCTGCGCAACTCAACGCTGCGGCAAATCGCAGTCTTCAGTGACTCAGTATCCACCAAAACACCCCGGCAGTTAAAAAAGATATTTTAATGAATTACACTGCAAGCCGTGCTTTGTCAAGGGATTTTCATTGACCAATACTGTTGCGTTCTGCTAGGTTAGCTCCCAGCCAGACCATCTTTACAGACAAGGAGAAACCATTTCATGACAGATGGTTGGGTGGAAGTTGCCTTTCAAGTCCCTGCAGAACTAGTCGACCAGCTTTCAGAGCAGCTATTCGAGCTGTCCGGCAACGGAGTCTGCATAGACAACCAGACGCTTGATACATTTTCTCTGGACACCATCGCAGAACCAACATCAATAACAGTTCGTGCATATTTCTCCCAAAATCAGGAACTTGATCAAAAGATTGAGCAGGCATCGCGTTTTGTAACGAATCTCTGCTCAGGTCACCCGGATTTCATTCAGACCCCTCCACTCGTCAAACCGGTCCACCAGGAGGATTGGGCGACCAGTTGGAAGCAGCACTTTCATCCCAGTCCCATCGGACGTCGACTCATTTTAAAACCTTCCTGGGAAGAGCTGGAGCGAGATAAAGACCGGATCGTAATCGAGATCGATCCAGGGATGGCCTTCGGCACCGGCACCCACGCAACAACCCGCTTATGCATTGAGGCCGTAGAAAACATTCTTGAGTGCCGCCCTCCCTTTGACACCCCCCTGCCGATCACCCCGCCGACAGTTCTTGACGTTGGTACCGGTTCTGGCGTGCTGTCCATTGCAGCGCGAAAACTCGGCGCTGGCCTGATCGTGGCTATCGATATTGATCCGGAGGCTGTGCAGGTGGCGCAAGATAATCTGCACATCAATGCGGTCATCAATGAACTTGAGATATCAACCACCCCACTGAACCAGGTTAAAGGCGAATTTGCCATAGTTCTGGCCAACATCCTCGCTGAAGACCTGATAAAAATGGCTCCAGAACTCTCATCACATATTATGCCGGGCGGACTGATCGTGCTTTCCGGCATTCTCAATGAGAGAGAAGATGGAGTATTGACAGCTTATGTCAAATGCGGACTTTCTCACCTTGAGACAAAACGCCAGGAAGAATGGAGTTGCATCGTATTCCGCCGGAATCATTAAATGCGAAGATTTCTTGTCCCAGCTAATTTAATTTCAGGCGAATCGGTGATTATTGAAGGCGATCTGTATCGGCACATGGCTAAGGTCCTTCGCCTCCAGCCGGGTAACAGGGTCGCACTTTGTGACGGACAGGGAATGGAGTTTACCGCCACCATTCTCCAAATAGATAATCGAAGCCTTTCACTGCAAATCACAGCACAGCACAGCACCGCTCACAGAGCCTCCGAGCTGCCTTTTTTCACCTTGATTCAAGGACTCCCCAAAGGCGACAAATTCGAGTTAATCATCCAAAAAGCCACGGAATTGGGAGTACACAACGTCATAGCCTTTCCTGCAGCACGTTCCGTTGTCAAGATCCCGCAAAACCAGATTGACACGCGAATCTGTCGCTGGGGCAAAATTGCTGCGGAAGCGGCCAGGCAGTCCGAGCGAACCACCGTTCCGACTATTACCCTAGTTGAAGATCTTGGTGCGGCATTGCGCAATGCCACTCAGCCTGTTAAGCTTTTTCTGTATGAACGCGAGCAAAAAAATCACCTCCATGAGACACTTGAAGGGATTGATCCGCCCACCAGCGTGGCCATACTGGTAGGCCCTGAAGGAGGGTTTTCCGAGGCTGAGATTTCCCTGGCCCGGACAACCGGCTTCTTTCCGGTATCTTTGGGGCCACGAATCCTGAGGACGGAAACGGCCAGTCTGGCAATGCTGTCAATACTACAGTTTCTCTGGGGAGATTTACGCTAGCAACTAGTGATAAAGCTTTGCGACAATTTGCCGAAGAGTAGGGTAACGACGCGCAATCCTCACGAACTAAAGCTTTGGAAGCAGTGTTCCTGCCGCAAAGGAGTGAACATGAAGTGCCCTAAATGCGGATACAACAGTTTCGAACATCTGGATAGCTGCAAAAAATGCGGGAACTCTCTCACCGCCTTCAAAGAATCTTTAGGCTTAAGAGCGCTCATCCTGCCAGCCGGAGCAACCATGGCAACAGTTGCTCAGGTAGCATCCGATGACTATAACGTCACCGCAACGACTCATGACAGTACTGGTGATGAAACTTTTCAATGGGATATGCCGTCCCCAGGACCAGTGGCAACCAAGGAAGATGCGAGCACTGGCGACTTTGACCTGGACTTTGGCGAAGAAGCAAAGCCTGCTACTCCGGCCGCAGCTGACCCCTTTTCCTTTGAAGACGATCTCTTGTCAGCAACCTCTCCTCAAGCCGAGCCACCTGAACAAAGCCCTGTAGCAGAATTCTCATTTGATCTGCCCGACACTCAGGTTGCCGCCACATCGCCATCAGATGTAGAAATCAGCACCGGATCAGGCGATCTGCAGATTGAGGCGGAAGCTGCTGATAATATTTTCGGAGAATTCGCCTTCGAGACTCCAGACAGCCAAGATGCGGTTATGGCTCCCAATGATGCTGGAATCACCCAGGAAGCACTGGGCCATTTAGCGCCGCAAGCAGACAATGATAATGTTTTCGGGGAATTTTCGTTGGATATTGGCGATAATCAAGGGAGTGAAAGCACCCTGCTGGATGCCGCCACCAATCTGCAGTCGCCTGATATGGCGTCAGCGATTGATGATGCCGATGCTGTTTTCGGTGAGTTCTCGTTTGAGGAACCGGAGGTTCCAGCCTTCTCTTCCGCGCCAACAGAGCAAGGCAATGCGCAGACAACATCAGACTTCCCGTTTGATCCGTTTGGAGATCTGGATGAGTCAGCCTTCAAGGAAGAGGTTTCAGCGCCGGTATCAAACCCGATCGGAGAGTTGGATCTCGACAGTTTTCTAGCGACAAGTGAGCCGGCAACAGCGCCGAAAGATAAAGATGTTACATCCGGGCTGGAAAAACAGCAACTTGCCGGAAACGACTTTGATGACCTTTTCGGGGAACTCGCCGAGAAAAAATGAGTTAATCAGCTCGCAAGAAGAGTGGCAAGCTCGGCGCCAAAGGCACTAAACTGCCACTGCTTCAGATTCTCAAGCACCCAACTGTTTTCGCTGCCCGGATTTTGGTCTGCCAGAGTCTCCAGCAGGGCATTATTTGCGATAAGTCCCGGCGCCAGCCCAGTCTTGTCAGATTTACTCTCCCGCCAGGCCTTGAGAAGCTTGAGTCTTGCCTCGTTTGCCGGAGTTCTTTTTTTCCTCGGAGAATGGGGAAATTCGGGATATTGCCCTGGTGGCGTAGCCACCCCCTCCTTGATCACCGTCAGCAGGGACACGCCATAACGTTGCAGCAACCGCGGCGACAACCCGGTGATGCCATCCAGCTCTCCCAAGGTTGACGGCTTGCGTTCAGCCAGCACTCTCAGGACTTCATTACCAAGAACCTTGAATGGCGGAACATCACGACGCTCTGCCTCGGTTTCCCTGAATTTAAGTAGACTCTCCAAAACAGCCAATGTTGGCGGCGACAGCTTTGAAGCACCTTTAAACCTGAGGAAAAGAGGTTCGTCGCGACGCTCAGCACTCCGTACCCGTGAAAGAAGCTCACACTCTTCTTGTACCCATGCAAAACGACCCTTGCTGCCCAGCTCCTCTTTCAGCTGCTCGTAAAGCGGAATAAGCAAGGTGGTATCTTTTACCGCATAGTCCAGCATCTCTCCGGAAATCGGCCGACGGCTCCAGTCTGCCTGCTGAAACCTCTTGTCCAACTCCACTCCGAACCGTTTCCTCAGTACCGCAGCAAGTCCAAACTCTGCTTCACCCAGAAACTGGCAGGCAATCATGGTGTCGAACAGATTATGGATCTCGATACCGAAGTCGCGGTGCAGAGAACGCACATCGTAGTCAGCCCCATGAAAGATCTTGCAGATGCGTGGGTTGGCAAAGATCGGCGCCAAAATCGACAGGTCCTGGCAAGCCAGCGGGTCGATAATATATGAGGCACCAGGAGAAGATATCTGCACCAGGCAAACCTTCTCCTTATAATGATGCATTGAGTCAGCCTCTAAGTCGCATGCCAATAACGGCTCTCTTTCGAGAAGCTTAGCAGCGAGTTCCAGCTGAGAGATATTGGCAATGAATTCAAATCCCATCAAAACTCCTTCACAATATCGTACAAGGTGGTGCGTTGGGCCGCGCGGAAACCGGCGCCATGGATCAGCTCGATCATTTCCGTCATGCTCATCCTGAATCGGCACCCGGCAGCAGCCACGACATTTTCTTCGAGCATGGTTCCGCCAAGATCATTGGCCCCGAAGAAGAGAGCCACCTGGGCCATCCTCGCCCCTTGGGTCACCCAACTGGCCTGAATATTGGGGACATTGTCCAGCACAATCCGCGACAAGGCAAGCACCTTGAGGTAGTCGATGCCGGTTGCCGTCTTGCCCCCCAGTTCGGTATTTCCGGGCTGGTAAGTCCAGGGGATGAATGCGGTAAAACTGCCGCCGGCCGCCTGCAGCTCGCGCACCCGGAAAATATGTTCCACGACATCTTCCGGCCCCTCGGTACTGCCGAACATCATGGTCGCGGTGGTTGGCATCCCTAACAGAGCAGCTTCGCGCATTACGCTGGACCAGCCTTCCCAGCCGATCTTTTTCGGCGATATCTCCTGGCGCACGCGATCAACAAGAATCTCTGCGCCACCCCCGGGAACCGAGTCCAATCCCGCAGCTTTTAAACGAAGCAGAGTTTCCGGTATGGAGAGTTTAGAGACCTGGGCAATCTGGGTAATCTCGGCCGGTGACAGCGAATGATTCTGAACTTGCGGAAATCTTGCCTTAATCTCCCGGAACAACCGCTCAAACCATGCAACGCCAAGCGAAGGATGAAGTCCGCCCTGCATCAGCAGCTGAGTACCGCCAACAGCCACCAGCTCTGCGATCTTGCTGAAGATTTCCTCTTCTGCCAGTAAAAAAGCGTCCGGGGAATCCTGGTCCCGATAAAAGGCGCAAAAACGGCATTTGGATTCGCAGATGTTGGTATAATTTACGTTCCTGTCCACCACAAAAGTAACCAGCTTATCAGGGTGGACCTGACGACGGATTGCATCTGCCAGCTTGCCGAGTTGCAACAGGTCGGCGTCAACCAGTAATTGCAAGGCGTCACTCCGCTGCAGAGGTTTGCCCTGCTCAACGTTACAAATTATTGTTTCAATGGAATTCATCGGTTACCTTTGTGCCAAAGCAAGCCTGACCCCCAGGGAAGCAAAAATCGCCGCTGACAGCCACGAAAACCAGCGGCCCGCCCTAGGCCGCCGCAAAATCCAATTCCCGACAATGCCGGAGAAAAAACCAATACCGGTAAAGATTACCAGGGCTTGAGCCATGAAAACCAGCCCAAGGACCGCCATCTGCAGCGGGATGTTGCCCGCCTCGCGATTGGTGAACTGCGGCAGGAATGCCAGAAAGAAAAGCGCCACCTTGGGATTCAGGACATTCATGACAAAGCCGCGCCGAAAGAGAGCAGCCCCCGACAGACCTAGTGATGCGGCAAGCCCCAAAGAACTGCGCTCACGAACAGCCTGCCATGCCAGGTAGATGAGGTAACCAGCTCCGGCGAATTTCACCACCTGAAAAGCCAGAGCAGACGAGTAGAACAGCGCCGATATTCCAGCTGCCGCAGCAACAGTATGCACCGTAATGCCGCTGCACATACCCAAGGCGGTGAGGATTGCCGCTCTTCTGCCACGGGCTATCCCCTGCGTTACCACAAACAGATTGTCCGGACCGGGTGCAAAGGTCAGGGCAATAGACGCAGCGAGAAATACGAATAATATTGATGCTGTCATGGTAGTTGAATGCTGTGTGCACAGCCCCCTTCGCGCCTGTTGTTGTGTCAATAAGCCCTGATTACGTTGTACAGCGTGTCGCGTTCGACAGGGCAGCGTCCTGCTTTGCTGATAAGGCTGACAATGTCGTCTTTCGTCATCAACTGGGGCGAACCAGCCCCGGCGTCGTGACCTATCTTTTCCTCGACCACGGTGCCGTCCAGGTCATTCACGCCAAAACAGAGGGAAGTCTGGGCAATCTTCTCGCCAAGCATCACCCAGTAAGCCTTGATATTGGCAAAGTTGTCGAGGTAGAGGCGGGCAATCGCCAGGGTCATGAGGTCATCCACGCCGCCGCTCATCGGGTTCTTCAGGTGACCGAGCGGGTTGTTCTCTTTTTGAAACGCCAAGGGAATAAAGACCTGAAACCCTCCGGTTTCATCCTGTAACATTCTTAGGCGCCGCATATGGTCTACCCGATCCGAGTACGATTCCACATGCCCGTAAAGCATGGTTGCATTGGATTTGAGCCCTGACAGGTGAACGTCTTTCATGATTTCGAGCCACCGCTCACCGGAAATCTTCTCTGGGCAGAGCTGGTCCCGGATCTCTTGCCGCAGAATCTCCGCCCCACCACCGGGAAGAGAACCCAGTCCGGCGAGTTTCAGCTCACCCAGAGTCTCGGCAAGCGACAGCCCGGCAATCTTCGCCAGGTAATCGATTTCGACCGCGGTAAACGCCTTGACATGAAGGGTTTCCGATACCTGCCTAACGGTCCTGAGCATCTCCAGGTAAAAATCGAATGGCAAGTCAGGGTGGAGACCGCCGACGATATGAATCTCGGTCGCCCCCTGTTCTGCCGCCTCAATAGCCCGGTTACGAATCTCTTCCAGATCGTAGCAATACGCGCCCGGCTCATCGGCGGTCTTGGAAAAGGCACAGAACTTACAGCGATTGACACAGATATTGGTGTGATTGATGTGGCGATTGACATTGAAGAAGACGCGCTTGCCGTTAATCCGGTGATTGGCAAATGCGGCCAGTTCACCTACCGCCAGCAGATCCCGGCATTCAAAGAGGAAAAGGGCATCATCATCGGTGATCCGCTCACCGTTGGTGACTTTTGTCGCAATTGTTTTAAACCGGCTCAATTCTCGCCCCATCTCTGGTAAAGCGCATGTTCAACAGCCAAAGCGTCCAGCACCTTACCCACAACAAAATTCACCAGATCGTCAACGGTCTGTGGTTTGCCGTAAAACCCGGGCATAGCAGGGATGATACTAACCCCGAGTCTAGCAAGCTTCAACATATTCTCCAGGTGTATTGCGGAAAGTGGCGTTTCACGGGGGACCATGAGCAGCGGTCGCTTTTCCTTGAGCATGACGTCTGCAGCCCGCTCCAGCAGATTCCCCGAAACTCCTGCAGCTATGCGGGCAACAGTCCCCATTGACGCCGGCACGACAACCATGGCACTTGCTGTGGAAGACCCGCTGGCAAGAGGTGAATGGAAATCACTATCAGCATAATAACGGAGCTGTTCCGCTTCGACATTAAAATGCCTTCTGAGCCTTACGTTCACCAGATCGGCCTCACCGGACCAGTCCAGATGGTGCTCCTCCTTGAGAACGGCAAATCCTGCCCTGCTTACCAGAACACTCAAACAGCATCCTGCTGCGAGCAGTTCCTGGACAAGGCGCAACCCGTATATGGAACCCGATGCCCCGGTAATTGCGACAGCGATATGCCTTCCGTTCATGCTCCCACCTTATGCACCATTATTTCACAGAGTGTGGCAACAAATACAATGATGCTGATGTAGCCGTTCATGGTAAAAAAGGCCATGTCGAGCTTTTCAAGATCGCCCTTCCTGAGCAGCCAGTGTTCATAGGCCAGCAGCAGCGCCGACAGCACCATCCCCAAGAGGAAGAATCCCCCCAATTGCAGCACAACATGGAGCCAGGCGAGGAGTGCTATCATTGCCAACGACAGGAACCGCGCCAGATAAAGCGAACCCTTAACTCCCAAAGTAACCGGAATGGAATGAAGGCCGGCCGAGCGGTCAAATTCAAGATCCTGCAATGCATAGAGAATGTCGAAGCCCGCAACCCAGAAAAGCACGGCTAAGCCAAGCAGAACCGCCGGCAGTTCAATCGTGCCCTTGATGGCAACCCACGCCCCTACCGGAGCCGCACCAAGGCACAGCCCGAGAACAACATGGGCCAGTGAGGTAAAGCGTTTGCAATAAGAGTAGAGCACCAGAAAAAACAGCGCGACCGGTGCAAGTTGCAAACAAAGAGGATTAAGCATCGCAGCGGCATAAAACAAAAGCATCACGGAAACTATTACAAATAACACCACCGTACCTTTACCCAGAAGACCGGCAGGTATGGCGCGACCGGCAGTACGCGGGTTTCTGGCATCAATCTCGGCATCGATCAGCCGATTAAGCCCCATGGCAGCAGTCCTTGCCCCGACCATGGCCATAATTATCCAGAACAGCTGGATTGATGATGGAATCCCACGGCCTGCCAGGAGCGCCCCGGTAAGGGCAAACGGCAAGGCAAAGATAGTATGGGAGAACTTGATCATCTCCAGGAAAATTTTTATCCGAGCGAATAACCCTCGGGTTGTCTCATCTGCCATCATTGAATCCATACTCCCGCCACCGCTTCTCGATCAAACACTCGGTCTCCGGGTCAATTGTAACTGCCACTCTCTGATCACCAGGCTTGCGGGTCGCGTCAATCGCCAAATGCGGGCCATTAATGACCAGGTCTCGCTGCCATTCCACGTTGTTCAATACCCGCCAGTAGACTCCAGCAACATCGGATGGGTCCTGATCCGCATCGACGAAGATCAGGAGCCGTGACCCGGCAAGCCAGTTCTTCTCCCGGAACAGCTCCAGCAGCTTAGTCCTGCCGCCGGCACCAGTCACGTCAACCGCTACGATCGTGGCCCCGTGAAATATCCCTGCACCAGGTTGGTAGACATCTTTCACCGCCGGGATGTCCACCTGCAGCAATGGCAACAGCAACCGACAGGCTGCCTCGGCAAGCCAGCAGTCCTCCATGGGGGGCGGACCGACCACAGTAAACGGATAAATCATACCACGGCGGTGGGTTATTGCGGTGACCCGTACCAGAGGAGAAAGCCCGGAAGGGTGATAATACCCGGTATGGTTGCCGAACGCGCCGTCTTCTACCGTCTCTCCCGGCTCGATCACCCCTTCGATAACCAGTTCGGCACCGGCAGGGACAAGCAGACTGCTGGTAAGACAGCGGACCGCAGTAATCGGCGCTCCCTGGAGTAGCCCGGCAAAGGTGTACTCATCCAGTTCCGGCGGAAGAGGCAACATGGCAGCGAATGTCAGGGCAGGCGGACCGCCAACAGCAATGGCAACAGGCATCGGCCTGCCAACTTCGCGCCATGCCGCTGCATGAAAGGATCCGCCGCTCGTGGCAGTCCAGTGAATTGCAAGTCTGTCAGGTCCAAGCACTGCAGCACGATACATCCCGCAGTTCAGAGCATGATCGCCAGAGGGTCCGGCCGTGACAACCACCGGCAGTGTTAGGTAACGGCCATCATGAGCGGGTATACCATCTTCCGGCCAGCTTTTTGGAATCGGCAGTCCGGACAAATCCGGGGGGTCGATCCTTAGCTCCTGACAGGGAGCAGTTGCTTGAGTCACTGGCCTCAATCGGCTTGCTGAACCCCCTTTGGCAAGGGAGCTGAGTTTCTCTTTTGAGCTCGCGCCTGCCAGACCATTAAGGAACTCGGTCATGATGCCAGACAGGTCAGCCAGTTTTTCGAGATTCAAGGCAGCGGCCAGCCGTTTCTCCGACCCGAAAAGATTGGCGGCAGCCCGAAAACTGGACCCTTTAACCTTTTCAAAGAGCAGCGCCTTTCCTGCTACACCAAGCTTGCAAACCTTGCTGCAGATGGCGGACATCTCAAAAACAGGATCAACCTCAACCGGCACCTGATGTATTTCGCCGAGTTCTTCAAGGCGACACAGGAAATCCCTCAGATCATGATTCACCATGTTCGGTATCTCTCAGTCTCAGCAACAATCATTACCACTTACCCAATTTGAAGACAATGTTTTTGTCCTTCTTCCGGCGCTCACTCCTGGTCTATTCTGGCTTCGATCATTGTCTTGAACCTTGGGAACACCGTAAACATGGAAGGGGCTGTCTGACCGGTTGCTGCGGCTTTTGCCAGCTCGTCCCCATAGATTTCATGTACCCCCTTCATGATGTCTGAGGTGAGACTGTCAATGTAAGCATCTCTTGAGGCCCCCCTTACTCTGAGTTTCGCAAAGACAGTTTGCGTGTTGTCGTCAACGAAAAAGAGCCGCGCAGACTTGCTGTTTTTGCGGACAATGACTGCCAAAAACTCGGCCTTTACCAAGGCCCCCTTTTCATCCAGCAGGGTCAGTTCCTGTTCCTTCAGGATTCTGGGGTCACCACCTCTGATGCTCCCCGACTCCTCCTTGGTATACCGCCACGGCGCATAACGCGGGTAACGGTTCTCCAGCTCAGAGGCAATCTCGGCAAACTCATAGGTCATGGACTTGCCTTCAACATCCAGAACATGGGCCCTGTCTTCCAACAGTGCCGCACGGTAGATGCCACCCCATTTGGCCTGCTGCCGAACCCGACCTGCCTCATCCTGCGGCTTGCTCAGATAAGGAAGAACGCTTTCCCTGTTCCTAAGAATTTCCGCCAGATTGGCAGCCCTGAGATATTCCATCCCTATGCTGCGCGGCGCAGAAAATTCCAGATAGAGGTTATCATCGGTATTGATTCTTCCGCCACGACTGTAAGCCCTTGTCCCCTCTGTTCCCATCACGAAGTAGCTGAGGAAATCCTCGGCGCTCCCCATCTTTATCTGTCGCATGTCGCCCAAAACCTGCCAAGCTGAAATCCGCTGCTCCAGCTCCTGCTCATTGATGAGCAGCGGGGAGTTGCTGGCGATGATCTCTGCATCATAGTGGGTAACCCAGATCATAGTGTAGGCAAAGTTTTCCCGGATTGTCCGGACAACGGATTTTAGATTCTCGTCGGTTAATTCGTATAAAGGCAACCACTGGCAGATGATTCCACCGGGGTTAAGCCGCTGCGCGGCCAACCGGAAATATTCCGTGGAGTAGAGGTAGCCGGCGCCACTGAACCAGGGGTGTACCGGATCGGCCGTGATCACGTCGAATTTGTCTTTCGTGGTAAGCAGATAGTTGCGACCGTCATTAAAGACAATCTTCAGCCTGGGATCAGGTTTATTAAGAATGTAGTGATTGTCTATACCGAATGTTTTGGCAACCCCAAGCACTTGCGGTTCGATTTCGGCCAGGGTGATCTTCTCGACAGCAGGATGTACCGAGACCGCGCCCAAGGTCATGCCACTACCGGTGCCCAGCACAAAAACCCGCCGCGGATTCTTATGCAGCAACATCGGGAGATGGCCTAAGACATACTGGCACTGCATGTCGTGGTGGGTATTGGATGCCTCTACCCGGCCGTTAGTGATGAAAAAGAGGACGTCCGCTGACTGGATCGCGCTTACTATAGACTGTGCCCCTTCTGCATAATAACGGATGTTCATGTTCGCCAGCATTTCGTTGAACTCATCAGAACTGCCGTATGCTTCGGGTTTGTTGGACTGATAGATGGCATACATCTTCGGGTTCCAGAGCCGCCAGCTTTCCGGGGCAGCAACCGGCACCATGAGGGCCGCCAGCGCAACCACTGTTGTCAACCAAACAGCTGTTTTGCCCCATTTGATGCTCGCTATAACCAAACAGCCGTAACCTATGTTGAGCAGTATTATGAGCTGCAGTGAGCGCTGGATGCCGAACAAGTACATGAGCAGATAACCGCTGACGCCAGCGCCGAAAATGGCGCCGACGGTATTGAAAGAAAGCAGTTCGCCGACGGCAAAGCCGACCGTCCTCCGGTAACGGCAATGGATGCCCCCGGCCAAAGGGATGGCAACCCCCATGAAGAAAGCCGGGACAAACATTATAGAGAACACCAGGATAAAATTTGCCAGCTGCACAAGCTGGAACTGGTCGCCACCAGGGAAGACCCCAAGGATATAGCTGCGTAAAAAAGCAACGTATGTAGGCAGGATACGGAACTGCATTGTTGCCAGCAGAGCTGTTGCTCCTATGGCCACCTGGACCCACCCGAAAGCAGTTATTGCCCCATCGGCTGCAGTAGTGAATCCCCTGCGCCACCTGCCGGAAACCCGGCAGAAAATACCATAAGCAGCGCTGCCCAGGCCTATCCCAGAGAGGAAGGCCATCAGCAAGAGAGTAAAGCCGTAAGCGCTGGCCCCAACAGCAACACTCAAGATCCGACTCCACAGGACCTCATAGCCCATGGCACAGAAGCCGCTCACCCCGATACCCCAGATCACCAGCCTGAAAGGGAGTAAATTGTCAGGGGCGACAGTAACCTGGGCAAATTCGGTCCCCTGGTCCGGTTGCAGCTCTTCGCCGGCCGGCTTCGCCAAGATCCGCTGCAGCATGATAGCAGCGATGCCGACAAAAAGATTAATCGCCACAGCAGTCAGCAGCGTCTTACCCATGGAGAAGCTGCGGAGCATCACGAAACCGGTAGCTGCTGCCCCAAAAACAGCGCCAATGGTGTTGCACCCATAGAGAAACGAAAGACGGATGCTCGCCCCCGACATCAACCGGGAAGTGAAACCGGTCAATACCGGCAGAGTTCCTCCCATTAGTGTTGTCGGAACAATCAAGGCAATAACGGCAAAGGTCACGCGGATGAAAGTGAGGTAGCCGGTTGACTCCGGGGCAAACTGGGCGAGGACAACGTATACCTGGGGATAAACCTTCATAAGTCCGGCAAAGAGCAGTGCCGATGCTCCAGTGCCTAACTCCAGGTAGCCGAAGAGAGATAACAGGTGCTTCCGGTTGTCGATTTTTCTGCCAATAAAGTAGCTGCCCAAGGCCAGGCCGGTCATGAACACGGTAAGCACCGTAGTGACCGCAAGGTGGGATCCGCCAAAGACAAGACTCAGATAGCGGGTCCAGACGATCTCGTAGATAAGGGCTGCAGATCCGGAAAGGAAAAAGATGCTGTATGTCAGAATGATGGCTGCTCTGCCCATGATGCTTTCAGTCTTGCAGGACGTTATTTCCGCTGCGCAAAAGGCTGCCTGACTAAGACCCCGTAAACAGGCAAGCCTTGCGTTGTGAGTGGAGGAAGGTATCTGCATGCTACAGAAAACAAATAGCTGCGTCAAGCTGAGTACTCATGAGAAGAGCGGTGTCGCTCTTGCCATGGCGAGATTCGCTGCAAAAGGCTTGCTTGAGACCTGATGACGCGAGTACAATCAAATCCGCACCGATTCACTGTAGTATCACGTGAGGGAGCGGCAGACGAAGACCGAGAGAAATGAGTTGAATGTGGTCTAAATGAACGGAATGAACAGCAATAATGCTTTAGAAGTACTTTCAGACCGCCACAGTAGCGTTGAGCCGGCGCCTTTGAGCCGCTCAAGCTGGCTGGGAGGCGCTCTGATCTTCGCGCTGGTACTGCTAGCCTACTCCTCAGTATTCTATGCCGGATTTATCTGGGACGATGATTCCTATCTAACTGAAAATCCTTATCTCTCACATCTTTCCGGCCTGGTCAGTATCTGGGTTTCCCCTGGTGCAACTCCGCAGTATTACCCGATGGTCTTTTCCGTTTTCTGGCTCGAATACCACCTGTGGGGGCTTAACCCCGTCGGCTACCATCTGGTAAATATCATTATCCATATCATAAATGCGCTGCTCATCTGGACTGCCCTGCGACACTTCCGCGTTAAGCAAGCTTTTTGGGCTGCCGCCATTTTTGCGCTACATCCGGTTCATGTTGAGTCAGTCGCTTGGATCACAGAGCTAAAAAACGTCCTTTCCCTTTTTTTCTACATGCTCGCGCTACTGTCATATTTTCGCTTTCTGAAGATGACAGTTGACGGATATCAGCCACTGTGGCAGTTAAGGGGATACTACGTTGCGGCATTTTTCTTTTTTGTCTTGGCGCTGTTAAGCAAGACCGTGACGGCCACTCTGCCTGCAGCAATCCTTTTGCTTATCTGGTGGCGTGACGGCAGGATTGTCAGGAAAGATACGGCCAGACTCTTGCCCTTTTTTGTCGTGGGTGTGGCCATGGGGCTTTTTACTGCCCACCTGGAGAAGACCCTGGTCTCGGCAACCGGAGCAGAGTGGAATTTCTCCACCGTGGAAAGGATCTTGATTGCCGGCCGGGCGGTCTGGTTCTACGCAGGTAAATTACTCTGGCCCGATCCCTTGATTTTCAGTTACCCCAAGTGGCACATCGATGCCGGACAATGGGCGCAGTACCTTTTTCCGGTCGGGGTATTTGCGGTCCTGGGCGTTTCATATCGCTTCCGCGGCATAATTGGCCGTGGTCCGTTGACCTCGCTCCTGTTTTTCATCGGCACACTTTTCCCGGCCCTCGGTTTTTTCAATGTCTACCCGATGCGGTATTCATTTGTGGCCGACCATTTTCAGTATGCAGCGAGTGTTGGGATAATCTGCCTCTTTTGTGCTTCCCTGGAGCGGATTATCAGGCGCATCAGCCATGAAACCCTGCTGCTGGAAGTCGGATGTTATTGCGGCATACTGTTGCTTATCGGTCTTGTCACCTGGCAGCAAGGGAAAACGTATAAAAATACCATGGCGCTTTACACCGATATTATCGAGAAAAATCCATCCAGCTGGTTTAGTTATACAAACCGCGCCATGGAATATATGGATCAAGGCAAGTATGACCTTGCTGTTATCGATATGGAGCGAGCCCTTGAGACTCATCCTAATAAGTCTGAAGCCCTCAGCAATCGAGCCGTTTTACGCCAGCGGGGTGCTGATTATCAGGGGGCGCTGGCTGATTTCAGCAAGGCATTGGAACTTGATCCGGCACGGGTTGGCGTTTTAATAAACAGGAGTGATCTGTATTTGTTGCTGAAAAGATATGACCTGGCCCTGCAGGACTGCAACAATGCACTCCGAATTAAAAATGACTATGTCGACGGTTATTTACAGCGAGCCAGGATCTACGAACTCCTTAAGGACAACAGTAAGAGACTGGGAGATTTATCAAAAGTGCTGCAACTTACCCCCGGAAACATGGAGGCTTTGGCTGAACGAGGCTTGCTGCATTACCAACTAGGCCAATTTGAGAAGGCGGTAGCTGATTTTTCCAAAGCATTGGACATAGATCCGGGATCTGCTCCCATTTACGATAAGCGGGCACGTGCTTTAGCTGCTTCAGGAGAGAAAGATAAGGCGCTCGCCGATTTTCAGCATGCCCGCAGTTTGGGGTATGTGGTACCTGAAGCTGAGATAACCAGCACACTGGACCCCAAGAGCAAATAAGATTATTTGCCCGACAAATCCCTAGTTCCATTGAAAGGTGATTACTTGATTGTTTGTCAAATGGCCATAACATGAAACAGTTCGGGTACTACCTGCGTGAATTGACCCTCACTGAACGGATGATCATTGTTTACATGGCCCTGCCGGTGGCAGTGTTCTATCTCGGATGGCTGAAGCCGATGATTGGCATTTTATGCGCTGTTTTATTAGGCCTTTTGATCTGCTCTCGGCTTAAAAAGGAGTTTATCCAAAAAGACGGCTCCCTTTCGCTCACAGTTATCGCCTCAGCCATATTGCTGGCCGCTTGCTGGTCATGTCTTGGAGGAGCCGGCCACCTTTTCTATGCCAATAATGACTGGCCGGTGCGTGATGCGGTACTACGAGACCTTGTTGTTTATCCCTGGCCAGTTACTTATTCTATCTCTGCCGACAACATGCTCCTGCTGCGGGCCCCTCTTGGTTACTATCTCTTCCCTGCGTTGCTCGGCAAGATCATCGGCCTTAAAGTTGCTGACTATCTTTTGCTTGGCTGGACTATCTTAGGCACAACTCTCCTTTTTCTTCATCTCTGCGCGTCATGCCGCAAAAACTCCCATGCCCTACTGACCATCTCGGTATTCATTTTTTTCAGCGGAATGGACATTGTCGGCAGCTTGATAATGAACGCCCCTGTTGCGGTAACGACCTACATGGAATATTGGGCTGAATATTTTCAATACCCCTCAATGACGACACTGCTCTTCTGGGTCCCCAATCATGGCCTCTCCGGCTGGCTTGCCGCATCACTTTTCATACGCCACTGGAAGAATTCCTTTTTCCTGCCAATCGCTTTTTTTCTAGTGACCATTACGCCGCTCTGGTCTCCATTCACGGCAATTGGCGTAATGCTCCTGTTTATAGCCTCTCTGCTCTATCACATCAGACACGGCAACTGGAAACACCTGCTGGTGCCGGAAACAGGAGTCGCAACACTAATAGCCCTGCCTATTGTCCATTATCTCACGATACAGGCAGCACAAGTAGCTTCGGGAGGGGCGATCCTGTCGGTACTCCCGACAGGAGAGTTCTTCTATTACTACACATTCTTTGTCTGCCTGGAACTCGCCGTGGTCCCTCTCATCCTGACAGGAGAAATCAAATACCGCTCAGGGAACTCATGGCTGATCGCTTCGACGTTCTTTTATCTTCTTTTGCTTCCGTTCTTTTACTACGCCCCCACAAATGAGCTTGTGATGAGATGCTCCATCCCGCTCCTGGCCGTTATCGCCATACGTACCTCAACTGTGCTTGTAGCATTCATGGAAAACCGTGCCTACGCTCTTGCCGTCTTGACCGTTGCAATTCTTCTCATCGGCGCGGCAACTCCTGCCTGGGAAATCGCTCGGGCTCTACAATTGCCGCGTTGGCGACCTGACCTGGCAACAAATCTCGTGACTGCCACAAACGCGGAGTACCGTCACTACTATACAAGAGTTCAGCCGCAGGATTTCCCATGGGAACTTAAAAAGCCAGCCCATCGATGAGCCACACCACACCGACTTTCCCCTTGACAAAACCCCTCGAAACGGCTAAAAAATTGCTTCGTCGGGGCGTAGCGCAGCCTGGTAGCGCACCTGCTTCGGGAGCAGGGGGTCGGAAGTTCGAATCTTCTCGCCCCGACCATAAATTTCGAGGGGTTACGGCATCAGCCGTAACCCCTCTTGACGTTTTCAGTTTCTGATTGGCGATTTTGTTAACTACTTACCAGTGGCACGAGGTGGGCCGTGATTGATCAACAACCAGTAACAACCAATGGTCGAGACAACCGGCGCAAAGTGATTGAAGTCGATCGGCTTGCTGATGTAGCTGTTGACCCCCAACCGGTAACTGTCGATCAGGTCCCGCTCTTCTGTCGACGAGGTAAAAATGACTACCGGCAGCCAGCAGGTCCGTTCATCCGAGCGAATCTTCTGCAGGACTTCTATGCCATTGACTCGGGGCATATGGATGTCCAGGAGAATAACCTGAGGAAAAGGCTCTCCGTTGCCGAGGCATTTTTCAAAAATGTATTCTAAGGCCTCAGCGCCATCCTTCAGCCAGACGACTTTGTTCAAGACATTTGATTTTTTCAGCGCACGTTGCGTCATCAGCGCGTCATTGCTGTTGTCCTCGACCAGCAGAATCGTCTTGCCTTGGGCAATAATCTGATCATCCGCGTCGAATGAATGCGTAATCATAAGATCCTCCCGGTCCATAACTAGTTGGAACCGCCAAGAGTGAAAAAGAATGTTGCCCCTTTGCCGACAACACCATCGGCCCAAATCCTACCGCCATGCCGCTCAATGATACGGTGCACCGTGGCCAAGCCTATACCGGTGCCTTCAAAATCCTCACCATGCAGTCGCTCAAATACTTGAAACAGTTTATCCTGGTATTTCATATCGAAACCAACCCCATTGTCCCTGACGAAAAAAACCTGCTCATTGTCTATTGTACACCTTCCCACAGAGATTACAGCATTAGGGTTCCGTGCTGAATACTTCCAGGCATTGCCGATCAGATTCTGTAATACCATATCCAACAAGGAACTATCCCCCGTGGCAGTAAGACCTTCTTCAATTTCGATACGAGTCGGGCAGTTTGGCTCCGACTCGGTAAACATGCGGGCAATCTGCTGTGCCGCCTTGCTCAGATCAACAGCCACAACCTGCAACTCAGCCCGCGAAACCCGCGAAAACCTCAGGAGATCATCGATGAGCGTTCCCATGTTCTTGCTGGCCGCGCATATCCTATCCAGGCAGTCTTTGCCCATATCATCAAGACCATCGCGATAATCTTCACTGAGGATTGTCGTAAACCCGTTGATATGGCGTAGCGGGGCTCTGAGGTCATGAGACACAGAATAGCAGAATGATTCAAGTTCGCGGTTGGCAGCTTCCAGCGCTATTTTTTGACGCTCCAGATCGTCGTTGAGCCAGGCCGCTTCCTCTTGTGCCTGCTTCCGTTGCGCCACCTCCTGTTTCAGAGTCTTATTGGTATCCTCCAGTTCCTGGTAGACCTGCTTCATCTTTGAGATGTCGAGGGCATTACAGACAATCCCCTCAATCGTTCCCGCTTCATTGAGCATCGCCGATGCTGACAGGAAAATAGGTAACGTCGTACCGTCTTTCCGAGTGCACACCGTTTCGGCACCGATTCTCCCTTGCGTTCCCGACGTTATCGGTGCAAGCAATTCCTCTTCGAAAAACGCCCCAGCCTCGATACCAGCCAAGGTACCATATTCATACCCCAGCAGTCGGTAGGAAGCATCATTCACATCCTGGACCACGTAAGTCGGAGAGAGGATCAGCAAGGCCTCAGTCATGCTCTTGATGATGTTATTGACATAATTTTTGGAAACCGTTGTTTTTTGGATATCTTCGGCCATCTGATTGAAAGTTGCGACCAGTTCCTGCATCTCGCCTACAGTGGTTATCGTCAACCTGGTGGCAAGATCGCCCTTGGCAAGCCGGCGCGAAGCATCGGCCAACTCTGAGATTGGAGCGAAGATAATCCTTTGTGAGACCATAAAGAGAATTGCAGCGAGCACCAGTGCAATCAAGATATTCAAAGCGACGATAAACGTCATGGTGCTTAGGATATTTTTGACAATATTTTGCTTAGATACGCAGACGACAACCTTACCAATAGTTTCATTACCGGTTACAATAGGTGAACTTATTTCTATCGTGGACCTATAGTCATTAATGTACTTTATTATCTCCGGTAATTCATTCAAACCTCTGAATTCTGATTTAATCTTGGTTATTATCGAAGAATTATAGTTGATACTTGAGAATTGCGATGTGGTAATTTCACCCTGACCATCAACGATGATGGTATACAGAATATCATCATCGTATTTAGCTTCGTTTACTATTGAATCAAGCTGAATATCATCTTTCATTATCAGTGGATCTTGACTGATTTTCGCTACATATTGCGCGAGGCCCTTACCTTTCTTTATCAAAAGATCATTTTGCGCGATACTTTCATGTATTGCTATGGTTGCGCACAAGACCATCGTGCCGATAGTCAGTACCAAGGCAATAGTCGAAAAAAACTTGTGCCTGATGGTTTCAGCAGAAAATTTCTTGTTAAGTGCCGTCAAAAAAAGAACCTCGACAAAGACATTAATATGTTTTTGCTACCTTTTGCATAAATGCTTTCGGGATATGTACCTTGGAAGCAGCAACGGTTTTTTTGTTGATGATTACTCCCGGCTTGGCAATGGCCTCTATCGGGATGGCTGACGGCTTAGCCCCTTGCATAACGGCAACGGCTTTTTTCCCGGCCAGAACCCCCAGTTGGTAGGGATCCGAACACAAGCCCAACAGCACCCCCTCTTTCACCAAATCTTCTAAATGGGTGAAAGAAATAACCTCGGCCTTTGCGGCGATCTCGACTATCGGCGGTATTGTTGCCCCAATCACACTACTCCCGGAAAGATACAAGGCATCCACGGAAGTAATAACCTCCGGCAGAATCTGGGCCACATCTTCTTTTTTGGCAATGATCACGGGAATGACCTTAATCCCATGTTTCTGCTGCTGGCTTTGCAGCTCTTTCAGCTGTGATTCGGAATTTTTCTCTCCAGGGGTATATAGTGCTGCCACCCTTTTAACCGGCCGGATCTCCTTTAACCTGCCGACAAGCTCGCTGATCGGGATTTTAGGACTGCTGCCAGTCACGTTGGTTCCGGAACTCTCCCATCCCTTGGCAACGCGGGCCTCTAGCGGATCATAAACCATGCTGAACACAATCGGGACGTCCTTGATCTCTTTAGCAACGGCAATCGTCGCATTGGTACCAAGGGTAATCATCATCGAGATGTTGCCCGTTGCATAATTCTTCACCATGTCGGCCGCCTTGGCCTTGCTGCCTCCGGCGTTGCCCATGACAAACGTTACCTTAGGCTCCTTGTACCCTGCCTTGGCCAACTGGTCCTTAATGCCCTTAAGCGCCTCATGATAGCGGGCCTCTTCACTAAACAGCAAGACCCCGATCCTTTTCTCTGCCCGCGCTTCGAGCGGAAAACCAACCACCATCAAGATAAATAAAAAGATAAAGGCGAACCTGCTTATCTGCGCCATGACGTCACCTCAAGAAAGTTGTACCTTGCAGCAACCACGCTTAATCGAAACCATGCATGCCCCCTTAGAGCTTTTCAGCGAAGCTAAGCAGCACCGCTTAAAATACCCACATGAACAGCTTCTTCAACCCTGATTGAGTTATAACAGCGCAGCAGCCAGTTTCAATAGCAACCGAATAAAAAAAGGGCGTCTGCTGCCAGACACCCTGTTAAGCACCAATCGTTTGCACTGCGTGTAGCGATGCCATGACGGCAGGGCATTCTATTGAGCCGGTTGTGCCGGCAGGTACTGCTCGAACTGCTTTTTGTCGATTGAACAGCGATAGGCCTCTTCAGCGCCGATCTGCTTGGTCTTTAAAAGATCAAGAAGATGCTGATCCATCAACTGCATACCGTCGCGTTTGGCAGTCTGGATGATGGAGGGTATCTGAAAGGTCTTGCCTTCGCGAATAAGATTGGCAATAGCCGGCGTACCGAGCATGATCTCAAGTGCAGCTACCCGGCCCTTGCCGTCTGAGGTCCTGAGAAGCTGCTGGCAGACGACCCCTTTCAGTGACTCAGAAAGCATTGCCCTGACTTGCTCCTGTTGGTCTGTGGGAAAGACGTCGATAATCCGGTCGATGGTCTTGGCTGCCGTATTGGTATGCAGAGTACCAAACACCAAGTGACCGGTTTCGGCAGCTGACATGGCAAGGCTGATCGTCTCAAGGTCCCTCATCTCACCAACAAGAATGATATCCGGATCTTCGCGCAGGGCAGCACGCAGGGCCGAGGTAAAGCTTTCCGTGTGTTCCCCGATCTGACGCTGATTAACCAAAGATTCTTTGTTCTCGTGAATAAATTCCAGAGGGTCTTCAAGGGTGAGGATATGCTCCTTGCGCGTGGCATTTATCAGGTCGATCATTGCCGCCAGCGTGGTTGATTTTCCGGAGCCGGTAGGACCGGTAACCAATACCAGACCTTTTTTAAAATTGGTCATTTTACGTACGCCGTCCGGCAGCTTGAGGTCATCGGCAGAAAGGATCTTGCTGGGGATGATCCTGAAAACAGCGCCAATCCCGCGATGCTGCATCATATAGTTGCCACGGAACCGCGCCAGCCCTTCTACGGCATAGGCAAAGTCCAGATCCTTTTTTTCGGCAAAGTGTTCCTTCTGTTTTTCGGTGAGGATTTCAAACAGGATCGCCTTTAGCTCATCATGAGTCAGCGGTTTGAAATTGAGCCGCTCGATCTCACCATGCAGACGGAAAATCGGCGGATTCCCGGTTGAAAGATGCAGATCCGACGCACCCTGTTCTTTCATCATTTTGAAAAGCGCATCTATTCGTGCCATATCTGAACTCCGTCATCTTGCGGTAACACTACAAAAGGATTGATGTAACATATTCTTCCGGCGAAATATGACCGGACTGCAACAGCTCCGCCCCGTCATCACCGCTCCCGCGATACCCCCTGGAGGAGAGAAACGCCAGAATCTCTCGGCCGTCTGCTGCAGACTCAAAGACCTCAATGACTTCTTTGTCAAAAGGAATCAGGTCAAGCAGGTAACGGCTCCCCCGGCACCCGGTAAGGTCGCATTCGGGACAGCCGACCGCTCTGAAGTAGCTTCCCGGCGGAAGGTGAGTACCTAACGCAGCGGATTCATCCTCACTGAGCTGTAGCTGTTGACGGCAATTGGGGCAGAGAAGCGCCACCCGCTTGCAGGAAACGATGCCGCGAATATAAGTCGGGATCACATAATGTTTATGCCAGAAATGAAGCAGGTGCCTCAGAGTTGACCCCATATCCTTGAAGTCAAGGCCGGCCAGCACCAGCTTGCCGCGCATTGCCGCTTTGCTGGCAGCAATGAAGGATTCAGGTTCGCTGGCATCCTCGATCACCAGAACATCGGGATCATGCTCCAGCGCAGCAAGAACGAGTCCGTGGCACTCACCATAAGAACCGCCGTGACAAGGGATTCTCGGGAACCTGACCGGCCCATTGCCAAGACCGTCGCCGATAAGAATGACACTCTTTCCCGTGGTGTCGGTCTCAGCCATAAGCAGGTCCATCAACTGACACCGTTCCTCAGCCTCACGATGAACAACCACTACCAGCCCGCCACCGGTGGTAAGCTTTCTCAGCCGGCTCTCCTTCTCTTCACTCAACTTCAGATCGGCAAGCGTTACAGGAAAGGAACTGCTGATGTTGAGCTTGAACGTTACCAGGTCCCCACCGAGCCCTTTGAGCATCAAGACCTGGAAGAGGTAGCGCTGGCTCCGGAAATTAAAGAGATAGGCCCCCCGGCTGTTGACATCCGACGGTCCGCCAAACTGGCACCATTTGCGAAGATTTAGCAGAAATTCTTGATAGTGGGTTATCGCAAGCTGGCCGATATTCCTGCTAACCCCGCCGCGCCGGGCGAGCACTGCCACTGAATCGCCAAGAGGCTGTAACGACAGAACGGATAGCCGGTTCTGCATGAAATAAGCAAGCAGGTAATCGAGGAATTTTGCCCCTCCGGCATCGCCATTGACGATCTCAAGAATCCTTGGTGAGAAGGCGGCAGAAGTGAAGCCAAACGAGGCGGGCTCGGCAGGTGGACCGAAGAAATAGTCCTGCATCTCGCGAATCTCTCTGATCAAGCCGACCGACACCTGTACCGTGCAGCCGGTTGCCTGCTCTATCGCTTCGATCGCGGCCCGATTCAGCGGGTCAGCCATGGCCACGTTCAGCTCCTCACCCGCCCGGATCAGCGGAATAATATTGTACTGCCGCGACAGCGCCGCAGGGACAAGCTCGACCGCTGCCGGATCGATCATGTTCTTTTTCAGCCTTACGTAAGGGATGTCCAGCTGGTTGGACAGCGCCCAGTCGATATCTTCCTGGGCCACAATGCCGAGCCTGACAAGCGCTTCGCCAAATTTGCAGGACAATGCCTGCTGCTCATGAAGAGCCGCCTTTATGTCATCTTCCGTGATGATGTTGGATTTATGAAGGATATCGCCGAGCGAGCCTTCCCTGATCACGCCTTCCATAACAACTCCTTAGCAGGCATCATATACCCCATTTGTATTCCAGAAACTTCATGGTCTGTTCATACCCCTGGGCCAGCAGATATTCTTTTTCCGCAGCTGTCAGGGAAAACCGGGCCGGCTCGATGTCTGAACAATACAGCAATATCGTGTCTTTCCACCGCCCTCCCTTGATAAACTCCTTTTCCATGGCATGCAGCGAGAAATTCAACATCTCCCGGAAATACCGGGACAGGGTCAGCTTTTCCTCTATCTGGTGCTTGAGAGTTCTTTTGGAAACAACCTTGAGGATCAGTATCCGTTCACTGCTCCTACCGTAAGACTCCTCGACGGCGCCGGCCATCAGCAACCCGTCCACCAAGACATGCTTTTTACCCTGGTGCTCAAAGTGTTTGCAGGTAAAGACCCACGGAACACCGGTTGAAAAGCGGGCCGCTGCCGAAACCTTAAGCTCCGGGTGGCTCTCAGCAGAGAAAATGAGTGGCTTGTAGTTAAGGATATCAGTGGCAATCATCTTTACCGGAAAGCGAAAATCATCACAGAATCTCCGACCAGCAAGCTTTTCCTCTACCCAAGCCTCAAGGGAGTCGCCGGTGCAGAGGCCGAACCCGGAAAAGATCCGCCGAATGCTGACATCTTTGAATCGTGCAGGATCAAGGTCCATAACCTCCCGATGCAGGTCATCCGGGGTCATCCCGGCGGCGTACATGGCGCCGATAATACTACCCGCGGAGGAGCCTATCACTTTGGAAACCTTGATTCCCTTCGCCTCAACAGCACGTAACGCGCCGACCAGGGCAGGGAAACGAATCCCCCCTCCCAGGAGAAGCAGTGTTACAGGCTGGCTCAGGTCCACAGGGGGCATGATTCTGAGATCGGCATGATGCCGTTCTGACATGAGACAACTCCACGAAACTTGATGATGAGGACGTTTTGAAATTATAGAGCGGGAGCAGGTAAAGTCAACGTGACCGGGGGTGACAAACTGATACAGGCCTTTACTTTCCTTTCCCGCCTGTGTTAATCTTGCCCAACCCGTTCAGTTCGATCTGAACGGGTTATTTTATCGGGCTTGCGTGACAGACATTACCTTCCCCGCCACCTGTCATGTCGCCCCAGGAGACACCATGAAAAGAAAAGCGCTTGCCCTCCTTTCCGGGGGACTCGACTCCACTCTTGCGGTCAAGGTTATGCTTGAACAGGGGATAGAGGTAGAGGCCCTCAACTTCACTTCCCCATTCTGCACCTGCACCAGCAAGAATGCCGGTTGCAAATCCGAAGCTGTCCGGGTGGCCGAAGAGTTCGGTATCCCGATCAAGGTCATGAACAAGGGGCTCGAATACCTTGAGGTTGTCCGCAACCCGAAACATGGCTACGGCAAGGCGATCAACCCTTGCATTGACTGCCGGATCTTCCTGTTGCGTAAGGCAAAGGAATATATGGTTGAATCAGGAGCCGATTTTGTCATAACCGGAGAAGTTCTCGGCCAGCGGCCAATGAGCCAGAGACGGGACACACTGAGGATTATCGAGCAGGAGAGCGGGCTGGAAGGGTTGCTGCTCAGGCCGTTATCAGCAAAGCACTTCAAAGTGACTATTGCTGAAACCGAGGGGTGGGTGGATCGTGACAAGCTCCTGGCAATACAGGGACGGGGACGCAAGGAGCAGATGGAGCTGGCTGAAGAGCTGGATGTGACAAACTACCCATGTCCGGCCGGTGGCTGCATGCTTACTGAAGTCTCATTTGCCCCAAAGGTGCGAGACATCTTTGACCACTCCGATGAATTGCAAATGCGCGATTTCCGCTTGTTGAAACTTGGTCGTCATTTTCGGCTGGGTGCGAGAACCAAGCTTCTGGTCGGTCGCAATGACGCCGAGAATACCGCTCTTACCACCCAAATGCTACCAGGCGAGGCAACTGTCCGCTGGATCGAAGGGGGGAGTCCGTTAGGCGTGGTCATGGGAGAGGTTACCCCCGAGATCCTGGACACTGCCGGGAAAATAGTGCTCCGTTACACCAGGGCGGAAAGTGGCGCACCATGCGCCGTCAAGATAGAGCGTGGCGAGGAGGAAGAATTCCTTGCCATAACCAACACCTTTTCCGAACCTGAGATCGAACGGTTCCGGGTTTAACCCACAAAATAGCAGAAAAGCCGGGTAAATCCCGGCTTTTCTGTTCCAACACAACAATGTCAGTTAAAGCCCTCAGATATCCGTTACCTTGTAGCCAATCCTTATCCCACCCCAATGTCTGCCGGCAATCCTGATCGGCGTGGACAAGTCATTCATGATTTCACCGGTATCACGCATATATGTCTGAAGAAGAAAGGTGTCGGTATTTTTCGCAGCCTTCAGGCCGGTCTTGTCAGCAAAGATGCGCTTGGTCCGGTTGTTGGCCATATCAATCGCCGGGTCGCCGGTAAGAGGTTTGGAGAATTTCAGATTGTGACAAGGACAGTAACCGTTGTCATCAACGCAGATCGCGAACACCATGTCGGAATTCTTGCCCAACACATCTTCCTGAATTGACGATATCAACTGGTCAAACAGGCTGTCAAATTGTGTTGTGAATTTCTTCGGAGAGCTATTGGGAACCTCCCGGTACTGCCTGGAAAACAACGCCTCGGTACTGATCTTCCCTTCTGACAGACATTTCTGCAAGGTTGACTCCACCCGATCGCGAAGTTCGCAGGCATATCCTTTCATGGCATCATGGTAGTTACCCACCCTGAAGCGCCCTACTGTCGCATAGATCTTCTCGACAACACCCGCCAATTCATGAAGGCTGTCGTCATTGACCGTCATCAGGTCATTGACCTCCTGTGCCACCGTGGAGATCCGCTGGATTTTGTGGGTAATCTCGTTGGTCGTGGCGCTCTGTTCTTCGGTAGCAGTGGCAATCTGGCCAATCATGTCCGTGCATTCGCCAGTAAGCCGAGAAATCCGTTCCAGCGCTTCTTTAGCCTTCTCTGCCGTCGCAACTCCCTCAATAACCTGAACCTGCTCCGATTCCATGGAAACAGACGCCGCCTTCCCTTCCTCCTGAATTACGGCAATGATCCGGGCAATTTCTTTGGTGGACGCAGCAGTCTTTGACGAAAGGTTCTTTACCTCATCAGCAACAACGGCAAAACCACGCCCGTGCTCTCCAGCCCTGGCCGCTTCGATTGCGGCATTAAGGGCCAGCAGATTGGTCTGGTCAGCGATCTCCTCGATCAGGCTTACGATCTCGCCGATGGTTGCCGAGGAGTCTGCCAATCTTTTTACGCTTTCCAAGGTGTGTTCCACGCTGGCCTTTATCCCTTCCATACAGCGCCAGCTTTCCTCTACCGACGACATCCCCTCCAAGGCGGCCTGATTGACCTCTCCGGCCAGATTGGCAGCCTGATGGGTATTTGCGGCAACGCCATTCAGGGTGGCTGCCATCTCTTCGGCTGCCACTGCAACCGTCATCGACTCATCTTTCTGGGTAGCGGCGGAACCCACCGACTTGGCAGTAGTCTGCGACAACTGGCAGACCTTTACAGCTACCTTGCCAGCCTCAATGTATAGCCCCCCGATGATCTCTCGCAGCTTGGAGGTCAGCTGATTAATATCCTGAGCCAGGTGACCGACTTCATCTTCGCTCCTCACCCTTACCTCGCAGGTAAGATCGCCCTCCCCCTGGGCCAGTTCCCTGACATTTTCCGAGTAGCCGATGATATCCCTGACAATGGTCCGGCGGAAAAAGAAATAGAGGCCCGTTAACATCGACACAAAGGCAATCGCGCCGGCAACGGTCAGCACACCGGATAGCTTAATTGCACTTTGATACCCCTTATCCAACGAAGTAGACAGGACGAGAACACCCAGGTTCGCCGGGTCTCCGGGATGGCATCCCTTGCAGCGCTCTTCGTTTTTCAACGGGATCACAAGGTTCAGCAATCGCTTGCCGTCAATAGTTTCGCGTGATTCGCTCTCCTTGCCCGATCGCAGGGTCTCCTCGGCAATTTTCTGGAACCGCGCGGCGCTTGCGCCCTTTGCTTTGCCATCCTTGTTGTACAGCAGAAGATCTTCGGCAAATTTTTTCTCCTTGACCTGCTCCACATAGCGATCAACCTCTTTGGTATCGCCCTTCAGCAGGAATTCATCGATATCTCTGATAATAACCCCAGCCAAGGTCTTGCTATTGGCGATCTGCAGTTTCATTGTTGAATCAAACTGCAGCCACAAAGCACTTAACCCCATTGCAGCAAACCCGACACAAAGAGTCAAACCTATGATCGCTAGTATTTTATAGATAAGCCTGGTTTTCATGCAAACCTCCTGCTATAGACAATCAGATTTACAAAAAAAATTAACTCTAGAACAATATTTCGGTAATCTTGCCGGTTTCTTGAGGGGAGTAAACTTTTTTTGCATCATCTGCCAGGAGTGCTGAGTCGAAGCTATTATTTTACGGCCTGTTAGCGGGATGTTTGCTCACTGCCAGGACTAACGCGCAATCGATAAAAAAAGAGGGGGCATGTGCCCCCTCTGAAAAAACGTTGTTTTTAACTACTACGGTCACTCCTTAGCTTCACTTTTTTCTGGAGTGCCTTGATTTGCCGCGGGTGCAACAGTGTCCGGTTTCGCAGGATCGCCCCCAATTCCCCCGGATTCAGCGGGCACAGGCTCAGACTTGCGGGCACTACTCATATTCTCAAGTATCACAGGCTTCTGAATATTTTCATCCACCTTACGTTGCAACCGACCGACATTGGGGAGTTCAGCCAAGGCCTGCCGGTACTCATCCTCTGATAGTACTCCTTTTTTTCGAAGCAACCCAAGAATCATATCAGAGCGTTTCAACACTTTGTCGAGATTCTTGTAAGGGTTGTATGCAACCCTCGGCCCGGGAAGCATTGCCGCCAGAAAAGCACACTCTCTCGGGGTCATGGCCGACGGTGGCTTGCCGAAATAATACCTGGAACCATGGCCAATGCCGTAAACCATAGGCCCAAGCTCCACGACGTTCAGGTACAGCTCGACGATCCGCCCCTTGGTCAGCTCCTGCTCCATGCGCAACGCAAGGTACACCTCTTTCAGTTTTCTCGTTACGGTTTTCTCTCGTGACAGATAAAGGTTCTTGGCTGTCTGCTGCGTTATGGTCGAAGCACCACGGGCAAGGGCTTTTTTTTCAAGATCGTGCTTGATGGCATTCTTGATCGCCTTTACGTCAACCCCTTCATGCTTGTAAAAATTGGAGTCTTCCGCCAGAATAACCGCCCACTTCATTTCTGCCGGGATGCTTCCGGACGGAGCCCAATTGCGGTTTTTCGGACCGACGACCAGCGGGTGATACTCACCCTGCCAATCCTTGACCTGGATGGTAATATTGGCCTTGCGGTTTTTGAGGTCTGAGACCGGCGGCAGCAATGCCAGTGAGACCCCGATATAGGTAAAATAAACGAGCAGTGCTCCGAGGCACCAGAAAGCAAACTTTTTCAACAACGTGCTCCTCTGCAACAATTCATTTACAAGGCTTGCCAACAGCTAAGCCAACAGCATTGCGGGATGTCTCTTTAACCTGGTACATTGCTTTGTCGGCCATGCCCAACAACTCTCTGGAGCTGTCAGCATCATCGGGGTAGGCTGCCACCCCGAAGCTGCCAGTAACATTGAGCAAAGCGCCATTATCTCCCCTGAACTCTGTTTCACGCAAAATCCGGCACAATCGCTCAGCCAGCACTCGCCCCCACTCCTTGGAGGTATTGGGAAACATCAGGACAAATTCGTCGCCGCCAAAACGGGCAGCGCTATCCACCTTCCTGATGCTTCTTCCGAGAAGCCTGCCGACCTCGGAAAGCAGACGGCTCCCCACCAGATGGCCGTGGGTATCATTGACCGACTTGAAATGGTCAAGATCAATGAAAATCAGTGACAATTCTCCGCCATAGCGCTTCGACCGTTCAAATTCATATTCGAGTAGCTCGTTGAACCTTCTGGCGTTCCACAGGCCGGTCAGCTCATCGGTAACTGCCAGCAGCCTGACTTCATCATGAATTTTCGCATTTTCGATTGCAATGGCGGCAAAATCGGCAATGGTTGTAAGTATTTTCAGATCTGCCTCGTTGAAGCTCTCCTCAACGAGGCTGTTGACCAACTCTACAACGCCAAGGGTTCTCTCGCGGCTCTTGACAGGGATGCAAATGACCGACCTGGTGGTGAATGAGGCAGCCCGATCGATGACATCGCAAAACCTGGAATCTTTGTTGACGTCAGGGATCAGAAGTGGCTCACCATGCTCTGCAACCCAACCGGCAATGCCGGCGCCCCGTTCCAGCCGGGTCCCCTTGAGGTTCACATCCGTAGGCGACACGGCAATCTCGAATACCAGATCACCAGACTCTTCATCGACCAGCAGTAAAGACCACGCTTTTGGCTGCAAAAGGCTGCTCACCTGCTCCATGATAACTTCAAGGATCTCATCCAATTGGAGGGTTGAGGTAAGCGTCTTACCAATCTCAACCATGGTGGCGAGCTCGGCATCGCGCCGCTTGAGCGCCAGTTCCAGATTGTTTGCTACTGCAAGCTCATTCATGACCGATCTCCTGGCGCATTCGCACCTTTGCCATATCTGCAGCCATGGATATTGCGGCAACCATGCTGGCCGCATTTGCCAAGCCGGTACCCGCAAGATCATACGCGGTACCATGATCTACCGATGTCCTAATGATCGGCAAGCCAAGGGTGACATTGACCCCGTCGTCAAAATGCAGCAGTTTGAGCGGAATCAGCCCCTGGTCGTGGTACATACAAACAACGGCATCATAATCGCCGCGGGCGGCGTAATAAAAAAGGGTATCAGCGGACAGCGGACCAACGGCATCAACCCCCTGCCGGCAAGCCTCTGCCACTGCCGGGCGAATGATCTGCTCATCTTCGCTGCCAAACAGTCCTGCCTCACCGCAATGGGGATTAAGCGCCGTGACGGCAATTCTCGGGCGCTTTTTGAAATACCTGGCCATGTCGCGGTCGGTCACCTTGATTGTGGCAAGCACTTTCTCAAACGTAACAAGGTTCGGCACCTCAGCCAGCGCTTCGTGAATGGTCACTAAAGCCACACGCAACCGGGAACCGGCCAGCATCATGACAAATTCGGCAGTCCCCGTCAACTCTGCCAGCAGTTCAGTATGACCCGGGTAGTGATGCCCTCCCCGATTCAGCGCCTCCTTGCTTATCGGTGCTGTCGCCATTGCCGCAACCGTACCGCTCAAGCAGAGTTTAGCAGCGGTTACGATGTAGCGATACATGGCATCGCCGGTCGCCGCCGTAGGATTGCCATAGGCAAGATCAGCTTCAGTAAGATTGGATAGCTCCCTCAGATAGACAACACCTGGCTTAGGGGTTTCTGGCGGCAGTTCGGTAACATTTTCCAGTCGCAGATACTGTCCGGCGATGGCAATGCCGCGTTCCATCGCCTTCCGGTCGCCCAGCACCAACGGCCGGCAGACCGTCTGAACAGCTGGTTCTGCCAAGGCCTTGGCAATTATCTCCGGACCAACCCCGGTAGGGTCGCCCATAGTTATGGCAATAATCGGTTGCACCATCTTACCAGCCTTATAACAGAAATGTGCTCTTTATACCTTATTCAACGGCTGTTTGGATTAAAAAAAAGAGCGGCACAAGGGCCGCTCTTTGATATGGTATGTGAAACATGTTATTTTCTGGCAGCCTTGGATGCTACCTGAACCCTTATCAGGGCACGCTCAAGGGCCGCCTCCATGATTTTGTAGCTCTTGTCTTCTGGAGTAAGTTTCTTTAAGGCCTCTTCTGCCCGTTTTTCAGCTGCCTTGGCCCGCTCGACATCAATATCCTGAGCCATTTCAGCGGTCTCGACCAGGACCGTAACCTTATCGTCCTCGATCTCGAAATAACCCCAGTTGACCGCCATATGCTCAACCTTACCACCGATCTTATAGGTAAACTCACCTATTTTCAGGGATGACAGGAAAGGAGCGTGACCAGGGAGTATGCCGAATTCACCGAGTGAACCGGTGGCGGTTATCTCATCAACATCCTCTTCGAGGACCTTTTTATATGGTGTTACCAGTGTAAGCTTCAATGATTCAGCCATGTATCAATCCTTGTAGGGGTAGAGTCAGTCCGCCCTTTCATTTGGGCGCATGCAATGCGCCCCTACACACTAAGCGTTGAGCTTCTTAGCCTTTTCGATAACTTCCTCGATGGTCCCGACCATGTAAAACGCCTGCTCAGGGAGGTCGTCGTACTTGCCGGCAACGATTTCCTGGAAACCTTTGACGGTATCTTTCAGCTCAACATAGACACCTGGAGTGCCGGTGAAGGCCTCGGCAACATGGAACGGCTGAGAAAGAAAGCGCTGGATTTTACGGGCACGGGAAACAACCAGCTTGTCCTCTTCGGAAAGTTCGTCCATACCGAGAATGGCGATGATGTCCTGGAGATCCTTGTACTTCTGCAGTACGTACTGAACTGAACGGGCAACAGCGTAGTGCTCTTCGCCGACAACCTGCGGATCAAGGATACGCGAGGTGGAGTCGAGCGGGTCAACTGCCGGGTAGATCCCGAGTTCTGCGATCTGACGCGAAAGAACAGTGGTTGCGTCCAGGTGGGCGAAGGCAGTTGCCGGAGCCGGGTCGGTCAAGTCGTCAGCAGGAACGTAAATAGCCTGTACTGAAGTGATGGAACCTTTGTTGGTCGAAGTAATTCGCTCCTGAAGCTCACCCATTTCTGTAGCGAGCGTCGGCTGGTAACCAACGGCAGAAGGAATACGGCCGAGAAGCGCGGAAACCTCGGAACCTGCCTGGGTGAAGCGGAAGATGTTATCGATAAAGAGGAGAACGTCCTGGTTCTCTTCATCACGGAAATATTCGGCGACAGACAGAGCGGAAAGCGCAACGCGGGCACGTGCCCCCGGCGGCTCGTTCATCTGGCCGTAGACCAGGGCAGCCTTGTCGATAACGCCGGAATCCTTCATTTCGTGCCAGAGGTCGTTACCTTCACGAGTACGCTCACCAACGCCGGCAAATACGGAGAAACCGCCGTGCTGCTTGGCGATGTTATTGATGAGTTCCATAATGAGAACGGTCTTGCCGACGCCAGCGCCGCCGAAGAGGCCGATCTTGCCGCCTCGGGCATACGGAGCGAGCAGGTCAACAACCTTGATGCCGGTGGTAAATGACTCAACCTTGGTTGACTGGTCCTGGAAGGAAGGAGCCGGACGGTGAATTTCGTACTCTTTTTCATTGCCGATCGGACCCATTTCATCAACCGGCTCGCCGACAACGTTGAGAATTCTGCCGAGAGTCTTGCGGCCAACCGGCATAACGATCTGCTTGCCGGTATCAAGCGCCTGCTGACCGCGGACAAGACCGTCAGTGGCGTCCATGGCGATGGTACGAACGGCGTTCTCGCCAAGGTGCTGGGCAACTTCAAGGACCAGGTTCCATTCCTTGTCGTCAATGGCCGGGTTGGTCACGCGGAGGGCGTGGTAGATCGGGGGGAGTTTGCCAGGCTCGAACTCGACGTCGACAACGGCGCCGATAACCTGCGATATTTTACCGAAATTCTGACTCATGGTTGTTCTTTCCTCCTGCGGCCGGTCAGGCCATATGTTTTCGTAACGGAACGGTTATTAGCCTTTTATCGATTCAGCCCCGGAGATAATCTCCATCAGCTCCGTGGTAATGGCTGCCTGACGGGCACGGTTATACTGCAGAGTCAGCCTGCCGATCATTTCTGAAGCATTTTTCGATGCACTGTCCATGGCGGTCATACGGGCACCGTGCTCTGATGCCACAGACTCCAGCATCGATTTGAACATGGAAACTTCCACATACTTTGGAAGAAGCTCGCCAAGAAGCTCGCCTTTGGACGGTTCATAGATGTATTCGGGCACATACTCATCAACAGCCTCATTGGCCGCTGCCGGTGGAGTTACCGGAAGCAGTTGCTGAATGGTTATGTCCTGAGACATGACACTCCGGAAAGCGTTGTAGATGAGATACACGACATCATATTCTTCTGCCACATAGCCATCAATGACTTCATGAGCAATATTTGCAGCAGTCTGGTAGCTGGGAGCAGACAGAACCCCGGTGTAGGTCTTGTGGATCTGCTGGCGGCTTTTCAGGAACTCATATCCTTTTCTGCCGACACACAGGATCGAAACCTCGGAGAATTCAGCCTTCTTTTCCTTGGCAAACCGGTCGGTAGCCTTAGAAATGTTGGCGTTGAATCCGCCGCAGAGACCGCGGTCCGACGTAACCAGGATAATCAGAGCTTTCTTGCGCTCCCGTACCTCAAGCAGCGGATGGCAATCGGCATCCTGCTGGCGAGCAAGTCTCTGCAGGACTTCATCCACCTTCTTGGCATACGGTCGTGCAGCAACTACGTTTTCCTGGGCACGGCGCAGCTTGGCCGCCGAAACCATCTTCATCGCCTTAGTGATCTGGCGGGTATTTTTAACGGAAACTATCCGCTTTTTTATTGCCTTGAGATTTGCCATGCGTGGCGTCCGTCCTTTTTAGGCAGTGAACTCTTTTTTCAGCTCATTCAGTGCGGCAATCAGCTGGCCCTTCAATTCATCATCTATCGCTTTTTTGTCGCGGATAGTAGCAAGGATATCGCCCTTCCTGGTGTCAAAGAAGGAGTTAAGCTCCTGCTCGTAGCGCTTGAGCGAACCAACCGGATAATCATCAATGAAGCCGTTGTTAGCAGCAAAGATGATCAGAACCTGCTTCTCAAACGGAAGCGGCTGATACTGAGCCTGCTTGAGGATCTCAACCAGACGCTCACCACGGGCAAGCTGCGCCTGGGTTGCCTTATCAAGATCTGAGCCGAACTGGGCGAATGCCGCCATCTCACGATACTGGGCAAGGTCGAGACGGAGCGTACCGGCAACCTGCTTCATCGCTTTCGTCTGGGCTGAACCACCAACCCTCGATACCGAGATACCAACGTTGATCGCAGGACGTACCCCAGAGTAGAACAGGTCGGACTCAAGGAAGATCTGACCGTCGGTAATGGAAATAACGTTGGTCGGAATGTATGCTGAAACGTCGCCGGCCTGGGTCTCGATGATCGGCAGCGCGGTCAGTGACCCGGCACCACATTCGTCGGACAGTTTACAGGCACGCTCGAGGAGACGGCTGTGGAGATAGAAAACGTCGCCTGGGTAGGCTTCGCGCCCTGGCGGACGACGGAGCAGCAGCGAAAGCTGGCGGTAGGCAACGGCCTGTTTGGAAAGGTCATCATAAATGATGAGCGCGTGCTTCTTATTGTCGCGGAAGTATTCGCCCATGGTCACACCGGTGTACGGTGCGATGAACTGGAGCGGTGCCGACTCGGAAGCAGTAGCAGCAACAACGATGGTGTAATCCATGGCGCCGTGCTCAGTAAGCTTGGAAACAACCTGGGCAACAGTGGAACGCTTCTGGCCGATAGCAACATAGATACAGACGACGTCGCCGCCCTTCTGGTTGATGATCGTATCGAGCGCAACCGCGGTCTTGCCGGTCTGACGGTCACCGATGATCAGCTCGCGCTGACCGCGCCCAATCGGAACCATGGAGTCGATAGCCTTGAGGCCGGTAGCCATCGGCTGATGAACCGACTTACGACTGACAATGCCGGGAGCCTTGATCTCGACCTGGCTGAACTTGTCGGTGTTGATCGGGCCTTTACCGTCAATCGGCTGGCCGATAGCGTTAACAACGCGACCGATAAGGGCGTCGCCAACCGGAACCTCAACGATGCGGCCGGTACGCTTTACCAGGTCGCCTTCCTTGATCCCTTCGAAGTCGCCGAGGATGGCGGCACCGACGTTGTCTTCCTCAAGGTTGAGGGCCATACCGGAAACTCCGCCCGGGAACTCCAGAAGCTCACCGGCCATAGCCTTATCCAGGCCGTGGATACGGGCGATACCGTCACCGATGGAGATGATGGTGCCTGTTTCGGCAACCTCGACCTCCTTGCCGTACTCCTTGATCTGCTTCCTGATTATCTCGCTGATTTCTTCGGCTCTGATTTCCATGGAACCCTCTTACCCTTTTTGTAATATATCCTGAATCCTGTTTAGCTGAGTTTTTACACTGCCGTCAAAAACACGGTCACCGATCTTGGTCACCACTCCGCCGATAAGCGCCGGATCAACCTGGACCGTGAGTTCTACCTTCTTACCGGTGGACTGCTCAAGCGCAGTCTTTATTTCTGCTACCTGCTGATCGGAAAGTGCCATGCCTGAGGTAACCATCGGTCTGACTACACCTGACAGTTCATCGGCAAGCTTTGCGTAGCTCGCAGTAATCTGCGGCAGACAGGTAATTCTGTTCCTGTCCAGCAGCAGCAGCAGAAAGTTACTGATCATTGGAGAGACGGCAAGTTTCGCCGCAACTTCACGCAGAATCTCTCTTTTTGCGTCTGCCCCATAAGCAGGGTTACTGAGCAGAGCCAGCAGATTGCGGTTGGAGTCCAGCGTATCACTGATTCTGGTTAGTTCGGCATTGAATGCCTCAACCGAGTTGGACTCGGCGCCCAACTGAACCAGCGCCTTGGCATAACGTCGTGCTATCGCGCTTGCACTCACTTTAGATTTACCACCTTGGCAAGATATTCACCAACCAGACGGTCCTGGTCGTTTTTCTCGATTTTTTCTTTGAGAGCCTGCTCAGCAAGTTGTACTGCGAGCTTTCCGGCTTCTTCGCGCAGTTCCATGCGGGCCTTAAGAACTTCCTGCTCGGCTGCAGCTGCCGCCTGGGCGCGAATTTTCGCAGCAGCAACCTTGGCCTCTTCAATGATGCGCACCTTCTCAGCCTCGCCATCACGCTTCATTGCTGCCTGAATCTCTTCAATTTCCTTATTGGCCTGGGCAAGCTTGTCGGCATACTCAGCCATCTTAGCCTCGGCAGCCTGTTTGGCAGTTACTGCCTCGGAGAGCGCTTTTTCGATCCCAGCGCGCCGGTCAGCAAGTGCACCTTTTACATTGGCCTTCTTAATGGCCCACCAGAGAATGGCAGCAAGCAGAGAAAAATCCAGCACCCTCCAGGCAAAATCCTTAAGCTGAGCACCGGTATCAGGATGATGTGCCCCGCCACCCTCGCCACCAGAGGCGAAACAGAGCGCAGCCAAGGCCATCACTGTCAGGCAGGTCAGGACAGCTATAACGAGGGAACGGTTCCCGTTGTTTTTCACAGAGTGTTGCATCTACAGACTCCTCCCAAGAACCTTCTCACAGATCTCAAGCGACAGAACCTTTGCCTGTTCCTGGAGAGCAACGCGTGCATCTGCTGCTTCCTTTGCAACTTTCTGTTTGATCGTTGCGAGTGTGGTGCCAGCCTCGGCACGGGCAGCGTCAAGCAGCTTGGCCTCTTCAGCGACGGCTTCTTTCTTCAATGCCTCTCGCTCCTCGAACCCTTTGCCCTTGATCTCTTTCAGGCGCGACTCATAGGAAGCCATCTTCTCAGCTACATCCCTGTCAACCGCAGCGGCCTTTTCGCGTGCCCCGGTAAGTTCGGATTCGCGATCGGCAAGCACCTTGCGAATCGGCTTGAACAGAAAGATGTTGAGAATCAGGAGGAGGAGGAGGAAGTTGATAACCTGAAACACAAACGACAGGTTAAGTTCTATCACGACGGCACCCCTTTTGGGAGAGTGTATTCTGTATACAGCTCACAGTGACTTAAAACTGCTTTAGTTGGCTGGCTTAAAACCAGAGATTGCTAACATAGGGAAGTTTCCGTGTCAAGTAATTTTATCCAGCGGGCGTGTTTTTTCATCCGGACACCAGGGAAAATTGTGAGCTTCAGGCCCGAAATGTCTCGATAATCCGGTTCAACTCATCCTGGCTGCCGTACTTGATTTCTATTTTTCCACCCTTACCGCTTGGCCTGATCACAACCTTGGATTTCAACTGCCGGGTCAGGCGATCGGTAAGGTCTGAGATATAGAGGTCCAGCTGTTTGCCGGGTGAAGGCCGGGGACCGGACTTTATCCGTTTGACCAGATTCTCTGCGGCGCGAACCGTGAGTCCGCCTTTAACTATTTCGTCCCGGCACTGCTTCATCTGATCATGGTTTTCCAGGGACAGCAGACATCGGGCATGCCCCATGGAGAGGCGCTCTTCAATGACATCCCGCTTGATTTCGAGCGGCAGCCTGAGAAGCCTGATGGCATTGGCCACTGTCGAGCGGTCCTTGCCGACCCTTTTGGCAAGCTCTTCCTGAGAAAGAGAAAACTGCTCCTGCAATGCGTGATAGGCCTCCGCCTCTTCAACGGCGTTAAGATCCTCGCGCTGGATATTCTCGATCAGCGCCATCTCCAAGGCAGCATCGTCGGAAACATCCTGAATCACCACCGGAACTTCGCGTAGCCCTGCCTTCTGGGCAGCCCGCCACCGTCTCTCACCGGCGATCAGCTCGTAATGATCTGACTTCCTGCGCACAACCAGCGGCTGGATGATCCCCTTTTCCCTGATGGATGCCGCCAGCTCATCGAGTTTCTCAGGAGAAAAAGTCTTGCGAGGTTGGCCCCGATGCGGCTTTATCTCTTCTATCGGGCAGGAAAAGTAGGTGCCGCGCTCAGTTTCCGCAACCGGCAGCAATGCTGCCATCCCTTTCCCGAGACCGGTTTTCTTAACCATTTGCCCCCCTGTCCCTCAGAATCAATTCGCGCGCCAAGTCAAGATAACTTGTGGCGCCTCGGGAAGTGATATCATAGAGAATTATCGGCTTTCCATGGCTCGGCGCCTCGGATAACCGTACATTGCGAGGAATGACCGTTTCAAAAGTCTCCCGGGGAAAATGCGTGCGAATCTCTTCGCTCACCTGACGCGAAAGATTATTCCGGGCATCAAACATGGTCAGCAGAATTCCAGCAACTGACAGCCTGGAGTTCAAACCTTTCTGGATCAGCCTGATGGTGTTCAGGATCTGGGAAAGCCCTTCCATGGCGTAAAACTCGCACTGAATCGGCACAAGAACGGAGTCGGCGGCAGTCAGGGCATTTACCGTGAGGAGATTGAGCGACGGAGGGCAGTCTATCAGCATATAATCATAAGCATCTGCCATAGTAGCCAGGGCATTCTTGAGCTTGTGCTCGCGCCCTGAGGACGATACCAGTTCCAGCTCGGCGCCGGCAAGGTCCGGAGTAGACGGGAGGATATGCAAAGCCGGCAATTCCGTCTTCACAATAACGCTGGCCGGATCGACATCATTGATCAGGACGTCGTAGATCGATTCGGTCAGTAATGACTTGTCGATACCGACGCCACTGCCCGCATTGCCCTGAGGATCGATGTCCACAAGCAGTGTCCGCTTCTCAGCTGCGGCAAGGGAAGCAGCGAGATTCACAGCGGTAGTGGTCTTTCCAACCCCACCCTTCTGATTGGCAATGCAGATTACAGTAGCCATTGTCCCTTGTAACTCAATGAATTAATGAGCGAATTAACCAGATTGTATGCAGAAGGAATGCACCTTACCACACTCTCCGGAATAAGAAAAGGGCGTTTTGCGCCGCGCCGACATATAGCCAAAGCAAGCGCCAGCAAGCTGCCGTTTCATTACTTTAGCCGCGCGTACCCTTGCGGTTTCTCCGGACGTCGGTATACTCAAGCTGTCAGATTGAAACAGATACGGAAGGAATCCAAGAGATGCTCATGCTCCGGAACCTGAGCCTCGGCACCCGGCTAAATCTGCTGCTGATTCTGATCTTTGCGGCCCTGATCACCTTCAATGCCGTTGATGACTACTATCGTCAGCACGCCCTGATACGCCAGGACGCCGTTGACACTTCGCGCATGATGGCTCGGCAGATCATTGAAACCCGTTCGTACCTTTCATCTGTCTTGACTGACGAGCCCCGCACCAACCAAAACCTTATTCCGCAGGTTGCCTCAACCCGCATCGCTGCCTCCATCAGCAAAGGGACCAAGTACACGCTGCGTCAGACGTCGTTGCGCTACCGCAACCCCGAAAACAGGCCAGACCCTTACGAAGCTGAAATACTGAAAAAATTCAACAATAACAAAGCTACCGAGCATGTTGAAGTAACCAAGGTCAATGGTCGGGAACTGCTCCGTTACCTGGTCCCGATGGTTGCCGATCAATCCTGCCTTGAATGCCACGGCACCTATGAGTCGGCCCCGGACTATGTACAGAAACGATTCCCCAAAGGCCACTATTCTTACAATTACCAGGTTGGTGAAGTGATCGGGGCGATCTCGGTCTCCATACCCATGGCTGATCTCTATGTCACAATCGGCAAGAACCTGCAGAACGATCTCCTTTATAGCGGGGCGATCGTATTCCTGATAGTGGTGCTTGCCGGAGCCCTGTTCAGTCGGTTTATCGTCAAACCGGTGGCACAGCTTTCCGCAACCCTGTCCACAGTGGCGCAGACCGGCGCCTTCGACACGCAGCTCCCGGCCCACGGTGACGATGAAATATCCAGACTGATCATAACCTATAACTCCATGATCAAGGAGCTGGACAGCAAAAGCATTCAACGGAAAGAATCTGACGAGCGCTATCGCAACATGATCGAGATGGCGCGTTCCGCCATCATCACCTTTCTTAAAAACGGCAAAATCGTAATTGTAAACCGGTCTGCTGAACGCCTTTTCGCAATGCAGCGCAGCGACCTGATCGGCATGGATTTCTTCGATTTTCTCAGCAACGGCAATGCCCTCAGGCAGGATCTTGACCAGTCATTCACCGAAGAGCCGGCTTGGGAGGGATTGACCGTAACCAGAGAAATTAGGGATATCCGTGGCCACAAAAAAAATGTCGACCTCGCGATTTCTGCTTCGCAGGGCGACGGCAATCCGATATTCACTGCAATTATCCGGGAAACCGATCACGATTAACGGTCTCCTACCGTCTTACTGCCACTTTTCCTGCGAAAACTCTATTGCCAAGCCGGAGTCGCTCCTTTAGAATGCGTGGCCATGATTGATATTCTTCTGATATCCGACCAGACAAGACTGCATGATATCCTGTCTGCTACCGGCAAGCTCCCTGACGGCAAGCTGAGAGTCGCCACCAGCCTGAACCAGGGGCTGGCGGAAATAACCGACAAAGCCCCGGATATCCTGTTCCTGCAAAATCGCCTTTCAGGCCTGTCCGGATTTATCCTGGTCCGGCATGTCAAGGAAGAGACCGGTTCGGCTGCTACAAAAATCGTACTGCTGACCGATGGCATTGAGGGGAGTGAAAACTCCTCGGCCGACATTGAATTACTGACCGGGGTTTCGGACAATGAACTGTCAGATGCAATATCGGAAATCATCGGCGACCTCTTGGGGCTCACGAAAAACGCCCCGGGGTCTTTGGAGCGACACCTTCTTACCCATGTGAATCCGCAACAAGTTGCTTTGCCGGATGTCGCCGACAGCGTCTCGATTTCTGCTGCTACCACCAAGGCCAGCAAGACGGCAACCTCCCCGAACGCCGCTTCCGGAAGCAAATCGGCCAAGACAAAAGGCGCCAATGACCCATCAGCGCCGCAGGCTACCATTCTCAGCAGCAGTCCGCCCCCCATCCAATGGGAAAAGAAACGGCTGGCCATAGCTTTGTCAGTTGTTGCCATTGTTGCCATTATCGCCGTGGCTGCGACCCTGGTCCTGAGATCCGGCTCAGACAGCGCCAAACCAAAACAGGCCCGCAAAGCTACCACGACAAAGCCTGCCAAGCAGGTTGTGCAGACAGCGGTAACCTCGCATGCCCGGCCCACCGTTGCCGCCACCCAGGAATTTACCGCCCCCCTGCCATCGTTCATCCCGGCAGCCGGCATTGATCGCAACTACTCCAGAGCCAATCCAGGCTGGATGCGTTACACCTCGTCCGCCAGAGAGTTCAAGATCTTCCACGAGGCCAACACCATCAAGGCCATACAGGTACTGGATCGCCAGCCAAGCGGCATCTCCCCGGCCTTTTTCTCCAAAACCATCCAGGAAATAGCCAAGACCAGGGATTACCGGCTTCAATCGCGGGAATTAAAGGGTGAATACCTGGTAAAAAAAGGTAAACTCTCGAAAACGGCGGAAGTTATCCTCTACAAAGACCGTGCAGACACCATGCTGCGGGCCTTTGTCATCCACTTCGGCACGCAGGAATCCAAAACTGAGGACAAGGGCACCAAATGAGCTGTAAACCTTTAAACTCAACTAAAGCAAACCTCTTGACCGCAGGAGGGAAACTGCTGGTGCCGACGCTGTTTCTCTGCGTCACCTCCTGCCTGATTGCCTCTGAACACTCCCTGGCATTTGCCGGAGGTCCCGGACCACAATTCGAGATCGACCTGAAGGAGCTCGACAAGTTTAAAGGCACTCCGAAGCAGACCCCTGCGAAACACAGGAAAGAATCGCCTCGCAAACCTGCCGGAAAGAGTGGAGAGAACTCTCACCAAGCGAGCAGTGCGGCCACATACACAGTTAAATCGGGCGACAACCTGTTCAAGATCCTGATGCGCGACTTCGGCCTCTCCAACCGGGAGGCAGAACTGCGCATCCCGGAACTGGTGCGGATCAACAATCTCTCCAGCAGCACTAATCTGACTGTCGGCAGCAAGCTGGTCATCCCGGCCGAGCGCCAGGCCAGAGAACATCACCACCGCCACCACTCTGAGAAAAAGCAGGCTCCTCAGCAGGCACCACCCGCAACCGAAGCAGCGCCGGCAGAGACCGTTCAACCGCTGATTGTACCGGCACCGCCGGGACCGGTTGTTGCGCCGCAACCACTATTATCAGTAAAATCCATTGCCGAAGCATCGCCCTACCAGGCCCTGGACCAGTTATTGACAGCCCTCGGCGTGCAATGGGCCAAGGACAGGGTGATTGACGGCAGCATCAGCCCGCAAAATCCTGAGAGTTTCAGCATCAAGGTTGATTATTACCTGGAGCTTGCAGGCAAGCGTTACGTATTGGTTGCCTGCAGGAAAGACCCTTACGAATATACCATGTTGCGGTTGCTGGAAATGGCTGGTTACAGTGTGGTAAGGCTCGACGACCAGTCTGGATTGCCAGCGCTGGCCAATCAGCTCTTGAGCCAACTCGGCTTCGCCTTCAGCTCGGGACAGCATCGCTTCACCCTACCGAACGGCTCCGGCGAGCCGAAACTGCTGGACGGCTTCCTGGTAACCCTGAAAACACCCAATACAAAGGTCTTTATTACCGGCACCCCACTTGATGCCGTCACCATTGAAAAGCTTGAGGCATCAACGGTAGAACCCACCAAAGCTGACCCGGCACCGGCAACTCCAGAAAAATAAGAGAGCAGCGACCCAACGACAAAGGGCGGTTCCTTGAGGGACCGCCCTTTGTCGTTTTATTTATTCGGCAGCTTTTTGCTAATACGAGTCCGGGCTGGTGCTATTACCTCTGCATAGAAGCAAGAGAGGTCACCATGCCGTATCATTCGTTACAGGCATGGGACCAGAATTACTACCTTGTAGATTGCAACAATCAACCCATTGAATATTCGTATTCTCAAACAACCATGGGGGGAACTCTACTTAAAACGTAATTGTCAAACTCGTTTCAGATGGCATGTCCTATTATATTGGGTTTCCCGGCATTTCAATAATTTGCAAAGAACCTTGATTGAATGTGAACCCCCCTCCATTACTTAGCAACTGTAGTGAAATTGTAACTGCTCCAGCCGGCACTCCAGCCAAGATTGTACTGGTGTTAGCACTTATATTGTAGCTCCCTACTCCCATTTGAGCCAGTCCCATTTTAGATTCAAGCTGTTGAACTCCATTTTTGGCAATACATATAAATCCACCCAACGAGTTACCGGTTGTCCCAAATCCCTGAGCAGTCACAAGCAGTATAGTATTCCCATTCTGCTTGGTAATAGTTCGTGAAACATAATTTGTCCATGTAGCTGTTGAGGATTGCGTAGAAGTTGTATTGGACTGGGCATACCCGAAAAAAACAGAAATTCGATCAAGCGGCACTGCGCCTGCATTCAGATTGCTGGCATTCTGATAGAAACTTGCAGGTTGGGAATTAAGACTGACGGCATTAGCAGCACTACCCGCGTTTGCCGCGTAAGTCACTGACTGGGACCCGATATTGCTGGTATTGATGGCAGTGGCGGCGGCCTGATAGTAGCTTGACGGTTGGCCGTTGAGGTTTGCGGCATTCGTTGCATTTGCAACGGTACCGGTTACGTTGACACCGGGTACCGAGCCTATTACCAATACCCCGTTGTCATCAAAATACCACGACCAGGCACCGGCATCCTTGTAGATACCTGCCGCCGCGGTGCTGAACATGAACGTCCTGCCAAAGTCGGACGACCTGATGCCAAAGTAACCGTTTTTGTTGCCGCTTACCTGGAGGTTGCCGTAAGTGCCGGTTTCATTGGTAGTAATGGTACCGCGGCTGGTAACCAGGCTGGTGGCAGCAGTAGCGGTAGTGGCACTGGTAGCATTGCCGTTAAGCGGCGCGGTGACGCTCGCGGCAGTTATATTGCCGCTGACATTCAAATCACCGTTGCCGGCGTAGACTTGCGCCACTAAAGCAAAAACAACGGCCAAAACAAATAAAGTTCTCTGCATTATCCCCTCTCATAATATACAAAAGTAACAGCAGTAGACATTAACAATACTTCTGGCCAATCAATAGCACAGTTAAGCCATTTTCTAATCATGTTAACCGGGTATACCCGTACTCATATCGAGGAACAGTTACTGTACAATCTCTTCAATGGTAAATGTGCTCCTAATAGTCCCTCCTGCATCGGTATCGGTTCTGCCATTAAGATACCAAGTACCACCTGCATTGAATGCGCCCCCACGAACACTATAAATGATCGAACCTGTTGTTGCGGGAGAGAACTCAAAGCTGAAAGGGGTGAGTTCTGTGGTTATTTGTCCAGATGTCGTGTATCCGTTAGATACGACGCCTATCAGATTATTCCCTGCAAAAACTCCGATCACAACGCCTGTGCCTCCGTACGCAGAATGTGTATTTAACACACCAGAAACACGAATAATGTCCGTTGCGTTATTCGCGCTTATTGCTTGGCTGAACAATTCAGTTCCGGCTGTAAGGGTTGGAGCAGTATCAACAGTGGAGAAATTCGAAACGTAGGTTCTTGATCCCACAATAGAACTGTAATAACGGCGAATGACAGTGCCAGGCTGCTGACGTTGCCATGGGATGGTTCCTACTGAAAGATTACTGGCGTTCTGATAAAAGCTTCCCGGCTGGGAATTGAGCTGCCCAGCATTTGTCGCACTTGCAGCACTACCCGCGCTTGCCGCATAACTCACTGACTGAGACCCGATATTGCCGGTATTGATGGCAGTGGCGGCGGCCTGATAATAACTTGCCGGTTGGCCGTTGAGGTTTACGGCATTAGTGGCATTCGCAACAGTGCCGGTTACGTTACCACCCGGTACCGAGCCTATCACCAATACACCGTTGTCATCAAAATACCACGACCATGCACCAGAATCCTTGTAGATACCTGCCACCGCGGGGCTGAACATGAACGTCCTGCCAAAGTCGGACGACCTGATGCCAAAGTAACCGTTTTTGTTGCCGCTGATCTGAAGGTTGCCGTAAGTGCCGGTTTCATTGGTAGTGATGGTACCGCGGCTGGTAACCAGGCTGGTGGCGGTAGTGGCATTGCCGTTAAGCGGCGCTGAAACGCTCGCTGCAGTTATATTGCCGCTGACATTCAAATCACCGTTGCCCGCGTGGGCTTGGGAAACAATAAGCAACAACCCGGCTGACACCAAATTGATTCTCTTCAAGTTAACGCCTCCAGACAACTGCCTTAGAATTCTAAAACTACAAAGCGCAAAGATACCTTACAACCCTATTGCGCTATTTCTTCTACAGTCATGTATGTAGCTGCAACTCCGCCAAAAACCCTTAACCCTGCATTAGTTCCATTTACATAAAATACTTGCCCTGCGTCCCCTCGACCAACTCGCAATGAGTATGTCACAGAGTCTGTTGAGCCGGGTGAATATTCGCCCATGATCGCGATTGGCGCTGGGAAATTACCGTCCGCTGAAACTGTGTGTGTCGCTGCGGCTATAGCGTTTGAACTACCAGACTGGAATAGTGACGATACCGTAGTTCCTGCGTTAGTTGGTTGTCCTTGAACATAGGCTCTGATTACAATTCTTGAGTTAGGCCGTTTTGCTGCATATATCACACTCAAAACCTGTGTCCCCTCAGTTATCTGTGGGACAGTGTCGTCTCTGGGAATGGTCACATTGCATTTCACCACTGATCCAGTCGATGCACTGGCATACCCAATAACTGAACCTGCTGTAGCCACTGTTGCAGGGACTGCCCCGGCATTCAGATTACTGGCGTTCTGATAAAAGCTTCCCGGCTGGGAATTGAGCTGCCCAGCATTTGTCGCACTTGCAGCACTACCCGCGCTTGCCGCATAACTCACTGACTGAGACCCGATATTGCCGGTATTGATGGCTGTGGCAGCGGCCTGATAGTAGCTTGCCGGTTGGCCGTTGAGGTTTACGGCATTGGTGGCCTTCGCAGCATTAGTAGCATCTGGAACAGTTCCGGTAATTCTAGCCCCCGGCACTGTTCCAGCTCCTAACACCCCGTTATCATCAAAAAACCAAGACCACGAAGCTGAATCTTTGTAAATACCGCTGTATGAAGCATTAAACATGAACGTCCTGCCAAAGTCGGACGACCGGATGCCAAAGTAACCGTTTTTGTTGCCGCTTACCTGGAGGTTGCCGTAAGTGCCGGTTTCATTGGTAGTGATGGTACCGCGGCTGGTAACCAGGCTGGTGGCGGTAGTGGCATTGCCGTTAAGCGGCGCTGAAACGCTCGCTGCAGTTATATTGCCGCTGACATTCAAATCACCGTTGACGGCGTAGGCATGGGTGGATACACATAATAGCCCCAGTAATAACGAGAAAATCCGCTTCATTTTATGCTCCTGAAAATTGTTCATTGTATATTGCAGGTTGCTGCGTCGCAAACTCTGAAACTATCCAAGTTGACGGTGCCGAGGGTAACCCTCTCTGCCCCTAGCAGTATCGTATAATCGGCAAAGGAACCGGGCGCATATTCGCAGGTATACCCTCCTTTGATGGTCACGGTGATATCTCTAGCAGCGGTGAAGTTTTCTGGAAACACCTCCGCCTGGGTCTGGATCGTCGCGCCGCTTGCCGCAGCGTTATAGGCAGCCTGCAGGGTGGTGAAGTATGATTCCGTGCCTTCTATTCTGGCCGGTGGATTCGAGCACGGCAGCTTTGAGAAGACGGCTTCCAAGCTTTGACGAGCAGTAACATTGCTAAAGGTGTAGCTTGTATAATCTCCGTCATATTTTGTTTCATTAATCTTGACGCCGACGGCCTTGTACCTGTTCGTGTGATAAATGTTGAACGTCTGGCTTTCACCGTAGGGGACATACACAACAGGTGGAGAGAGAGTTTCAGTGCCCTGCTTCACAACCTTGATAGTGCCAATCCCCTGCTTCACGGTGATCGGATACTCATTTATCGCAAAGGTCGCATCAATGCGGTGTTCTTCGGCCACATTCGAAAAGGTATGGGTCATCGCGGCGCTTGATTCCGGATTTACATTTATATTCAGGGGAGCCCCGTCAACCGTTAATGTCTTCACATGGTAGCCAAGTGCAGGGGTTATCGTGAACGTCGGGCTACTGTTATAATCAACGGTCGGTGAAACCGGAGTGATGGTGCCGTTGCTCCCAGGGGAGGTGGTGATGGTGTAGGTGTTTATGGCAAATGTCGCCGAGATGCTGTGATTCGCGGTGATGTTATTAAAGGTATGACTGGTAACCGGACCGATGGAGCTGCCATCGACCTGGACGTCGGCAACATGGTATCCGGTTGCCGGGGTAATGTCATATTTCTGGTCATTGCCGTAGTATAAGGTCTTTGTTCCGGGGGTAATCGTACCATTGGCACCGGACGTGGCTGTTATGGTAAACGGTGCATTCGGCACGAAATTAACGTGTATTTCGCGGTTGCCGGTAACGCTGACGAAAGGATAAAGGGTTACCCCATAAACCGTGTTATCGATGATGATGTTGTCATCTATCCGAATGTTGTCCACGAGAATATCACCTATGCGGTTCCCTGCTGCCGGGACGATGGTAAATTCGGTGCGGCTCCCGATGAACATTGGCACCGGGCCGAGTGGATAGATATTGCCGCCTGCGGATGCCGATGATGTTATGGTAACAACATTCGGCCCGGTCGGCTTTTTCGCTCGCAGATTGCCGGTTTTGTCGTATTCATAGGCAATCGCATTGCCGTTGCCGAGGCGCACTTCGCTCAACCGGTCCATTTCGTCGTAAACGTAGGTGGTGGTTCCGGCAAAGGAGATGGCGGAAAAGATAAGGCTCACTGCGCACAGGGTAAGAACTGCGGTGAGAGCCTTGAGTATGAACTTATTCAACATATTGACCTCGCGATTGGCTATATTGGCCACTTGACATAACAAATTTGCAATGAATGAAGACTCAACCTTGCTGCGGAACCCTATCGATTTATGCTGCTAATTATCCTCTCCTCCAACCTATCTATTCTCTTTAATCCGCTCTTCTTGCATCCATACTTTTATATGTTTTGGGAAATATGCCTCTGATCTCATTATCGCCCACCCCAAACATACAAATATGAGAGGAACTATTGCTAGTATAAATTTGAGCAGAATATCATCAGATGGTAATGATTTTGCCGATATCTGAGGATATAACAACTGAATAAAACCCCAAATACTTACTAAAGTGCCTATCAAACAAAAGAAGAAACCAACCAAACGAGCAATTAGGTTAAATGTCTTCCAATAGTAAAATTCCATTTTAAACCTATTCATATATTCACCATAAAGAGGGTGTAGCAATAGTCAAAGCTTGAGAAATACCGCCCCCAAGCATAACACCATAACCGACTCCACCTCTTAATCCTTTGCCAGCTGATATTGATCCACTATTTCTATCTACAGAATATCCAGCAGACGGTCCCCATCCCGCATTTCCTTCTACGTGTAACGCTCTGTCAACACTATATATTGGCATATTCCCAGTGGTACGACCTACCATTCCAGAAACCCCTATGCCAGCAAAATAGCCAGCTCCAGTCATACCATTAGCTTGGAACTGCATAAATGCCTGTCCAGTTGACGGGATCACACCCACATTCACACCACCGCCCCCATATAAACCGGGGAATGTTGGAAATATTTGCCCCCCTAATGTTCCACTGACACCAACGCTAAACGTCCATGCGCCATCATTAGAATTTGTCCCTTCAGCATTAGTACCTGCGTTACCGCCCACATTCTGTTCCCAACAAACTAGCGGTGGCTCCTCAAAGCTCATTTGCCCTTTTGCCCCATAATCATTTGATGCTGTGTCAGTATTATTTTGTGTCGGGAAATTACCGTAAGTAATTTGTGTCTGACGATTATTGCTTCCACTTGAGAATGACGCTTCGGGGTTTGGCGGTGGGTTTCCACTACGGTATGAGACACTGCTCTCCCCAGTAAAAAAATCCAATATTGAACTAAACGAAAATTGCCATTCAAAATGCCCCGTTGGATCAACAAACTTCATTGGGTTGTTCCGCACGTACGCATAGCGGTTCAAGCTCTGCGGGTTGGTGTAATCCGGCACGATGCTGTCCGGCGTGATGAACCTGCCGATCTCCGGATCATACAGCCTTGCGCCGTAGTTATAGAGGCCTACTTCGTAGTCCTGCTCCTGGCCGGTGAACTTGTGTAGCACTTTTTCGGTGCCGTTGTCCTGCACCGTTTCGCCGAACGGGTCATAGTGGACCGATTCCACCTGGTTGCCGGCGGCATCGGTAACTATCGACGTGCTCCCCAAGTGGTCCGGATGGTAGAAATAGGTCTTGACGCCGGTGTGGAAGGCAATTCGGGTATTGTTGGCAAAGATATAGTTGCCGCAGCCGTCGCTGGTGGCGCATTCATGGAGGTTGTCGATGTATATCCTGGAGCTTGCCCCGACTGTCTTCTTAACCCTTTTGCCGTTGCCGTCATACACAAAAGAGATGGTGCTGCCGTAAGAGGTAACGCTTATCGGCATGTTGTCCGGGGTGTAGGTCAGGGTCCGGAATCCGTCGGTTTCCATGTTGCCGTTGGCGTCGTACTTGTACATCCTGCCGGTGGAGGTAGATAAAACGGCATGGGCGCGGGCCGGGTCAAGGGTGTAGCTGACGGAATCGGTAATAAGCGGATTGACGTCTGAGACCTTATCGGCAATCTCGGTGACATTCCCTTTCAAGTCATAGAGGTATTCCCGGTCGATCAAAATGGCCTGCCCATTGCGGGTCTTCAACGTAGCGAGCCGGTAATTGCCCGGATGATAGGTGTAATCGGTGACTACGCCGTTGCCGGTTGCAGCGCCGTTGCCATAATTAATCTTCATCGGTTGGCCGAGGGCGTTGTAATCCTTGAACTCGGCATAGCTCCCCGCTTTCCACAGATTGCCGGCATTGTCGTATTCGTAGTGGACCAGCTCATCGTCGGGATAGAGGATGTTATGCAACCGCCCAGCGCCTTCGTAATCCTTCACAATCCTGTAATCGTGGCCCCCCACGGTCCTAACGGTTTTGGTCCCCCTACCGACGACGTCGTAATGGTATACCGTCTTGCCGGAGGCATCGGTCATGGAGGTAAGCCGCCCCTTGGGGTTGGCAGAGTCGGTCCCTTCGCCGTCGTAGCCGTAAGTCACGCTTGTCATCGCCGAGTCTGCCGGATAATGCTTGGCTGTCACCCGGTTCAGGTAGTCGATATCAAAGGTAATGGCTTGGCGGTTTGTCTTGTGATTGGCATCTATCATCGCCTTGAGGGTGCCGTCTCCGTAATAATCGTATTCCCAGATCCCCATGTCCGGGTCAGTCATCTTTTTTTTCCGGCCAAGGGTGTCGTATTCGATACTGGTAACCTTTTTGTTAGTAGGCTCACCCGGCTTTGAGGCATCGACGGTAACGCTAGTCAGGTTGCCGAGCACATCGTAACCATAATCAGTCGTGGCATAGGGAGCCCCCAGAGAAGCGCCGCAGGCAGGCATATCGCCGGTATATTCCTCAACCTTTGCCAGCCTGCCGAGAATGTCCCTGGTCTCCCGCCTTCCGTGGTTGTTCTCGTCGATAATAACGGTGGACAAGCCGTTATAGCAGTACCGGACATTGGTGTTGTCAGGATTGTCCACCTGGGTCACCCGGCCGATGGGATCATAATGGTAGCTTCGATAGACTGCAGCGGCACGGTCATCTTCGAAATACGGCAACGAAACCTTTTTGACCTTGCCCCGCGCATCATATTCCGTTGTGGTGACAATCACCTTGTTGTCCGGGCCGCTTTTGCGAACCATGATCGTCCGCCCCAGACCATCGAAGTAAGATCTACTCCCCATCCCCAACTGGTCATAGGTGTAGATATGCTGGAAGCCGACCGTGCCGAACGAATTGTAATCGTTATCTGTCCAGTAGCCGTCCGGCCGGGTCTCACGCTTCTTTCTGCCGAAGATATCGTATTCCGTGGTGGTTGCCTGACCGTTGGCATCTGTGACGCTCGCCTGCTGGCCAAAGCGGCCTTTGGTCCCAGTGGCATTGACACCGTAATAGGTATAGCTCGAGGTCAATTTCTCTCCGCCGACTTTAACCAGAGGAGAAATAACGGAGACAGGAAAGGTTTGGTCCGTCTGGTTGTCATAAACGGTCTCGCTATACTCGCCTATTCCGCAATTAGGCTTATTCTCATCACAATAACGAGTTTGATTGCCATAGCTGTCATAGGCCATGGTTTTTGACTTTAGTGCTGTTTCACCCTTAAGCCAGCGTTCCACCCTGACGAGGTTTCCTTTCTCCGGCATTTTCTTATATGAATCGTAGTAGAAGTCGGTTTTGCGAATCAGGTTGACGTCGCTGCTGCCGATCCCCTGATAAACGGTTTCGGATGCCGGAAATCCGACAAGCCAGCTTCTGGTGGCATCATCTGTATTCTCGGCAAACTCCCTTACGATGGTCTTGTTGAGCAAAACGTTACCCGGGTTTTCGACGTCGCCATAATGGTCTTCACGGGTAATATTGCCATAGTCATTATGTTCCGGAGTAAGGTAATCATCGTAAAAAAAGTCAGTTCGTGTATACCTCGCGCTGCGATCCCCCTTGCACAGGCCTCGCGCCTGACCGTCGCAGTTGAAACTCTCCACCCGAGTTGCCGGGCTGAAATTGTATGGCCCCGATCTGTAGGTAGTGTAGGTCGTTTCTATTTCCGAATATATGTTACCCTGGCTGTCCGATACCCTGGTCAGGTACGGTTTTCCCTTCATGAAACCGATCGCTGCCTTTGGGTCATCAGCTCCAACTGCAGTATTGTTCCCCTGGTGAAACCAGGTGTCGGTGACGGTCTGTTCGCCATCTGCACCTGCCGGACCGGTGACGGTCACATGATTAAAACCGCGAAACTCTTTTGCCCCTGAATGGTAATAACCGCCGGCATAGACATAGTTTGTCGAAGCAACAGGGCTGTTAGTGCCGTTGCCGTCATTGACCGATACCTCGGCAAGCAGCAGTTTGACAAAAGGGAGATCAGTGGACGGTTTATACTTGAAGCTGGTTGCACCGCCAATGCCATTATTGATGCGGGTAAGGAGGTCGGTCGGTTCGGAACCGGCATGGCTGTTAAGCCAGTTTGCCCCGTCAAGACACAGAATATCGGTCTTGCCGTCGCCGGTATAATCCACTGGGAAACATTGCTGGCCGACACTCCCGGAAGCAGGGCCGCTACCGTCCCAGGGAAGGGTCATCCAACCGTTTCCGGTAGACGCGCCAATTTCCCATTTGCTGGAAACGTAGCAGGCAATATCCGTTTTATCGTCACCGTTGAAATTTCCGGTAAGACAATGGTCATATACCGGCACTGTCGGTGCAGGCCCTCCGGCAGTGAACGATGTCGTATCCCAGCTGTTGCCGGTTGACAGCAATACCTTCCATTTAGACTCGATATAACAGGCGATATCCGTTTTTGCATCGCCATTAAAATCACCAGCACGGCAGTAGGCGCCAATCGGATAATAATCCGGTTTCTGGTTGAGCGGCGGGATTGTCATAGTCGCGCCACCATCCCATGGAGCCCCAACCCACCCCCGATAAGGGTCGTTGCGATATACGTCCCATTTTGATGTGCCACTCTGGTTGCAGGCTATCTCTGTCTTGCCGTCTCCGGTGAAGTCGCCGGTCAGGCAATTAGAGAGGGGAGTGCCATAATCGGTCCACGGCTGCTTGCTTGTGCTCCAGCCGCTGCCGGTCGACAATGCCAGTTGCCACGCAGTCTGATAGCCGTCAGGGATAAAACACGCTAAATCGGTTTTACCATCCCCGTTGTAATCGCCGGGAAAACACTGCCGCGATACACCTGGAGTTGGCCCGTTCGCCCAGGATTCATTTTTCCAGGTATCTACAGAGGTCTCGCCGATGGAAGCCATAACCCAAGTGTTGCTTGCCCCTTTTGGGTCAGTATTACAGGCGATGACGGTTTTACCGTCCCCCTTGAAGTCGCCGCTGAAACATTGCTCCCCGAGAATGACCGGCGATGACGGACGCGCAGCCGTCCAATTAGTGAGGGTATTTTTATAAACAACGCTTTTCAGATCCCACCCGTCATCATTGCCTGAGGTTGAACAGACAACATCGTTTGTGGCCGCAAATTGCCCGGACAGACAGTACGCATTTGCCTTTTTAGCCGACGACAGTAACGACAAGTTGACCGCAGGAGTTGGGATGGTCCAGGCCTGCGGCTCATTGTAGGTAAAGGTGATGGGCGGCTTATGGGCCGTACCGTCGCTGCCGTATTCGGTTATCGAACGGAGCAGCGACATTCCGGTCAACGGGCTGTACTGGCTGCCGGGCGCTGTCGCGTCGGTATAACCAAGCTCATATTTCTTCACGAATTCGGTGTCGTTGTTTGCCTTGACCACTATAGCCTTGAGCCGTTTCTTAATGGTTACCGCATAAAGAGCGGCGTTTTGAGCCCTTGGATAGAGTGTTGTGTAGCTGGTCAGCGCATCGTAACGATCTTGATCTTCCAAGATAAAGATAACGGTGTTGGTAGGAAGGAGGCCGGTCGTGGTATTGCCAGTATAATGTATTTTTTCTAAGTAGATCTGATTACCATACTTTACATAATCGAAGTCGATATAATTGTCGTTTGCGTCTACAATCCTGTCAAGATACCATCTAAAATCCATATCCATAACGTTAGGTTCATTAACGTATTGACGTGAACTCCCTTTGTGAAATCCAAACCGATAACGCGTTCCCTTTTTATCAATTGCCTCCCAATAGGGTCCAGCAGCAGAGATATCATTCGATATTCTTACAATCCGCGAAAAACGGCCTTCAATTTTTGCGCGATACTCTTCTCCTACGCCGGCATAAACCAGCTCGGTTCCGCCTTCCGCCTCGCGCAAAACATATTCATTGCCGCTGTAATTGATGCCACCCTTTGTATTCCGCTCTATCGCCCCCAGTTCCAGGTCCCAGCCGACACCGATCCAGCCATTGCCGTTAGTGCTCCTGTACGAAAGCACAACACTCGGCGTCATGCCTTTTCTACCCGGCGGCACGTCAATGGGAATGCGGTAATTCAGGGTTCCGGTGAACAGGTCGGGCAGGGGGGTTTCTGCACCCTCTGAGGTATCGGTGCCTTCTGCATGGGCAATAGCGCCGAACAGCAATACCAGTAATAGACTGAGGGAAAGGATGACATACTTCAGGGAATTGCCAGCAGAATGGCTGAGAAACATGGTGCCCTCCAAATAAAAATCACAGGGAGAAAACTCCCTCAGAATCAACATAGAAACAAAACTTGCTCGATGGGTTCCGGCTTAACGCTTCATCGCATTTTCTCAATAAATTAAAACAGTTACTACTGCGCCAAACCGGAAGCTATGTTATATCAACAATTGTGCCAATTGGCACAAAGCCTTAGCAGTAGCTGCTTTAATGAGGGCAGTGCGATTGCGGGAATAAAATTGCGGCAAAAATGGGGGCATTTTCGAGGGGCAAAATGGAAAAATTTTTTACATGATTTTAAAAGTGTCGATACTTCAAATAGATATAAGACACCTCAAAATGGAAAAAAATTTTACATGTTTCAAAAACATCCACATAAACGAGTAGTTAAGCAGGCAGTAAAAATGGAAAATTTTTTTCCATTTTTACTGCCTGCCCAAAGGCAGGCAAAGTTTGCCGGTAATTAACCCACTAACAATGAGGAAAGATGCTTGAGTAAAACAATAAAAAGGGCGGGTTCTGACAATTAACTACCCGCACAAAACCGGCAGAGGAGATCACGCTACGCTGCGGATCTCCTCTGCGGTTTTGTATCTAACTGACAGCCCCGCCTGGGAATTCCCGGGAGGGGCTGTCATATTTCAGAGCTTGCTGTGGCAGGCGTTGCAGCCAAGCCTGCCGGCATTCCATGTTACTGGCTTGGCCATGTGACAGGCGATATTGGAGCAGGTCTTGGTGGTGCCGTTCCACATGGTGCCTGTGCTGAGCGCTGTTTTTGCCGTGTCGTAGGCAGCCGGACCGTTTTTGTAGTTGCCGGCGTTACGGTTCCAGTAACCGCCGGCGGCAGTGTAGTCGACGAAACTGGCAGGTCTGATCTGTGCCTTAGATTTAACTTGAACAGGTGCGAGAGCGATATCAAGACTGCCGTTCACATGCATCTTGAGACCTCGCGTAGCAGTGCTTGTCGCGTAAATTCTTCCGGCATCCCTGCTGTCCCCTGTATGACATGCTGAACACCGTGCATCATACTTGTTGCGAGCGAATTCGGTAGTTGCATAGTGGCAGATGTTGCAGCTAATTGGTGTTGACTGCCCATCGTCCCCGTGTGCGGAAGAGATTGTCGGCGAACTGTAGTTACCAAGCTTGTCGGCCCTGCCGGCAAAGATGTTGTTCGCGTGAATGCCGATCGCGTGTTTCGTGTGGGCGCCGGTTGCCGGAGCATTGCCGTGGCAATTACCGCAACGGTCTGCACCGTAAGTGGTATTCCATGCGGCAGTAGTAGTGTAACCGGTGCTGCCGTCGCTGTGGCAGTAGATATTGGCACATTGTACCGTATTTGAACCGACAGAGCCGACCAGCCCCGGAGTAAAGCCTGCCGTCGGGTTCTTGAAGCGCATCGTGCCTGCTGCCACATCGCTTGTCAGGATGACGTCGATAGTGCCGTTGAGGTGGGAGGAGGTGTTGTACGGGTGACAACTGGCGCAGCCGAAGCCATAGTTGGCCCAGGCCGTGCCGCTCAGCGGGTCGGAACCGGCTGAAGCGTTAGAGGTGCAGTTGTAGAACGGTATAGCCGACAGGACCCTGCCTCCGGTGTGACGGTTATGAGCCCCGCCGAGCGTAGGATGACAGGAAGCACAGTTGAGAGTACCTGCGGTCCATGCCTGGGTCCTGTAGGAGCCTTTACCGTTTGAGTGACAGTAAACATTGTTGCAGCTGTTGCCAGAGAATGACCCCCTCCATGAGGAGCTGAATGATGCGAATTTCACGTCGGTGCCGTTGACATTGTAGGTGCCATTGACGTGGCTGGTGGTACCGGCCTTGAGCGCGGTGGAGCTCCCTGCTGCGGCAGTGTTTGCATGGCACTTGTCGCAGGTGAAAGCATAGGTGCCGCTCAGGTGCGAGGCGTGAGGCTTGGCGGCCAGCGAGTGGCATGAGGAAGTACAGTTCAGAGCACCGGGGGTCCATGAATTTGCTGCGCCATAGGATCCCTTACCGTTGGAGTGGCAGTAGGTGGTTGAGCAGTTGGCGCCGTTCCAGCTGCCGCCATAGGCTGAAGGAAAGGTGACAGTGCGTGTGCCGTTAACATGCTGCAGTACACCGGTGTACTGCTTGAGAATGGCGTTGTTTGTTAGGTCAGCGGTCCTGTAATGGCAAGCAGAGCATCTGAAACTGTAGTTGCCGGTCAGATGGGTGACGTGAGGAGCAGTGAGCGCTACGCCGTTCCTGTTGTTGACCCCGGCCCCGCCGTGGCAGGTGGTGCAGGTGATTCGGCTTGAACTGGTGGTCCAGCTTACGAAGACGTAGTTCGGGCTGGCCTGGCCGCTTGAGTGGCAGTAGACGTTGGCGCAGGTGAAGCTGGCTGCCGTATAGGTGCCGCCACCGGCGATTGCAACGGTCTTGGTACCGTTAAGGTGATTGATGTAGTTGCTGATGGTCGTGTTGTTGCCTGCGGTTGTACTGTGGCAGGCGTTGCAGGTCAGAGTGGTGTTGCCGAGATACGTATTGACGTGCTTGGTGTGCGCGGCACTCCACTTTGGCGAGCCATCACCGGCTTTGTTGTGACAGGTGCTGCAGTTGCTGGTCTTGCCGGTAGTCCAGGTGACCGTAGCAGTTACCGGTGCTTGGTTCAGACTGTTGCCGCTCCAGTGGCAAGAGTTTTGGCTGCAGGTCCCGCCGGTTGTGTATTTGTAGCTGCGACCGTCTCGGGCTGACAAGGTTCCGAAGATATAAGTGCCGCCGGCTACACTTATGTCGGCCCGGTTGCCACCGTTCTGATGGTTGCTCTCAGTCTTGCCATGGCAATTCTTGCAGGCAAAGGCATAGGCAGTGGTTAGAGTGCGATTGCTGCCGGTGTAGTGGCGGAATACTGAGGTGCGGTTGTAATGAATGGCGTGACCGATAGAGGCGTTGACCGACAGCAAGCCGCTGTTGTTGCCACCGTGGCAGCCGTTGCAGCCACCAACGGCTGCATCAACCCTGCCGTTGATATGGAGCGCTCGGTTGGCACCGGCATTAAGCGTACCATTGGCATTGAAGTGGGTGTGACAGCCGGAGCAGGAGGTTGTAGGCTGGCTGACATAGCTGCTGTGGGTGCCTGCAGTAGTCCCGGTTGTTGGCGGGTTGCCGTGACATACGCCGCAATCGGCGTTGGTTGGGGTGGCGTTTCTTGCCAGCAGCGAAGTCTGGTTCCAGAAAATAGTGCTGCGCTTGGTGCCTGAGGTATCGCCTTTGGGCATATTGCTGCCATGGCAGTAAACATTGCTGCAAGTTGTGGCATTGACGCCGAAAGGCACGCCGAAGACGCTGGTCGGGGTGGCGCCGTTCTTGCGGGCGGCAGTAGCATTGGCAAAGGTTATTTCACCCGGTCGCCTGCCATTGAGATGGCCGGAAGCAGTGGCGTTTGCAGGTACGGCATGGCACTCGAGGCAGCGGACATTAGCGATATTGGTGCTGCCATATCCGCCAAGGTGCTGCTGGTGCGCACCGATCTGCGGGTCTTTGGTCGGGCCGTTGGCGGTGTGGCCGTCGAGGTCGTAGCCGTTGACGCCGTTTGCTGCATTGCCCGGTGCTTCCTGGGCTTCAGTAGCAGTGCCAATGGTGGGTGTGCCATGACACTTGGTGCACTTGTCTACAGTGGTAGCTGCTGCCGTCCAGGCAGGGTTGCGGTTGGCGTGACATCTGGTGTTGTTGCAGGTAGTGCCGCTCCAGCTGCCACTGTAACCGTCGAAGTTTATGTCACGCTTCTTGTTGAGGTGGTATGCGTAGCCACCCGCCGCGATGGTGGTGTTGTTGCTGGCGGTCAGCACATGGCAGACGTTGCAGGTGTACTGGGCCGTGAGGTTGGTGTTGTTCAGGTGTGATGCGTGGCGGTTGGTGGTAAGCGTTGTCGGACCGCCGTGGCAGAAGGTGCAGCCGGAGGTGCCGCTCCATGCCTGTGTGGTGTAGCTTCTGCCTGCTCCGGTTGCCCCGTTTGAGTGACAGTAGGTGGTGGCGCAGTTAGTGCCGCTCCAGCTGCCGCTGTAGGTTTTGAGGATGGCGACAGTCCTGGTGCCGTTGGCATGCTGCAGCACACCGGTGAAGTTCTTGAGTACTGTGTTATTAGCTAGGTCAGTAGTTCTGTAGTGGCAGACTGAGCATCTGTAGTTATAGGTGCCGCTTGCAAGGTGCTTGGCGTGCGGCGTGGTGAGCGCTACGCCGTTCTTGTTGTTGCCTCCGGCCCCACCGTGGCAGGTGGTGCAAGTGACGCGGCTTGAGCTGGTGGTCCAGCTGATGAATACGTAGTTCGGACTGGCCTGGCCGCTTGAGTGGCAGTAGACGTTGGCGCAGACATAGCTGGACTGGGTGTAGCTGCCGCCACCGGCAATTGCAACAGTCTTGGTGCCGTTAAGGTGGTTAAGATAATTGCTGACAGTCGTGTTGTTGCTTGCCGTTGTGCTGTGGCAGGCATTGCAGGTCAGGGCCGGGTTGCCGTTGTATGTAGTTACGTGCTTGGTATGTGCTGCGGTCCACTTGACAGAAGCGCTGTCGCCAGCCTTGTTGTGGCATTTGCCGCAGTTGGAGGTCATGGCGCTGGACCAGTTGACCATTGCCTGGACCGGTGACTGGCTGGCGCTGTTGCCACTCCAGTGGCAGCTGTTCTGGCTGCAGGTGCCGGCCTTGTACTTGTAGCCTCGGCCATCGCGGGCCGAGTAGGTACCAAAGGTGTAGGTGCCTCCTGAAATCGCTATATCGGCGAGGTTGCCGGAGTTCATATGGTTGGTCTCGGTCTTGCCGTGACAGTTCTTGCAGGCAAAGGCATAGGCGCTGGCAAGGGTGCGGTTGCTGCCGGTATAGTGGCGGAATACGGAGGTACGGTTGTAGTGGACGGCATGGCCTTTAGAGACATTGACGGAAAGCAGTCCGTTGTTGTTCGCGCCGTGGCAACCGTTGCAGGCCCCGCTGCCGTTTACTTCGAGGCTGCCGTTAATATGTTTAGTCCTGTTGGTCCCTGCCGTAAAGGTGCCGTCGGTGTTTACGTGGGTGTGGCAGCCGTTGCATGAATTGAGGACAGCAGGCTTTGCCAGGCTTGCGTGGCCATTGGTATTTGGAGGACAGCCGTGGCAGCGGTCACAGTCGCCGGTATTGCTCGGAGTACCGGTCAGGTAGCTGGTATTGCTCCAGCGTGGATGCTGACCATTTGCCCCGATTTCTGTGGCTCCGTGACAGTAGGTGGTGCCGCAACTCCTTGTGGCAGAGCTGTAGGTAGTAAGAACAGACTTTGCCCGGGCCAGCGTCCCATTCATCGGCACCTCTGTTGTGCCGTTCATGTGAACGGCATCGTTAAGCGCCGGAACTGTATGGCATTCGGAACAGGCAACCGGATTGGAGTACCCGGTCAAGGCGTTCAGGTGCGCGGCATGTGCTCCAGACTGGGCACTAACACTGCTTCCAGCGGTATCTTTGAACGGGTTGGTCGTTGCATACCCATGGCATTTGTCGCAGCTGAGGGTAGCGGTATCGGAACCCCAGGTCGGCGTGCCCCGTCCATGGCACTTGCTGGCCGAACAGGTACTATACGGACCGGACCCGGCCTGATGGCTTCCGGCGGTGTAAACAGTTCCCGCCCCTTTGGCAGCAGGATCGAAGGAAAGCTGGATTATATGATCGGCGTGCAGCAGTGTTCCTGATCCGGCGCCATAATGACAGACAGAGCAGGAGTATCTTGCATTGCCGGCTGTACCGGCATGCAGTTTATGGCTGCCGGTTCCGGTAGCATCGGTAGCCATATCCTTGTGGCAAGCCGAGCAGCTCAATGGTCCGGTTGCCCCCCAGGTTTGCGGGGTGTACCCCGAAGGCTGCCCTGTCCCGCCAGTCCCCTGCACATTGCTGTGACAGTAGAAGTTGGCGCAGGTGCCGAATGTTGCGCTCGGGGCAAGGTTGCCGGTGCCGCCGCTGGTGAGGTTTCTGTAACGGGCCAGAGTACCGACCCTGGCATCGGTGCTGTTCAGGTGCCACTGGGTATTGCCATTGACGTGGTAGTTGTTCACTTCGGCGCCATGACAGGTATAACAGACAAGCCCAAGGCCTCCGCCGGTTTCAAGGGCATGCTTCGGATGCGATCCTGCAGTCGGAGCTGCAGTGGTTGATACACCGTGACACGATCCGCAGGCAACCTCGGCGTACCCCATCTCCCAGTTGGGGGCCGCAACCGTACCGCCACCCAGGGCCGCCTTTGTGGTGGTGCCGCCACCGTGGCAGTACACATTGGCACAGGTATTCTGCTTTGACATATCATTGGTTCTTCTTACGGTCGTACCAGGACTGGAGGAGACGTAGACATTTCCGGTGAGCGTAGAGTAGCCATAGAAAACGCCGCTGGAGACTTTTCCGCTGTATGCCTTAAAACCGATTTCCATCGTATTGCTCGGCATCTGCGAAGTGTAGTTGTTGTGACAGACGTAGCAGTCGTTCCCGATCATAGGGTTCAGGAGGTGAGCATTGTGTGCACCTGCGCTGCCGGGAGCCATCGAGTTCATGGCAGGCTTGACCAGACTGGCAGTGTCTATCGGCGGGTTGCCGTGGCAGGAGATGCAGCCGCCGTCAACAATGCCGTTAACATGAATGGAGGGGTTGATGAATCCTGTTCCGGCAGTATTGACGTTGTTGTGACAACCGTTGCAGGAAGAAGGCCCTTTACCATAATGAGTGTAGCCGACGTTCGGCGCTGGCGGCGGGTAGCCATGACAGCGGGTACAGTCATTGGCAGCTGAACCGGTGAGGAATGGCACATTCCAGGTCGGTTTGAACGGTGTGGTCAATGCCCCGCCGTCTGCCACGACACTGGCATAGGCCCCTTTACCGGTATTGGAATCCATGCCCGATCCATGGCACCAGAAGTTGCCGCATTGACGTGAGCCATAACTGTAAGCAGGCGTGGCAGTATACCCATAGAACCCCCCCATCCCGGCAATATGCCCGAAGGTTATCTCTGCCGGAAGCGCGGTATCAAGGTGCCCGGGCGAATACGGTCCGGCCGGCTGAAAGTGACACCCTTCGCAATCGGTCCCGGTTGAGTAGCTGTAAGGGGCTGACTTGAGATGCTGATCATGGGCACCCACATACGGATCGGTTTTTGCTGTGGTGCTCCCTGGCCCGGCGGTTCCGTAAAAAGCGGCGGTAGTAGCAGAACCATGGCATTTGTCGCATAGCGGCAATGCTGTTGGTGGACCCCAGGTCACAGTGTGCCTGCCATGGCAATCACTGTTCGAGCAGTTCCCGTATCCTGAACCTGGCGCATTGATTGCGCCTTCCGAATACACCGTGTTGACCGCAACGCCGCTGAAGCTGAGGTCGATGTTGCCACTGGCATGGTTTTCCGGGTTTGTGGTACCGCCGGTGCTGTGACAGATGCGGCAGTCAAAACTTGTTTCCGGGTTCTGGGCATGCTGAACATGGCCGCCGGTTGCTGCCGGGTCGATATACATATTGCGGTGGCACGAACCGCAGGTAACCAGGTCTCCCCACTTGGGTGTCGCATAGAATGTCGGCCCGCCTGTGCCCAGCGTCATACTTGTCGCCCCCTGAACATTGCTGTGGCAATACAGGTTCGAGCAGGTGCCGTAATTTGAGGGGTTGGTCGGAGCGACTGCACCGGTTGAACCGCTATTGATACCGTTATAGGCGGCACTTGCTGATATCGGGGACATGTTCCATTCCACCTTGCCATTTATGTGGGCGGTGGTCGTGTAATTCGCATACGTTGCATGGCACCTTGAACAGGCGATCCTGTTACTGCCCGGCATGGTGCCGGAGTGCTTGACATGGCTGCCGGAAGTGGGCGGGTTGGCACCGGTCGCATTGTGACAGGTACCGCAAGTTGCCTGGCTGGTTCCGACCCATGACGGATTTGTGTTGCTTCCTCCGCCGCCGGACCAGCCGTGGCAGTAAACGTTGCAGGAGGTAGTATTGGGTGCGGTCTGCAAAACCGTGCCCGCTGAGGTGGTCCAGCGATAAAAGGCGTTCAGGGCATTGGTGCCTGTGAATGTCCCGCCATTCACAGTGCCGTTGAACCCTGGGAAGTTGGCATTGTTGATCTTAAAACCCATCTCCAGCCTGTTGTTTCCCATCACAACTTCTTGATAGTTGTTATGACAGGCGTAGCAACTGGTGATCGGCTTGTGCGTGGCATGGGCGCCGGCGTTTGGTGCCAGCAATCCAAGGGCGTTTGTCGCCGGGTAGGACATCTGCGCCAAGGTTGTCGGAGGGGTCCCATGACAATCGTCGCAGTTGGCACCACCGATATATTTGAAACCTTTGCTGTGAGAGTGGCATTTTACGCAGTCGGAGCTGTTGTTATGGTCAAGCCAGGCAACCTTGCTGGTACTGTTCTGGTGGAATCTGGTCTTATGGTGGCAGACCTCGCAAATGTTTGATGAGGTTGTTCCGCTGCGGCGGTCATTACCCAGAACCCCGGTAGTAATTCCCGGCGACGTTGACAGTCTGTTGAAAACAACAGATTTGTTTCCGGTAGGTGTGGCAACAGTTTCCGATATCTTTTTGATGTTTGTCGTGGCTGACTTGGTGTGACAGGTGTTGCAGGTATGGGTGGTGCCCCATTCACCGAATTTGCTGGTTCCTAGGGTGAGACTGCTGTGCAAAAGCTCTCCGTAATTGTTTACTACCGTATGGACAGAATTGGCAGTGTCTACAGTAGGGTGACCGGTTGCCGTTACCCGGATATTGAAGCTGTTGGTGGCACCCTGGGGTGCAGTTGCCTTTGCCGTGACAGTAAGTGTGGTCGTCGAGCCGGCACCGTTAGGTCCAAGAGTTAGAACCGTGGGAGACAGCGTCGATGGCGTAACGAAATCTGTGCTGTTTTCTGCCCCTACGAGAGCAAGGTTGAACGATGTATTGCCGCATGCTCCGGTATCGTTATTGGTCACGGCAACACTGTACGTAACCTGTTTTCCGGTTTTGACCGCACCGGATACCGGGTTTACTGCTACTGATGGCGCATTGGTACATACCGTAGGAACCTGGGCCGTTGCAGCAGCAGTTGTCCCTGAACTGACATTATTTACCACGTCAGCGGCGCAGACCCGGTATGCATATTTCTGCCCCATGGACAACCCGGTATCAACCTTTGAAAGCAGCTGCCCCTGATAGACAACGGTCCCGGATGAGCAATCAACAGGGGCGGGGGCATTGGCCACTCCTCTCACCACCTTGTAAGCATTGGTAGCATGCAGACCGCTCAGGTCAGAAGCCGGGGTCCAGTTGAGCTGGATCTCGCCGCTGTTTGTGGCCGTAGCCGCAGTAAGTACAGGATTGGATGGTGCCTGACCGTCTATCACCACCGTGGCGCTGGAGCTGTCGTTATTAGTGACCCCGTTTCCTCCCTGCACATGGGTAATTGCGGTTACTACACCGGTCACGCTATAGGTGGAGGTTACGTAGTTTTTCGGGGTAATCCGGACATAGCACTGTGTTGTCCCGCTTGTGGCAAAAAGTCCTGAAGTGCTTACCCGCCAGTCATCACCACTGGTAGGAGCAGTCAGATTGCCGTACAAGGCTCCAGTGTTACGGTCAACAATCTCCAGCATGGCTACTTTGGCAGAAATCCCTGCTGGCTGCATGGATACCGTGACGGTATTGACCAGGTCATTGGCTCCGCCATTGACGCTCAGGCCAAAGGCATTGAGATTAGTGGCTGAACCGCCTGAAGGAATGACCGTGTTGGGCGGTTCAGCGGTGCCATTGGTGATTGTTGTAGTGGGGAGAATGGTGAGAGTGGCCGAGTTGAGGTCAGCGTTTCCGTCTACAGTCACACCACCGGCAGCTGACACCAGTCCGCTTACCTGGGCCCCGGTCGCCGGATTGGAGCTGATATCATAGACAACCAGGTAGCTCTTGAGAGTTGAGCCGACTCCCTCGGCAAGTCCGGTGATGACAGCGCTGTTGCCGCTGAAGGATCCAGTTCCAAGCTCGATATCTGCAGGGTCAAGGACCCCAAGCACACCATTGTCGGAATATAGTCGCACCAGTGAAACATTGGCGGAAGTGGTTGCAGCGTTACCTGTGACGGTAAGACTTGTCACTGTCTGATTACCGGTGGGAGATGACAGGGTAAAGCTGTTCACAACGTTGCCGGTTGAAGCCGCCAGGACATTACTGTTGCTAACGGTTGTTCCATCACCGATATTGACCCCGGTTCCAGCAGCGGCAGTCTCTTCGAGAATCAGTTGCGAGGTAACTGAGCTGCCGAGGCCGATGCTGGCGTTTGCCTTGCTCACGCCGATTTGAATGCCGATCCTGGAGCCTGCCGGCACATTGGCAAAGGTCTGACCAGCAAGGGAGATAGTCGCATTCCTCGCCGTACTTGTTGAATAGGTTGAAGATACCGGAGAATTAACCCTTACCCCATCAGGTCTGACGTAGAAAAGCGTTGAGGTGAACGTGGCCGAGCTTCCGGTGCTTCTGGCCCTGAATCTTATCGAAATCCCTTTTACTTGGCTCATTACCGATGAGTACCCTGACGGCCCGTTAAAGTAGAGGGTCACGAACTTGGCATTGGCCTCGCTGGAGGTATGATATCTTCCCGAAACGCTTGTGCAGGTGTGGGCAGGGAAGTTCAGAAGGCCCACATTGTTAGTGCCTGCGGGGTCTGTCACCGTAGAGGTCACGCATACCGAGTTTGTAGCGGAGGGGCCGCCATTTTCAGGCATGAGCAGAGTCGTCCCGCTATCCCAGTCAGCTGCATAGGTTTTGTTGACCGGTGCCCCGGCCCCGTTAATTGTCGGTATGCTCGATGAGGTACTGGTAACACCGGCTACTGCCAGTCCATTGGTTACCGTGAAATAAGTGTTGTCCACGATCCGAGCTCCGATTGTGGTAGCTGTTGTGGCATTGGCAGCGATACTATAGGTAATGAAGTATTTCTGCGGGTTTGCTGTCAGGGTTTGCGGAGTTCCCAGCGTGTACCCCGAGCCGGTTGCCTGGCTGAAGGAGTATGGACCGCCAATCAGGGTATCGATGCCGGCATCGAATGCCCCGTTTCCGTTTGCATCCTTGTAGACACTGAAGGTTGCATTGCCAAGATTCGTGTTGCTGCCTATCTTGTCGAGTTTGCCGCCGGTCCAGTTTGTGGCCGCATTGGCATACAGGTCAAACTTGAGCATCGCGATGTTCTGCTCGCCCAGCAGCACCGAAGCCAACGCTCCCCGGTTGTAGTCGGCAAGATTGGTAACCGATACGGTGTTCGCGGCCGTAGCTGCTTCAGTGACGGTAAAGAACGAATAGTTGGTACTGCTACCCCAGTAGAGCCTGGCTGAGGAGTTGGTACTGGTCATGCGACTGGAGACGACCACTTTAAGCCTGTGGTTTTGACTTATGTTCTTTGCCGCAGGGGCTGAAAAAGTTAATGTCTTGGCGGAAGGGGTGTTTGGATGCGATTCGTCGCTTCCGGAAGTTGACCAAAGCAGCGTGCCATTACCCGCTGTACCGGCGGGGTCGTAGTCGTAAACATCAGCCTTCCAGTAAATAGGATTTGATGTGCCGTTGTAGTCGCGAGTACCTATTGTTATCGCAGGTGTCGTAAGGGTTTGAGCTGCGGCGTAGACCGGGCCGTAAACATTCAGCATCACCTGCCAGTTGGTGTTGGATGCCGCGGTAACGTTTCTGGAAGTATTATAGGTTCCGGTTGCCATGGAGATCTTACCCCCAAGTGTCGCCGAACTATTGGTTGTCCCGTCGGCACCCAGATTCTGGCCTGTGCCGTCCAGCGTGAAGTAATAAGTATTGGTCGCGGAGTCAGTGATTAGCGGCTTGAGCATTAAAGTTACCAACAGCGTGAATCCAAGAACAAGTCCCGCCTTTGCCCAGATATTCATCCCACTGAGACTCTTTGCTATCATTCTGCCCATGACATCCCTCGCTCTTAAATTTTCATGACAATTTTACAAATGAACCATGACGCCGACTCTTTGCCTCAATCAACCAAGAATCCGGCTTTTTCAGTAATAGTTTCCGCTGGCGACTGCTCTAATGAAACCCAGATTACATTGTTAACCCGGTAAAACCGCATTTAATCGGCTTTTTCGTGTGTAACCACTTATTGCACCGCGACGCGAATAGAGATCAGGTCGATAAAACATGATCAATTCCACCAAGATATACTAATTATACGATGCCAATCTAACTCATTAGAGCAAATTTTAAGCCAATACCCAACGACTGCGCGCCGCAACCTGTTGATATTACATTACATTTTAGACTGATTAGTTCTTATTATTATCGGCTAATTTAATTAAGATGGGGTGTTTTGCCCTGTTGGGCCAAAGGAAAGAAAGAATAAGAGCACGTTACCAGCAAGCTTTGTAACGCTCGCTATGTGGCCAGAAACAAAAAAAGGGCACTGCTTCATGCGCAGTGCCCTTCAAAGTATGCAGATTCACACGTAAAAAAGTTAGTATGAATTTCCCAGCTGATCCTGGTAGCTGAGCAGGTTCTTCACCTGCAGGTTAGTGCCGACCGCCACCCCTGACTTGACCCGGATCGAGACCCGAGCGCCTTTCTTCTCACCGGCGCCAAGCTCCTCGAATTTCCAGATATTCTCCCCACCCTTGCCGCGGGTTACTGCAGGGTCGGAAGCAACCAGTTCAAGGGCATCGGGGAGCAGGCTCCTCATCTCGACCACCTTGGCAATGCTGGAGCCGCGATTGGTACAGGTCAGATCGAAGGTCGCCACTTCACCTGGCCGCAATCTTCCGCCACGACCGGTCATGGACAGCTCGACCAGCGGCCTGGAATAGGCAAGCTTGATGTTCACGGCCGCGCTCTTCTTACGATCTCCTTCCGGCTCGAAGGTTATGGAGAGCGGGGCGCTGGCCCCGTCGTTTTCATTGGCCGAGGTCTTGAGTTCAAGGATCACATAAGCCTCTTCGCGCGGGGAAAGCGGGCCGATGTGGTTAATAACCGGATCATTGGACTGCCTGATCCCGTCGCGATTGAGATCCTGGTAGAGGGTGTACGCTACATTGGCCGGGATATTGGGCCGGATCGGGAAATCCTCTCTCTGGTTGCCGGTGTTGGTCACAATCAGCGGAATGGTCACGGTCTGTCCAGGGATGACGATCAGCCGGTCAGAGGTGCTGCGTGCGGCGACACCGCTGATCCCCTGAACCAGCGAGACCGCCGAGACAAACGAATCCGAGGTCTCCAGATCGTTATTGATCAAGTCGCCTCGCAGGAACAGCTCCTGACGGGCAATGGCCTCATCCTTAAGCTGGAAGGTCACGCTCAATTCCTTGCTCTCGCCGGATTCGAGCTTCAGGCCATCAAGCAGCAGTGCAGCCTTCATCTCCTGCTTGAAGCCGGACTTGATGGAATCGACCGGCTCGTAGAGCGGTGGGTAGTTCATCCGCAACAGCACGCCGCTTGCAGCAGCAGAACCGATGTTCAACAGGGTGACGCGATAGGTGACCTTTTCGCCGGGAGCGATCTCTTTACGGTCGGTATTGATGACAGCCCTTAACAGCGGGGCAGAAGCGATGAGCGTCACCTGTCGGGACTGGGAAACGTCCCGGGCAAACTTTGATGCCAATTTGACTGGGAAACTGATCTTCTGACCGTCAATGACCCCCTTGGGAATCGTGATCCCCATGACCCCGTTGAAGCGCTGCCCTGGGGCGAGCTGTGGAGTCAGATTTACCGGGGTGTCGGTATTGGCGTTGGCAAAGAACTGCACCCCGTATTCTGCCGGGAACCCCGACTCAAGATAGAAGCTGTCTTCGCCGTTGCCGCGGTTGATAACCTCGAACGGCATGTTTATCCTGCGCCCGACCGGAAAAACCTGGCCGGCGGTATCAACATTGAACTCGACATCGACAAACTGGCCGACTTCCAGGGTAAGCACCTGAGTGGTGACCGGAGGCTGCGAGGCAGGCACTGCCTTGGCAACTTTACCGGTTGGCGGGTAATCGACACCCATGGCCTTGAGCTTGGCAGAAGCTGCCTCGGCAGCACTGCTTGCAGGTGAAGAGTCTATGACCCTGCGGTACTCGGCAATCGCCTGATCCCGAGCAGTTTCTGCTACCCTGGCCGGCTTGGTTTTCTTGGCAGCGCTCCGCGAAGCCGCCTTCTTGCTGGTCGCTATCCGTCTCTGCTCAACAGCAGCCTTTTCCGCCGCAAGCCGATTCTGTGCTTCAAGCTCCTTATCCCTTGCCAGGCGCTCATCCTCGGCCTTCTTGGCGAGCAGCCGCTCTCTTTCCGCAGCTTCTGCCGCAGTTTTCGCAGCTGCAGCCTTTTCCGCCGCCGCCCGCTTCTGGTCCAGCTCTGCCTTTTCCTGGGCAACCTTCTCTGACTCGGCCTTCAGTTTGGCAAGCCGCTCAGCTTCAGCCTTATCACTGGCAAGCTTTTCCGCTTTCAGCCGCTCACGCTCGGCATTCTCCCTGGCAGCCTTCTCTGATTCCGACTTCTCTGCCGCAAGGCGAATCCGCTCCTGCTCGGCCTTTTCCTTGGCCAGCCGCTTTGCCTCCGCCCTTTCAAGGGCGCGCCGCTCAATCTCGGCCTTTTCGTCAGCAGCCTTTTCTGCGGCGATCCGCTCGCGCTCCTGTTTATCCTGGGCTGCTTTCTCGGCAGCTTCCTTTTCTTGGGCCAGTCTCCGCTCTTCGGCTATGGCAGCCTCTTTGGCCAGCCGTTCGGTCTCAGCCTTTTCCCGGGCAATGCGATCAGCCCTGGCTTTCTCCGCAGCACCCTTTTCAGCAGCTGCCCTCTCGCTATCAACCTTTTCCTGCGCTAGCTTGGCAGCGGCGGCAATGTCGGCAGCCCTGCGGCTCTCCTCTGCCAGCGCCTTGTCTGCCGCGGCCTTCTGGGCAGCAGCTCGCTCGGCCTCTGCATTCTTGGCTTCAAGCCCGGCCTTGTCACTCTTGGCATACGCCGAGGCAAGGGTTACCAGTTCATCCTCTACCGTGGTTTTTAGAGGGTTTTCCGGATACTCCCGGAAAAATTGTGCCATATACCTGGCAGCCGTATCCTTGTCCCCAGCCTTGTAGCTGGCGCGGGCAAGCCAAAAGATAGCCATGTCGCGCAGCTGGGTATCAGGGTAGCTCTTAAGTACCTGAGACATCTTCTCGGCTGCAACCTTATAATCCTTCTTCTGGTAAGCATTGAAACCGGTTATAAATAACTGGGTATCCTGGGATTCAAGGGCTCGTGAGGGGGCAGGGAGCAGAAACAGACACAAGAGGAGCCCGACAAGGCACCTGCAGACAATGGGTCGAATAGATACTGGCACTGGCGCGCTCTCTTCATGACAGGCATTAGACCCACGGCGGGAACGGCCTGGCTGCACCGTTCTCGGAAGCGGGCTTCCAACATCCTGTCAAGCTACTGTTGTGAAATTTTGACGAAAAATAGCACCAACCGCCAGGGTTGTCAACGACGAATGGGGTTCAAGCCCGCCATGAACAGGGGTTCTGATAATCCGTGCATTCGATTGCATCGCCACCAGCAACACAGTATAATCCGCTCCATGATTTCCAGTGAAAAAATCGCCAGGATTCCGACTGCTCCCGGTGTCTACCAGATGAAGGGGGAGAACGGTACCATCCTCTATGTCGGCAAGGCCAGGAATCTGAGACAACGGGTAAGGTCGTATTTTGGCAGTTCCCGTGACTCTCGCTACCAGGTCCGCTTCCTGGTAGAGCAGGTGTCTGACATCGAGTGCATTGTCACAGACACCGAAAAAGAGGCGTTGATTCTCGAAAATACGCTGATTAAGCAGCACCGTCCCAAATACAATATCAACCTTCGCGACGACAAAACCTACTTCTCGCTGCGCCTGGATCTGACTGAAAAGTTCCCCAGGCTTACCGTGGTCCGCAAGATACAAAAGGACGGTGCCAGCTATTTCGGCCCCTACGCCTCGGCAACTGCCGCACGCGCCGTCATGAAGCAGCTGCAGCGGATCTTCCCTCTGCGGCACTATCCTCTGGACGCGTGCAAGAAACGGAAACGTCCCTGTCTATTCTATCAGATCGGCCAATGCTCCGGCCCATGTCATGGACTGATTAGCGAAGAGGCCTATCTCGCCCTGGCAGAAGGGGTAGCGCTTTTTCTCTCCGGCAGAGATCGTGACTTGGTGAAAAAATACCGCCAGAAAATGCTCGAAGCATCGACAGCGGAGAAATTCGAGGAAGCAGGTCGCTATCGCGACATTCTCAAAGCTATCGAAACCACCCTTGAGCCGCAGAAAATGGTTACTGCCGGCGAAGACATAGATGTCGTCGGCATCCATCGCGATGCGACCAGGCTGACTCTCGCCCTGCTGTTTATCCGGGGGGGAACCCTTACTGGCAGCCGGAGTTTTTCCTTCAATTGGCAACTGGACGACGCCGAGGCCATTGCTTCTTTCCTCGGTGAATACTACGGCCAGGAGGTCTTTATCCCAGCAAGCCTGCTGCTGCCACTGCCGATACCCGAGAACATCGGGCTTCCCGAGCTACTAGCGGAAAAGAAGGGTAAAAAGGTCGACGTTTCTGTTCCTCGCCGCGGCTTAAAACTGGAGCTTGTCGAACTTGCCGGCAAAAACGCCGAGAATGCCGCAGTAGAACATTGGCAAAAACAAGATAGCAGCGCTAATGTCCTGCAGGAACTAAAAGAACGGCTTCACCTGGCAAAACTGCCGGTTCGCATTGAGTGTTACGATATCTCAACCTTTCAAGGGAAACAGAGCGTCGGCAGCAGAGTGACTTTTATTGACGGCAAGCCGTTCAAACCGGGTTATCGCCGTTATCGGATCAAGAACGACGGCCAAACCGACGATTTTGCCATGCTCTCTGAAGTCCTTAGCCGCCGTGCCGAACGTGCCGCGGAAGACCCGCTGCCGGACCTGCTTATTGTTGATGGCGGCTTGGGACAGCTCGGCATCCTGACCCATGTGTTGACCGAACTGAACATTCTCGACATCGATACGGCCGCCTTAGCCAAGAGCCGTGTTTTTGCTGCTGCGGGCGACATCGAGGTTTCCCGAAGCGCCGAACGCGTTTTCCGACCGGGAAGAAAAAACCCGATCGTACTTAGGCAGAATTCTAAACCATTGCTGCTGTTGGCTCGCATCCGCGATGAGGCCCATCGTTTTGCCGTGACCTATCATAAACTGATCCGCAACAAGGCAACGCTGACTTCAGGCCTGGAGGAGATTCCTGGCGTCGGCCATCGCCTGAGCACCAGGTTGTTGCAGGAATTTGGCAGCCTGGCCAAAGTCAAGGCAGCTACCGTGGACGAGCTGGCAACTATTCTCGGTGTCTCTTTAAAACTGGCCCAAACCATTTCCAAACATCTTGCCCAAGGTCGGAATCCACAGCGCCACTGATAGCCAGAGTCCTTTTATCTGCTATACTCCCTGAAAATCGCCTTCACAGGAGCCTTATCATGCCGATTTCAAAATCACGTATCTTGTCATTGTTGTTAGGACTATTAATGCTCGCAATTGCCATTTTTGCCGGATATACCTGGTTTTCCCTCAATTGGAGCTACTCTAAAGGCGAGCGCACCGGTTATGTCCAGAAGTTCTCTCACAAAGGGTGGCTCTGCAAGACCTGGGAGGGAGAATTAACCATGCTCCCGGTCCAGGGGATGGTTCCAGAAAAATTCGTTTTTTCGGTAAGAAGCGATGTTGTTGCCGAAAACATCACCAAGAACATGGCAAAAAAGATGGCCCTCGTCTATGAACAGCATAAAGGCGTGCCGACCCAATGCTTTGGCGAGTCCGAGTACTTTGTGACTTCCGTGAAGGTTATGGAGTAACCGGCAATGACACCAGCTCATCACACGCATTACCGTTTGGCAGGCATCCTTGCCATGGTCAATGCCCTGCTGACCATCCCCTGGTTCATCATGACTTTCTTTCTTGCCGACAAGACCGGCATCTGGCCGAAAGTTGCCGAAGCAGTGATGCAGACATCGAGCACGATGATTTTCGTCTTTACCTCGCTGGTGCTAATGAAACTGCTGAACCGTGTTCACGCCTTTCACGCGACTGACCGCTACATCATGATCCTCATAAAGGCAAACATTGTACTGACTGCCATAAGCCTGATCGGCGTTGTTGTACCGAGTATCGGCTCTTCTGCCGGGACTCTGGCCCTGATCCTGATTGCCCCTTTGGGGGTGGTGCAACTGTTGTTCGGCCGCAAACTCCTGCAACTGCCGTCTGATCTGGGCGGACTGCATCGTCCCTATTGCTACCTCAATATCATCACCGGCATCTCAATGGCGGCCGTAATTCTCTTGCCTCTCGGCATCCTTACCGGCGCTATTGCCGACATCATGCTCGGCACCATATTTTTTCAGGCTGCCGGCTCCGGAAAACTCGTTGACACTGAAGCGTGATTACTTGACCCATTGTAGCAATAAAGGAGGTAACGATGGTTTCCCAGGAAAGTATTGACCAGTTTCTCAAGTCACCGGCATTTGGTGTTGTCGGCGCATCAACCGACCGCAGTAAATACGGCAACAAGGTGCTGCGCTGCTACCTGCAGAACGGCAAAGCTGCAGTACCTGTCAATCCCAACGAGCAAGTCGTTGAAAGCATTGCCGCGGTTCCCTCAGTCGCTGACCTTCCCGAGGAGGTCAAAAGTATTTCGATTATCACCCCGCCGAAAATAACCGAGAAGGTCGTTGAACAGGCCATTCTGAAGGGGATTACCTCAATCTGGATGCAACCCGGCGCTGAGAGTAGCGAAGCAATCAAAAAGTGTGTCGCTGCCGGGATAAATGTCATAGCTGACGGAAGCTGTATTCTGGTAGTGTTGGGATACCGGGACCATTAGAATGAAAAACGGCCCGGAAGATAAGTCTCCCGGGCCGCGTCTGCTTGCTGTCTGAAATCCGTTACTTTCCCTGCTTCAGGTCGATCAGGATCAGTTTTGCTACAGCCTTGAGAGTCTCAAAAACCCCTTCTCCCGTAGTTGCACAGGCCTCAAACTCCGGAACTTTCGTCGGATTAAGCTCTCGCTGCAGTTCTTCAAGCGATACGGCACTTGGTAAGTCCCGCTTATTATACTGGACAACAAACGGGATCTTGTCCAGGTCATAACCCTGCTCCTTCAGGTTGTAACGAAGGTTTTCCAGTGACTCAAGATTGGCATCCATCCGCTCTTCCTGGGAGTCAGCGACAAAAACGACCCCGTCAACCCCTTTAAGGATCAGCTTTCTGGATGCATCGTAAAAGACCTGGCCAGGGACGGTATAAAGATGGAAGCGCGTCTTGAAGCCGCGGATCTCCCCCAGCGCCAATGGCAGGAAATCAAAGAAAAGGGTCCGCTCGGTCTCTGTTGCCAGGGAAATCATCTTGCCTTTGGCGTCAGGAGCTGTCTTCTGATAGACGTACTGCAGATTAGTAGTTTTTCCGCACAGCCCCGGACCGTAGTAGACAATCTTGCAATTGATCTCGCGGGAAGCATAGTTGATGAAGGACATCTGGTCTTACCCCACTGCCTTATCTAAGAACTTATCTGAACAGGTTGTCAATGTCATCGTCAGTAATCTCGGCAAACGGAAAATCGGTTTCGCCACTCTTTTCCTTCTCTTCGGATTTCTGCATGAGACGGTTGAATATTGTGGTCAGCTCATCTGAGGCTTTTTTGACTCGGAGCCGTACCAACCCAAGAGAAGAGCGGCTGTCAAACAGAACCACCAGAATAACCCGACCGCCGACAATTGAGATATGCAGGTTGTCTTTCTCACCTTCGTGAAAGAGTATTGAAAATTCTTTCTCGCCGATCAGCTTGGCAAGACCGCCGGTAGCGGCAATGTTACCCGCGGTAAGCGATGCCAGGGACGTCGTGTCAAACTTATCAACTTCACCAACGCCGGCAATCAACTGGCCGTTCTTATCAACCAGAAAGATCACCTTGGAATTGGCTTCTCGCAGAAGTCGTTCAATCGTTCCCTGAATCTGCTTGAATTCCTCGTCGTACATCACCAACTGAGGATTCGCCATCGACAACTCCTTGAAGGAAGGGGGAATGGGAACAGCCGCTACTCTATTAACAGAATTATAGCCGGCATTCAATATTTTTCAAGGGTTGATGGCTTTGCAAAAGAAGCTATCGGGTGCAACCAAAAACCCTCGTTGCTGCGACTTATAGCATTTCTGTTTTCGGATGAAAAAAGCCCCGACAACCTTCCGGCTGCCGGGGCTTTTCCGCTATGCAGTTAGAATTACTTGTCTTCGAAGTTCAAAGCAGCCAATTTCTGGTAATAGGCAAAGTGCGCCTTGGCCCACTCGCCTGCCTTCTTCATCAGTTCGTCCGCCTGCTTGGGATTAGCCTTTTTCAGCATCCGATAGCGGTTCTCATTGTTAGTGTATTCACTGAATTCGATGGTTGCGGCCTTGCTATCAAGCTGCAGCGGGTTCTTGGACTCGGCAGCCAAGGCCGGGTTGTAGCGGTAGAGCGGCCAGTAGCCAGACTGTACTGCTTTCTTCTGGGCATCCACCCCGGCAGTCATATCGATGCCGTGGGCAATGCAGTGCGAGTAAGCAATGATGACTGAAGGTCCATCATATGCCTCAGCCTCCAGCATGGCTTTGATGCACTGCGCCGGATTGGCCAGGGAGATCTGTGCCACATAGACCGAGCCGTAAGACATGGCGATCATGCCCAGGTCCTTCTTGCTTACCGGTTTGCCACCAGCGGCAAAAAGCCCTACTGCGCCCATTGGCGTTGACTTTGAAGCCTGACCGCCAGTGTTGGAGTATACTTCGGTGTCAAGCACGAACAGATTGATGTTCTTGCCTGAGGCAATGACATGGTCCAGACCACCGAAACCGATGTCATACGCCCAGCCGTCACCACCGATACACCAAACTGACTTCTTAACCAGGTAATCGACAATCGGCACCAACTGTTTTGCCGCTCTTTCCTTGCAGCCCTTGAGAACTTTCTTCAGTTCGTCAACCCGTTTACGCTGGGCTTCAATACCGGTTTGATTAGACTGGTCGGCAGCAATGATCTCCTTCATCAGCTTGACATTGGGCTTGCAAGACTTGCAGTCGCAGCTGATCAGCTCGTTTAAGTTGTCCAGTGCCGACTTGGCGAATTGATCCACGGTCAGACGCATACCGTAACCAAACTCGGCGTTATCCTCAAACAACGAGTTGGACCAAGCCGGGCCACGACCGTCAGCACGCTGTGCATAGGGAGTGGTGGGCAGGTTGCCGCCGTAGATGGAAGAACAACCTGTGGCGTTGGCAACCAGCATCCGGTCACCAAATAGCTGGGTCAACAGCTTCAGGTACGGCGTCTCGCCGCAACCGGCACATGCGCCGGAGTATTCGAAGAGCGGGCGAATCAGCTGGTTGCTGCGGAGGGTATCCAGCTTGACCTGAGTTGGATCCACATCAGGCAGAGCAAGGAAGAAATCAAAATTCTCGACTTCCTGTGCTCGCAATGGCGGCTGGAAATGCATGTCCAGAGCCTTGTGATTAGCATTCTGCTTGTCCTTGCCAGGACAGTTATGGGCGCAGGCGCCACAACCGGTGCAATCCTCCGGGGCAACCTGGACAGTGTACTTCTTGCCGGCCATTTCGGGAATCTTGCAGTCGGTCGACTTGAAGGTTTTTGGTGCGCCTTTGAGCAGTTTAGGGTCATACGCCTTGGTCCGTACAGAAGCATGCGGACACACGAAGGAGCAGATACCGCACTGGATACAGATCGCCTCGTCCCATACCGGGATCTCGGTGGCGATGTTACGCTTCTCATACTGGCTGGTTGCCGTTGGGAAGGTGCCGTCAGCCGGCATCATTGAAACCGGCAGATTGTCGCCGAGGCCGGCAACGATCACACCGGTAACCTCTTTGACGAATTTCGGGGCCTTGCTGGAAACAGCTGCGGCCATTTTCAGTTTGCTGGAGGCTTTGGCCGGAACCTTGACCTCGTAGAAATTATTCAAACCGGCTTCAACCGCCTTGTAGTTCATCTCCAGCACCTTCTCGCCAGCCTTTCCGTAGGACTTCTTAATGGCATCCTTGATGGAAGCCACGGCATCCTTGAGCGGAATAATGTTGGAGATTTTGAAAAACGCGGTCTGCATGATGACGTTGATGCGGGGTCCCAGGCCAATTTCATTGCCAAGTTTGACGCCGTCAATCACGTAGAACTTCATCTTCTTGTCGATAATCTGTTGCTGCACTTCCTTGGGGATGGTATCCCAGACCTCAGTGGCGGCAAAAGGGGCATTCAGAAGGAAGGTGGCGCCGGGCTTGGCCTTGGCCAGCATGTCGTACTTCTCGAGGAAGGAGAAGTTGTGACAAGCCACGAAATCCGCTTCCTGCACCAGGTAAGGGGCCCGGATATATTTCTTGCCGAAGCGCAGATGCGAGGTTGTCATCGACCCGGCCTTCTTGGAATCGTAGACAAAGTAGGCCTGGGCATTATTGCTGGTCTCTTCCCCGATGATCTTGATCGAGTTCTTGTTGGCACCAACAGTGCCGTCGGAACCGAGACCAAAGAACATCGCCTGGTAAGCGCCGTCCATCGGGTTTTTGTAGCTGTAATCCACCTTCAGGCTGCAGTTGGTAACGTCTTCTTCGATACCAACCACAAACTTGTTCTTCGGCTTGGCGGCCTTAAGGTTATCGAGGACAGCTTTAGCCATGGCCGGATTGAACTCCTTGGAGCCAAGCCCGTAGCGGCCGCCGACAATAACCGGGTAACCGTCGCATTTGAACTTGCCGGAGGCCATTGCCTCACCGATGGCAGTACGAACATCCAGATAAATCGGCTCGCCAAGTGCGCCCGGTTCCTTGGTACGATCCAGCACAGCGATCTTTTTGACAGTCTTGGGCAGAGCCTTGATGAAGGCATCCAGAGGGAACGGCCGATAGAGGCGAATCTTGACAACGCCGACCTTTTCACCCTTAGCAGCCAGATTTTCAACGGTGTCCTGAACAACATCGGCCCCAGAGCCCATCACGACAACAACGCGCTCGGCATCCTTGGCACCGACATAGTCCACCAGCTTGTATTTGCGGCCGGTCAGCTTGGCAAACTTGTCCATCTCCTCCTGCACGATCTTCTCACAGGCAGGGTAGTAGGGGTTGACTGTTTCGCGACCCTGGAAGTAGACATCCGGGTTCTGAGCAGTACCGCGCATTACCGGTTTGTCAGGGGAAAGACCACGACCTTTGTGCTCGGCAATAAGCTTATCGTCAAGCATGGCCCGCATTTCATCAAAGGAAAGCTCAGTTACTTTCTGGATTTCATGGGAGGTCCTGAAACCGTCAAAGTAATGCAGGAACGGAACCCGACTCCGTAGCGTCGCCGACTGGGCAAGCAGCGCGAAGTCCATTACCTCCTGGACGTTGTTGGAGCAAAGGAAAGCCCAGCCGGTGGAACGGCAGGTCATGACATCCGAGTGATCACCAAAAATAGAGAGGGCCTGGGCAGCGATGGCTCTGGCCGAGACATGAAAGACAGTGGAGGTCAATTCGCCGGCGATCTTGAACATGTTCGGGATCATCAGCAATAAACCCTGGCTGGCGGTAAAGGTAGTGGTCAATGCTCCGGCCTGCAGAGCACCATGTACGGCACCGGCGGCGCCACCCTCAGACTGCATTTCGACCACTGAAGGAACATTGCCCCAAATGTTCTGTTCTCCCACGGCGCTCTTGGCGTCTGAGATCTCACCCATAACCGACGAAGGGGTAATAGGATAGATGGCAATGACCTCGTTGGTTGCGTGGGCAACGTGGGCGGCGGCAGTATTGCCGTCAATGGTTACCATTTTGCGACTCATGAACTCTCCTCCTGTCTTGCTGATTGGTAAAGCGGAAGGCTGAAGCCATTCACACCCTAAAACTCGGAACGCCCTTCTACTGCCCGTTGCACAGTAGCTGCGTCTACATACTCGATATCACTCCCAAGCGGAATGCCGTGGGCAAGCCGCGTCACCTTCAACCCGAGGTCTTTCAGTATCTTCCCCAGGTATAGTGCCGTTGCTTCGCCCTCGACCGAAAAATTCGTCGCAATAATGACTTCCCTGACTTGCGAGTTGCGCAGCCGCTCCAAAAGCTCTGCAATCCTTAATTGAGAAGGAGTAATCCCCGATAGAGGCGACAGCGCCCCTTGCAGCACATGGTATCTACCACGAAATGCGTGGCAACGTTCAATTGCCAGCATATCCTGAGGCTCCTCAACAACACAGATTACAGCATCATCGCGATCACCGGAGCAGATGGAACAAGGATCATCTTCGGTGATGCCGAAGCAGACCGAGCAAAAATGCACGTTTTCCGCAACAGCCCTGAGACTGCTCGCCAAAGCTTCCATGTTGCCCGGGGACCGGAGCAAATGAAAGGCAAGTCGCAGAGCGGTTTTTTCGCCTACTCCCGGCAGCTTTTTTAGTTCCAGTAAAAGCCTGCCAAATGATGCTGAAAACTGTAGCATATTTTCGCCAAAGGTAAAACATTTTTCTATAGTAAGTTTTAGTAAAAATATTTACCCGCAGTAAAAGCGCATAACCAACTAACATAACAACTTTTTCTGCGTAAAATACCCTTAGAAATTCCCCTCAAGAAACATGCCTCAGATAGTAAATGGGTAACTGCGGGGGAAAGATCGCCCTATTTCAACACGAATGGGCACTGAACAGTGTTTTTACTTAAACTAAAAAAGACCGGGAATATTTATTCCGCCTGTTACCTTACTCATCTGCTCCGACATCTCAAGCTGCACCTTTGCCATGGCCTCATTGACCGCCGCCTTGACCAAGTCCTGTAACATTTCAACATCTTCCGGATCAACCGCCTCTTTTTTGATCGAAAGAGACACTATCTGGTGCTTGCCGGTCACAACAACCGTTACCGCCCCGCCACCGGCTGATGCTTCAACTGTTTTTGCCGAAGCCTCTTCCTGCAGCTTGGCCATCTTCTGCTGCATCATCTGAGCTTGCTTCATGATGTGGGCTAAACCTTTTGACATGCCATATTCTCCTGTTCTGTGAGTAGTAAGCTTCATGCAAAGCTTGTAAAATGACTATTTTAGCGGCTCAATCTTCCCTATCTGGCTGCCAAACAGCTCTACTGCCGCCTGGACCAACGGATTAGCCTTAGCTGTCTCTTCTAGCTGCCGAGAGCGCTCGGCACGATCAAGGCTTTTTTTTTCCGAAATGCTCATTGGAGCGTCACCGGCAACAGTACTGGATGTTTTCAAACGCACCGTCGTCGCAGCGCCAAAATGCTGCTTTGCCAATCCATTCAGGTCGGCGAGTATCCCTGGAGAGTTGAGCGCACTGTAATGAAAAGAGTTGAGCGGGAAAGTGATTTCCAGGGCACCGTCTGTGGCAACGACAGGTCGTGCATCTTCCAGCAGCGACCCGATCATCGGCTTCTCCCTGCTGATCCACTCCACAAAACCTGACCAATCAGCGACAAAAGACAATGCCTCCCCAGGTGCCGCACTGGAAACGGCACGAGAAGGCTCTTCCTTTGCGACAACAGGCGTCGCAGGAGGAGAAAGTTCTTTTGCAGGTGGGCGGTTGACAGGGGGCAGCTGTCGAGGAGCTGCTTCACGTGCCCATGCCGGCGGAGGAGAAGCGACCATCCCGGTTGCCGACATTGCGCCACGCAAGCCATCAAGACGCGACAGCAGTTCCTGGGCAGGAAGCACCGGCACAAGCATGGCCATCTTGAGCAATGCCATCTCCAGGATAAGCCTCGGGAAACCAGTTTGGGCCATATCACTTTCAGCTTTAATCAGCAGAGCCACATGGCGATAAAGATCAGCAAGTTCAACCAACTGGGCCTGTCCGTGAATCTCATTTAGTTCAACTTCGGAAAGTTCCGCATACTCCGAGATATCGCCAACGGCCTTACTGAGTGTTATCAGACGAAAATGCTCAACCAGCTCCTGGCAAAACTGCCTTATATTGTAGCCATTTGCATCAACCTGCTTCACTATTTCAAGCAATAATCGCGAATCCCGGCTAAAAACCGATTGCGATGCCTTGACCAGCAGGCGCCGATCGACAACCCCCAACAGAGCGACAACATCCTCTTCGGAAACTGTGGTACCGCAAAACGCAAGTACCTGATCAAGCGTTGACAGGGAGTCTCGCATACTCCCGTCGCCCTTACGGCCAACCATTGCCAGTGAGGCATCGGAAATTGCAACCCCCTCTTGATCAACGATATAACGAAGACGGGAAACCACGACAGGCAGGGCAATCCGCCTGAAATCAAATCTTTGGCAGCGAGAAAGGATCGTTATCGGGACTTTGTGAGGTTCAGTGGTGGCAAAAATGAATTTTACGTGCGACGGGGGCTCTTCCAGGGTCTTGAGCAGGGCGTTGAAGGCACTGGTTGAGAGCATATGCACTTCATCAATGATGAATATCTTGGAGCGAAGCCTTGACGGAAGGTATTTGACGTTATCCCGCAGTTCACGAACATCGTCAACACCAGTATTTGAGGCGCCATCGATTTCGATGACATCAACCGCTACGCCAGAAGTTATCTCCTCACAGGCAGGACAAGCATTGCATGGTTCAACCGCCGGTCCATGCTCGCAGGTAAGGGCCTTTGCCAAAATCCTGGCAGCGCTGGTCTTGCCAACCCCCCTGGCGCCGGTGAACAGGAATGCGTGGGCAACCCGACCGGTTTGAATCGCATTCTGCAGGGTCTGACTGACATGTTCCTGGCCTACCAGATCACTGAAGAGCAGAGGCCGCCATTTTCGAGCTAGTACAAGGTATGACACGCTATCCTGCCTCGCTTGATTCCGGGAGTCCTGAAAAATCCGCATACAGAAAAAACTTTGCGGATACAGCTGATAGCTGGGCTGCCCCACGGCACACGGAGTGGGTTACTGCCGCTGCTTCCTTCCGGACCTGACGGGGTTCATAACCTTCCATTGCGTGGGACCCAGCTATCAGCTGTATCCGCAAGGGTCTTACAGGGGGCGCCTGTTCGGCGCGTTGAGGGCGAATATGGCGAGAGAGTCCATCGAACTACGGACTCAACCTACTGATATAAAAAAGAACCGGTAGGCCGCCTGAATGTTGCTACCACAAAAAATACCACAAAAGAATCAAGTGGCCATTTAATGGAATACTTTCTTTACCATAAGGAGGGCTTGTTGGGCAAGCACAATTCAGCCATTTATCAAGTCACAGCCCGACAGAGTGTGATTAACCTTCTGACACCAGACAAAATCCGGGGAGGTTCATATGTCAAATACCATTAAATACTATGACGCCCAACAATGGTTAAGAGAAACACAACCAAAACGGGCAAAGCTCCCGGCAGTGCTGGTCGGCCTCTGTTTCTTGGGAACATTCTGGTACTGGGCCATCGGCATCGCCTGCATCTCGCTGCCGTACATCCTGATGGACCGTGTGCAGGTGCGGCTCTATCATGGCTACGTGAAGGGGAAACCGTTCTGGACGCTGATCAAATATGCCTTCTCCGGCACGGACTATCGCCCCTGTTATGTCCCATGGTGGTACTGGCGCTGGTACTACTGGTGGTAGACAACATAGTGGCCGTATTTGTGATGGGGTCAGAGTTGAACCCATTAACTCCACTTTATTGAAAAATGTGGAGTTAATGGGTCGGTTCACCATACTCTCCCAATACTTCTTTACATGTCCCGAGTTACCAATAACTATTACCTGATTCCGCAGTTCTCTCCTCCGGCGTTTTCCAAGCTGCGAGCCACTGCAGGGCGTCAGTGCTATCGATCAATGTTCGGGCCTGAGCCAGTCGTTCCAGGACAACAGCTTTCTGTTCCTCCTCCAAATTGGCGGCTCTTTTCTCGACATCGGCAAAGAAATCCTCAAGCCCTTTTGCCTCCACCCAGGCCTTGATGATTTCGGTCAACTCTTCCCTACTGTCTTTGATCGCCTTGACCCGCCGACGCTCTTCCTCTTCCCGGCGCCAGATTATCTGTTTGGCCTCCCACTCCTGACGTTCGATTTCAGCCTTGCGTTCACCTTCTTCAACAAGTTGGACAATGGTGGCAGCTTCCCGTTTCAGTTCCTTGACGATTGCCGACAGCTTCCCGGGAAAATCTCCTTCTTTCGTCTCTCGCCACTGCCGTTTCCAGTCTGCCCTCTGATATGGAGAGTATGCCTGAATGCATAATCTTCCGCTGGGAAGATCATGCATACTTGTCCATGAAAAGCTTTCATACCGTCTCTGTTTCCTGACAGGCAGTTCCGAAACGCGGACGTATTTTCCGTCCTGGTACTTCGCTTCGACATTCTCGCTCATCTCAAAAATTGTCAATCCGATCAAGACGGTGCCGATGGTGACGATAGTATCTCGCGAAGGACTCCAGAGGTCGGAATAATTACGATCCCGTCCTCCCTTTTCACGCTCATCGACGCCATACCGTCGCAGGGACAAGCCGTGTCTCTCGAATGCGACTGTATGGCCGCGCTCTTCAAAGAGCAGGAACAATTCGTTCGCCACATCCAAGGCTCGACTGCATGTCTGCTTGGATGCGATGACATCCACCATGAGTCGTTTGCTTGGCCTCAGGTAACCGTTGCTGGTTTCGCGTGCTTCGTCGAAATACTGCTGCGCTCCCTGCAAAAGCGGGTGGCGCTCGGGCAGTTCGCTCCGATCACGCAGCCTCGACTTCCTTTTCCGGGGCGGCTTCGGTATAGGCAGTTTCGCGCGCCGGGCCTGGCCATACCGATTCCATTCCAATTCATCGCCAGGTTCAGCTTCCGGTAACGGCGGTTGCTTGGACACTTTACCAACGGCAAGCTTTGCCCAATAGCCCCTTTCGGGACGGGGGACATTCAGCCAAGTACAGACACGTGCCAAAAAGCTCGATGATACCTTGTATCGCAGTGCGACCGTGGTCATCGGTTCCGCCCAGACCTCTTTATACAACTGCTCCCGGCTTACTGGGGTTTTGCTATCGCAGGATGGATTCTTTTCTTCTTCCATAGTCACTCGACATGATTTACCGATATTTCAACAAACGACACAATTCTGAATTACGGTTTGATATAGGCATTCAGCCCGACAGTAATAGGCTTTACATCAACTTCAGCCGTGGTAACAGCATTGCCACGTGTACTGGCAACTACCAATGTCTTACCGGAAGCTGATGGTGTTGGTTTCTCCAGATCAATTTCAATGCAGAGCTTATTGCCTTTGATTTCAACTGTCATTGCCATGAATTTATTTCCTTGATTGAGGTGATAGAAAATCGTGCTAACCGAGCATTTCTTGAACACTCCTTGATTTCAGTACGCCACTACTGCTAAACAGTCTTTGTAAGGCATCTGGACCAATTGTGATTTGTAGAGGAGACCTCAGCTTTGCATCAACCATTTCTACAAGTGCTTCTGCTTCAAGAAAAATTACCTCGTTCACGTCTGTTTCCATTTTTATCGACCTAACAAGATCGTCGTGATCTTCAGCAAATGTGCTTGATATAATCACGTAGTATATGTTTTTGAATGATCTTTTCCGTTTCATTTCCCTGCTTTGCGAAGTGACGTATTCCCTGATTTGACGATCATCCGTCCCAATGCTATATCCATTGCCCCTGATTTTGGCATCCCAGAGAATTGCGTAATTAAAATCCTCAGCAAGTGCGATCCCATCAGGTACTCTTCCGTTTCCTTGACCAAGAAGTTTAGTCTCATAGCCAAGAAGTGTAAAAGCTGCGTTAATATTTTTTTCGAATGCCCTTGGAAGTGAGGTCCCTGAACGAGTGGCCGCTTCTACCAAAGATGGCTCATGTCTGGCCATGGCGGGAAGAATTGAAATAATAGGCGGTAGATAGCTGTCAGGTAATTTGTCGACACTGTTTATAGGTACAATGTGTACATTCCCATTATCAATCACAACTGGCTTAACAGGCTGTTGATTAACTGTTTTTTCAAGATTTCCCTTGTACCAGAAAACGTGTTCAACACGATAAAGATCAAAAGTCGTCCCGCTGGTAGTAGTGAACAGAACAGCAAGTTCATCATGAATTTGCTTGAAAGCTACATAATCTGAAGAAATGTCATCCGTAGGCTGCCATATATTAAGGTCTGTCATTGCCTGGACGCTTGTGGTGTAAAATGCTGGCCACGTTTTTCGTTCCTGAATTTGCCAAAAATATGAAAGAAAGAATGGAATACTTCCAGTTTTAGGAGTGCCGTATTTTGTATTGCCCGAGTTAACCCAGCCTTCACCTATACGCTTAATATAACTGGTAAAAGTTTTAATCCGGCTTGAAGCGAGAACTTCGCTATCCGGGACAGACAAAGCGCTAATCAGCTCCTGCTTGCATTCTTCAATATCATCAGCGACATTCACAACCATGTTGAAGAACATCTGGCCTTTTATACCTTTGAATCCCCAGAGTTCATTTTTTTTGTTGATGCTATCAATACTGGACTTGAAATCCTGGACGGGTATTTGGCCATTAAGAAAACTCGATAATAGCGGTTGCAAAAGTGTTTGAATTACCTCAACACGCTTTACGTCAAGCTCTGCGTCGTCCTCAAGGGGTGTTTTCCCTCCCGCAACTGCAGGTGCTTGTAGGTATTCTTGCATTACTTCGACTGCCCGTTGGCGTTGCTTATCATCAAGAATTGGCATTGTTTTCTCCTAACAGTTTCTCAAATTCAGCAAGAAATCAGACTGATACAGCAGAAATTGCATTGGCGTTAATATCAAAACCAACTTCCCGAAGCCTTTGGCAAAGAACAGTTAGGCCATAAAGTTGTCTCAAGTACCTACCACGAAAAAGTCAACCAGCAACTATTAGAAACTTATCTGATATTCTACATATAGGTCTGAGATCTTAGTTGCGCCGGCAAACGATTCCCATTCAGCTTTGCTAAGCATCCCTTTTGCCTCACCGGAAATATCGTCAAGACTGTCGCTGTCCGACAAGACTACACGTCCCCGCGCTTTCTCTTTCAAACGCTGCCATAATGGAGGAAACGGGAACTGCCAGCGTTGATCGTTTGCGGTCAACCGATGAACCGGTATCAATGCCACCAAATCCTGATGCGACATTTTCTCCAGACCGTTAGTCCGCAACGTTGCGTTATGACTGCCGTGGTGGCCAACTTTGTAAAAAACAGTTTTTTCGAACAAGTCATTTATTGTGACGGTTTTTTCTGTTCCATCGGATTCTTTCACTTTCCACGAAAGCTCCTCCCATGACAACCAGTTGCCGACTTGAGCATCGCCCGGGAAAATCAATACCTTCCCGGATGCTACCAGTTCGATGGCAAGCGCCAAGGAGGTGTTATTGGTATAACTATCAAGTTGCAATGCCAGCTCACCAGTATAGTTCAGCCAGTCGTAATCAATTCTTCGCCATTCCTCCTGGTCGTCTTGGTCAAACCCATAACGCTGCCGGAAGTAGTCATCTTCTTTTGCTTGTTCCATGGTAATTCGGAATCTTTCATCAAAAGGAGAAATACAACCTCCCGACTCAGCAGCTTGTCCTAATGCCGCGACAAAACTCCCGAAGCCATGCCGTCCATCATCGTAGGTTTCTTTTGGAGACAAAAGTTTCTTGATCATCACTGGATCCCGAGGCGGACCGAGTACGTAAAAACGAACTCCTTTGGCTCCGGCCATCTCCAATGGATGTTTTGTGGAGTCACAGAAAACCTTCTTGCCTTTATTGAGAATATAGTTCCAAGCATCCTCGACGCCCCCGGCCCGAACGCCGAGCCCTCCCTCAAAACCGAACAGTGCAGAAAGAGCATTTTTGAAATGGGCATACTTATCCTCTCCGGGAAGCCGACCTAAAGCCATTTCGAGAGCCATTTTCTGTTTGCCAAGTGTGTTTTTGATTTCAGAGGCTTCCGGATCGCTTGGGTTTTCCAGCCAAGCAAGCCATACTGTATCGACGGTTATGGTATCAAAAATGTCCTTGGCATCCATGAAACCGGAAATATGGTCCCAGTGTTGATGGGTCACTGCCAGCACATGAATATGCCCTCCCGTCTCTTCATGGATGTCAGTGACAACTTTCTTCATCAACTCTTTATCGTAATGTTTGCTGACGAGCGCTCCGCAATCAATCAGGAGGTAAAAAGGTTTATTTGAAGGCGGAAATTTGAGCAAAAAACAGTCTCCGAGACCTTGGCGATACATTCTTATAGTGAGTTCGTTAGCTGACATATTATGGCCTCCCGTAAAAAGTACTTCCATGTAGGAGAGCAAAAGGCTCTTGTGCATCCTTTTGATTTTGCAAATATGTTGCGCGGGGCGAGCCATCAGCCAATGCTTGGTTGTGGTATTCGCGGTGGCGTTGGAGCCTCTCTTCGTCAGTTACGCTTTTGGTGATCGCATAACGCAACAGCATAGTATCCAGATCGAGAATCAGCGTACAACCACCGCGGAACACCATAGTCGATTCTCCTTCCGGAATATCCCGGCTCTGGATCATGGAAATGATGAGTTGATTCAAGGTATCGCCATCAGGACCTATCCGCTGTGCAGGGCGGAGGGAATGCACTTCAAACTTTGGAACCTTATGTTCTTTTTCCATTCGTAACCCGGGGAGTCCAAACTCAAAGGCCATTCCTGTAATTTCGCTGAGATTTTTCAATATAAAATTATCAAACGCTTCTTCTCTCAATAACACATGAAGTTTTCTTTTAGCACGCTCTGTAAAGTCATATAATTCCTCCCTGCTCCTAAAATAGGGGAATCTCCCGACACTTTCTCTTAAGGAAGAGCCAAGCGGTTTAAAGAAGTCCTGATGCTTACTGACATCGGGCCAGCGAAGGCTCTCAACAGAGAGACCCTTGACGTTTCGGGGATAGATACCGCGACGGCGAAACGCCTCAATAAATGCGATACGGTATCCTCTGTCATCATCAGGGACAAGATCGAGATCTGCGGTGATTATGGCCCTTAAGTAGTCGCCGAAATTAATATCAACCGGGGGACAGTAGTCCAAGGCACGAATGCAGACATTTAGCACATGTTGAGCTGATTTGGCTGCCTCATCGGCCAGCCTGTTGACGAGGTCCGGATGTAGGTCACTCCCAGGATGGAAGCTCGTCACATTACCGGCAATGCGCATCAGGTCAGCCGAACGGCTGTTGTAGATTGCCAGGAAGGCATCGAACACTGCTGCCACCAGAATGGCGCCACGCGCATGCGGTTCGGTTTCTGTGTCATATTCTCTCGGATCTGGGTGATGAGGCTCCCATCGTCCCGTAGTTTTGTCATATTCACCGATGGCGCTTCGCAACGCTCCGTAGTTGCCGACAGCTTCCCCGAATTGTTGAGCCAACTCTCCCAACAGGTTGCGAGATGCCAAATTCCCCTTATTGCGAGCAATCTGGTGCCGAAGCACGTTGGGAAAGCTGAAATGCTGGAAAAGCGCGACAATATCGGCAAAAGCTTCGTGAAACGCCAACGTATCAGGATTGCTAGGCTCTATGAACCGACGATGCATACCGTCAAGTAGAGCGTGGGTAGTCTCGTGAGTTATAATGTCGTGGGAAAGGCAGGTAAAGACGATTCCTCCGGGCAAATAGCGGTCCGGGTGTTCAGCATTAGCAGGGAAATATCCGAAAAGAAGAGCTTTCTTCTCCGGGCTGTAATAGGCATTGGCCTCGCGGAGGGCATGCGGATATACCCGTAGTCGCTTCACAAATTCATAAGCAGTTTTGCCATTGGTTACTTCACGAGACGCCCATAATGCTGGTCTGCCCAGTGCCCGCTCGAAGTTGCGAATTGTTGTCATTGCTACGGCATACACCATTTGCTGGTGAAACTGCGGGTTGCCTTCCGATGGCGGCAAACCATCCTGAGCAAGAATGTATGGTTCATTCAGATTCAGCGGTTGATAAAAACAGCCACTGGCCGGGTCATAATCGACAACCTCCAGATACTCACCAACTGGCCCTGGCATAAGCCCATCATCAGCCAGTTCTGAAGTCTCCTCCCAGGGAACCCGATAAACGGTTTCATTGATGACAGCGGTTTCCATTTGTAGTGACAGGCTTGGGTCGAATGAATATCCACGAAGCCTTCGGTATAGAGGTTTAGGCGCGTTGGTAACCAAAATATTATGCACTTGGGCATCTGCTGATTCAGGGATATCTGGCGATTTGATCTTTTCTCCCATACAGTCTCCTTTCCCAACATGGTCAGTCTTTAACCAGCGCCTGAGCCCGGACGAAATGAGAAAAATCAGTCTTTGTGCCCGCTTAAGCTGGTGTGCAAGCCATGGGTCAATTCCCGATGCCATAAATTGACCGCAGGTTGCCAAGGACCTCATCAAGAGTCGTGTTTCGTAATCCCAGATTTTTCAGGTCCACACTTTGCACCTCTTTCATCTTATCGAAAAACTCAAGCAAATTTTCCTCAATGGAGTCTGGCAGATCCACCGTAAGCCTTGGATCAATAATTTGATACAGCCTGAACACATCATTCTTATGCTTGTTTATATCTTTTTGGTCTATCGCTTCACCAGCCTCACGCCTGTTGGTAAGGTCGAGCCAAGCTTTTGCCTTCAGAGGGATCAAGTATGACGGCCCTACGACAGTCATCCCGTCTATCTCCTGTTTCCCGGCATGGATGAAATGATAGTAGTCATCGTTCAGCAGGATGGCCGATAAGCTGGACACCTCTTCATCCATCGGGATCGGAGTCAGATGACTGTCGTCACCAATGGCCAATGCATCCGGCTTGCGCGAAAACAATTCCAGCATCACTGGATAGGAGCTGTCTTCAGGGTTCTTGAACCGGTAAAACTGTTTCTGGCCCGTGCTCTTCTCCTGAATTTGATACTTACCTTTGCGAATAAACTCCCAGAAGGCTTCCACGAAATCCCTGCCCAATGCCTCCACACAGAGAACGATATCAAGATCCTTGGTAGCTCGAAATTCCAACCCAACCTCTTCCATTACAAGTGTACATGCCGTTCCGCCAATCAGCACATATCTGTCTGCAAATGGCTCAAAGTGTGCCTTGAACCGGTCAAGCCCTCTCACCATAAGACTTCCTCCATCATTTTTTCAAGGGAGGATTGAATCCGTTCATCAGTGTTATCCTGTAAGCTCAGATATAGAGAAAAGCGATCGACTACGTCATCTTCCTGAAATAAAAGCGGCGAATAATTCCATATCTCTATTTCATATGACTGCGGCTCTGGCCCCGGCAGCTCCTCGATAGCATTAAGTAGTTTCATTGATTTCCAATCGTTCATGCATAAGGCGTAGACTTGATTGGAAGGCGGAGCCAGCATGGTAAAATGCGCCAATGCCGACAATCCTGCGGCAACCCCAGGCCATCGACTTGTGATAGGGCGAATGAAAGTGCGTCTTGTAACCGGACTGCGCATGAACTCCTTCGATCGTTCCCATAAGGCTCGCTTATCTTCACTGAAACGAAGCACCCGTTCCCGTCCCTCAGTGACCACCTCTCCAAGACCGAGCGATACAAGTTCATCGAAGGCCCGGGTAAACGTCATCGTCGAATACCATTTATTTTTACCCATATTCGGATACAGTTTTGCCAGGCGAGATGATGTGTAATTGTGCCCAGGTCCATGCAACAATACGTGCAATACAACAGCTTGAGTGGCAGGACTGAACTTGCCGGGGGCAACAGTGCGTATCTGTTTGAAATGTTCACGCAGATCGATGCCGAGCGTTGGAAGATACATCTGGTTCCCAGGCACCACAAAGGGGACTTTCTGCTCAATCAGCCGTTTGCGGTTGTAGGCGGAGACCGATGAACGAAGGTAGATCACCTCACCATCCCATTTTGCCTGAACCTGTAGCATCTGCTTGCGAATAGTTGCAGGAGTCTGCTCTACTTCGTCGCGCGCAGCCATCAATAGACAGGTGGTATCCAGAAGAAATACCTGATAAAAGGCGTAGAGGTCTCGCAAGAAAAAGGGGAGGGTCTTATCATCTTCCCACTTTTTCGGTTCAACCGTAATGTTCAAAGTTTCTTTCAGGTGGCGTTCAAATTCGCGTAATAGGTTGTCCATTTGCCCCCCAACTAACAATTTATATGCACGCTAACACGTTAAATGTTGTCGTGCAAAATAAATGTTAGTTCATGCGTAATTACAGCTACAATTTAAGCAGAACTAACAGCAAATTGAGTACTGCTCTTTGTCTGCAAGCAAACGGACAACACCAACCTTACCCACGACGCTCCGACGCCGCGAACGCGTCTACGCCATCTTGCCAGATTGGCAGCATCCGGCTGCCGATTTCCTCAAAGTCCGGATTTTCTCGGATATAGGGAGGGATCCGTTTAGAGGCTTCTATTACCGCCTCGGCAACTCTGTCGATTATTTGTGCGGACAGCTTTGCGGGGAGGGAAAGGGCCTGCAAGGCAAATCTCTCCAGGATTTTGCGCGACCACCATTTTTTTGTGCCCGCCAAGTGAAGGGCGGGAACGTCTTTTTGCAGATACGCTGTGGTCGTGACTATGTCATATACGGGCGCAAGTGACACCGGGCCTTGTGGATGTCGGTAGAGGACGCCGAAGTTTTTCAGATGAGCGTCGCCATTTCGGACCATTGCCGACAGAACGAGCGTGGCGAAGAACTGTTCACGGGCTGACGAAAGATGTTCCGGTGAAACAAAGTCCTTGATGGTTCTTGCCACCCTTTCATAGGTGCTGTCATATTTCTTGTCTGTCCCCAACGCCTGCAGAGAGCAGAAATCCTCAAATCCAAGATTCTCCCCGTCCACTGTCGTATCGAAACGCTTCATGACGAACAATCCGCCGTTTTCTGATAGCGAGAAATCGGGCACAGACAGCCCTGCCAGTTTTGCAGCGGTCATACAAAAATATTCATTGGCCGCCAGCTGCGGATACTCATTCCCCCATGATTTGACGATATAGGAAGAGGCCGCGACCGTTGTTCGCTCGGTGGCCTCAACTATCACTTTGGGCTGGACGCCTGAGATACCGGAGTGTTCGGCATGTCTGGCCATCAACTCGTTGAAAAGCTCCACTGCATCTGGGTAGGTAAGGATTTCATCCAGTGACTCCGGCTTCTCGTTTATCATCGGAATTTCCGAATCGGGGAGCGAGAATCGGTTTCTACCAATCTGGTTTCCACCCGTGATTCGCAGTAGAGCGATATCGTCAACCACCACCACCTTGGCGAATGCGTTCCTGATAGCCTCGCGCAACGCTCCCTCTGGAAGATTCATCTGAAATATCGGATGCAACTCCCTGTCTGAAACCCAGCTCTGCAGACGATAGGGCATTGTCAACGAAACAAGATGCTCCACCGGTGTGTCGGGGAGGTAGTTGAAAAAGTAGTTGTCGTTTTGGCCGAGAATGCCGACCTTGCTGCCATTATTCCAGACAGCGAGTGATTGTGGGGTCATCGCGAGACGTTCTCCTTCTGCAATTCCTCAAGTGTCGGCGGGGCACCAGCCGGGCGTACTGTCAATTCCAGGCCAAGAATTTCCAGCGTACGCTCCACCTTACGAATTCCGATATCCGGCACGATTCCGGTCTCGATCTGGGATAGCGTCTTTCTGGTGATGCCTGCCATCTCCGCAAGTTGCGCTTGCGTCAATTTCTTTTCTTTCCTTGCCTGGCGGATCTTGGTTCCCAAGTTGTACATAGCAATGCGTCCTATATTTCGCTTATCGATATTAATATTGATTTGTGTAACATATAATTCCCTTTTATGGAACAAAAACTTTCTTTTAAGGTCGTATCTTTATGATTGCAAGCTGACGCCTAACTGTAAACTATACACAAATATATGCGTACCTGTGCACTCACAAAATATTAGTTAAAATAATTTCTTGACGACAAGACAATGCTGTGGTATTGTACCTGCAAGCTCACATATATTTAGCACGGCAGGCGCACTGTCCTGCATGGCCGCCCCCATTTCAGGCAAGGAGATACTAATGGTCGATTTTGACAAACTAAGAACCAAGACAAAGAAGGCAAAGGCAATCGAACCATTCGAAATATTTCGCCGTTTGCCCAAGCCGCCTGGAATTAACGATCTTTATACAAGCCAGGCGGAGGTGCTCCATACATGGTACGAGCGTCGGAATGAGCGCGATGTTGTGCTGAAGCTGCACACGGGCGGGGGGAAGACTTTGGTTGGCCTGCTTATGGCGCAGTCGACGCTGAATGAGACCGGCGAACCGGTTTTATACCTTGCTCCTACCGTGCAGCTTGTAAACCAGACGCTTGAGAAGGCTAAGGCACATGGCATTCCAGCAGTAGCCTACCAGACCGGCCAGCCGTTGAACGATGATTTTATCAACGCCAATGCCATTATGGTTGCCACATACAAGGCTCTATTTAACGGCCGGAGCAAGTTCGGCCTCCGAGGGGGTGGTCAACCTCAAAAAGTTTCAGCCATCATTCTTGACGATGCACATGTGGCGTTTTCGGTTGTGCGCGAGTCTTTCACCCTGGAGGTGAAATCAAAAGTGGAGCGCGAGCGGTATGAAAACTTAGCGGGGCTTTTCCGCAGGGTGTTCCGGGACACAGACAGACTGGGAACGTTCGACGACATTGTCGCCGGCTCTGAACATGGGGTATTGGAGGTTCCTTATTGGGCTTGGCATGAACAACTCGATGCTGTCCGTGAGCAATTAAAGTCAGATTCGGACAAGTATGCACTCGTATGGCCGCTGCTACGAGACCAACTGCACCTTTGCCATGCTCTCATCAGTCGGAACGCCTTCACTATTTCTTCAATTCTCCCTCTCGTGAATGCTATTCCCACCTTTTCAGAGGCTCCGCGCCGCATCTATATGTCGGCAACTATAGCGGACGATAGCGAGATTATTCGCACTTTCGATGCTGATACGACATCAGTTAAGAATGCGCTGACGTCCAGATCTTTGGCTGGCGTGAGTGAAAGAATGGTCCTTATTCCTGACTTGATGCCCTTTAAGTTTGATTTACGAGACAGCATCGGAAGACTCGTTGTCTGGGCATCAAAGCAGAACCTGGGATCCGTAATTTTAGTCCCATCGGACAAAGCCGCCGCACAATGGTCGGAAATAGCCACCGTTGCAAAAGGCTCTCGAGATGTTGAGGCGCTGGTTGAAGCATTACAGGAAAGAAAGACGTCCGGACCGGCTGTCTTTGCGAACCGGTATGATGGGATCGATCTGCCTGGCGATTCGTGTCGATTATTGGTCATGAACGGTCTGCCCTCAGGCACTTCGGATTATGAGCTCTTCAGAGCAAGTGCATTGTACGGTGGGGCCACCATTACTCGGATGCTCGCACAACGTATTGAACAGGGAATTGGCAGGGGCGCGCGCGGGTCAGGTGATCATTGTGTCGTCCTGCTTGCCGGCTCGGACCTCGCAGCCTGGGTTGCCAAAGATGCTAACTTTCAATTTTTGACCAGCGCTACGAGGGCTCAGCTTGAAATGGGCGCTGAAATCAGTAAAGAGGTGCAAAGCCTGAAGGATTTGGCGCAGACGATTGGAAGAAGTTTTAATCGCGATAAACCCTGGATTGAATATCATGCCGAGACGCTCGCTGAACTGGTTGATGAGGACACTCCAGACGCGCAACATTTTGATCAAGCTGCAGCGGAAAGAAAGGCTATTAATCTTTGGCAAGATGGCTACCACGAGCAGTCAATTGCAAAGATCGAGAAACTCATTGCTGATGAGAAGGTACGCGACCCGCAGATGAGGGGCTGGATGGAACAGCTGGCAGCAAGAATTGCGGACAAGTGGGGGCACGGTGACCGCGCCGAAGATTTACAGCGTCAAGCTTATGCAAACAACCGTAATCTCCTGCGTCCAAAGGTGCGCCCCCCGTACCGTCCGTTGCCGATCCCGGGTGCGCAGGAACAATCCATAGCACGGCAGATTGGGGGCTATCGGCTCAGACGAGGTTTCCTGCAGTCATTTGAAGACACTGTCGCGAATCTTCACCATGCCGCAACGTCAAATCAGTTCGAGCAGGCTCTTGCTGAACTGGCGATTATGATAGGTTTGTCTGCGGACAGGTACGATTTAAATGGCGAGGGTCCTGACGTGCTCTGGCTCTTGCCGTCGCGGGTAGGGGTCGTGATTGAAGCCAAGAGCAGGAAAAAAGAAAAAAACGCTCTCACGAAGGAGGAACACGGACAACTCCTTGTCGCAGCAGAATGGTTTGCGAACAATTATCCAAAATACGCCTGTGTACGCGTGAGTGTTCATCCCAGAAACCGGGCAACAAAAGCAGCAGTAGCCGGAGCGTCTCACGCACTCACGTATGAGAAATTGGCGGCCTTGGTATCCGACGCACGCGCTCTTCTTACGACTCTTTGCGAGTCACAGCTCTCTATTGACGAACTAGTGGCAGAATGCAGCCGCCTTCTCGTACGGTCGCCTCTCAATGCTGACCGTCTCGTGGATAGCTACTTCGTGCCCTTCGAAGAAAAGGAATAAATAAAAGAGTACCGGCAAAATTCCTGTCATCGATGTAAGGCGTTCCAAGAAAGTCGGAAATTTCTTGCCAATAGTCGTACAGATCTGAGGATTGAAATGATTCGAGATGTCAAAACAACATGGGTTTCTGCCGACTCTCTGGCACGTTTGGAGTGCTGGGGGGTGGATGCTCATGTTCATGTCCACTTAACAGGATCCCATGGGAAGCTGTTTGCGCTTGGTGATCTGAGTGTGCGATTGCTGGAAGGTATAAGAACGTCTCCTTCCAAGGGAGAGGAATTCTTCACGTATCGTCCCTCTCACATTGCCGATATGGCATTGGCTGTTGATGGTGAGCGTAGCGAGCCGATAAGACCGACAGATCAAAACAAGGCAGTAGGTCCCGGAGATGTAGTGGTCAGCAAATTTCTACCGCTTCGCGCTGCGTGGGTAACGCAGGAGACGCCCCGACATCCGGTGGATTCTAACTGCATCCGTATTGTTGGACTTGATGTAGCCCACGGATTCTGGATAACTGCAGTACTGAATCATCCGACGGTGCGTGAGGCCTGGGCTCATCACGCCAGGGGAGCGACCATCCCACGAATAGGCTTGAAGGATCTGAAAGGTTTTCAGGTTCCGGAACTGCCGAATGAAGGGGGGCGCTTTGCCGAATTGTGGCTTGGACTGGAAAGTGAACGGGTAAAAGCCTGGAATAAGCTGAATGCCCTGCTCGACAGAGCGGAAGAGCTTGTCTCCGAAATCAAGGCCCTGTTGGGTGGCGAACAAAAATATTGCTTCCAGCCCGCACCGTTTCTTTCCGAAAGCTGGCTGCCGACACATGTAGCAATGCGGCACATCCAGGACGAAATGAGCCGACTGTACTGGCTGCAACTTCGTGATGTTGGGATAGCTGAAAAAAACAGGCTGCGTGACAAAGGTCCGGCCTCCGGCAGGCTCCTCAGGCTTTCGGATGCCGAAGGGATTCTAGCGTTCCGTCTTCCGAAGGATGAATTATTCAGAGAGGCCGGTTTCCGAGTGTATGAACGGCCCCTGCAGCCCGAGGAAGTCTTGGTATCGCTGATGGGAACCTCCCCAAAGGTGGTGTTCAACCATCCACCTCGGAAAGAGACAATACTGGTGTCAGATCGCTGGGCACGGCTGCACTCCATGAAGCACCCTGGAGCAGTGGCCCTCATGCTCATGACCTCGGCGGTCCAGTGGCAACTCAGAAATGCGTCCTCCGGCGTTGCCCAGCAATTTGTCACAAGCGAGGATCTGGAATCGATCCGACTGCCGCGCATAAATGATATAGAGGCCGAGCGGATGCACCGGCATCTTTGTACGGCCATGGATGAGCTTTCCGCAGTTCGGGCAAAGCAGCAGGAATTGCTTGCGGAGGTGGAGACGATGATAACCCGCAGCATGGGGAGGTTGAGATGAACGCGGAGATATTGAGTCAGCTGAAGTCCCGTTTGCAGGCGCAGCCTCGCAGCCTGGAAGAACTTCACCAGGCAGCACAGGCTGTCGGAAGTGGCTGGACACAGGAACAGGTAGGACTTCTGCTCGACTGCCTTCCGGAGGTGGAGAGAGATGGCGACGTCTATAGAATCGGCGGCGAGCAGAAGGTTGATCCTCTCGTTGATGCGCTGCTCGCAGTTGTGACTGACCGTCCGCTGCCGGCAGCAGCTCTGCTTGCCAGGCTTCCCAAGGGGACAATAACAACTGCCGCGGGCTTGTATGAGGCCGCTCGCCGCCACCCTGAACTTTTTGACATAATTCCCCCCAATCGAATACAACGCCGTGCGTAACCTGAAATAAGGAGAATAAACGATGACTGAACTGGAAACACGTCTCACAGAATTGAAGAAATCCGCCAAAGAGCGCGGCTACACCCATGTTGAAGACTTTTCCACCCACCTTGGCGATTCGGTTTGCGCCGCAGTCTGCTGGGGTGAAGAGAAGGGCGCCCCCACAGCACGGCTGCTGCTGGCTGCGGTGAAGGCCGAACTCCTTGCCGACACCGCCGCTGACAATGTGTTGTCACTGGCCTGGGATGCCCCCAGCGAAGGCGCCGGTGAGCCGGTTGCGGCCCTGGTGGATGATGGCAGCGGCCAGAGAGTGTTCGACCTGGATCCGTCGTCGCCTCATGAGATCGACCAGCTCCCCAAGGCAAGCGAAATTGGAGATCTTCAGCGGCTTGAGCGTGAACCCACCTTCCGCTGGTCCCTCCGGGTCTACGAAAAGCTCCAGCGAGATTTCGACAACTTCCACGAGCAGGTTTATTCCACGGTCCGCGACACAGTGGATGGCAAAAACGACATTATTGACGAAGCCGCCAAATTTCTTTTCCTCGAGCTCTTCAGGTTGCGCCATAAGGATGAAGAAAAAAAATTCACCCATGGTGGCGAAAAACTGACGCTTGATGAGGTCTATCATCCTCAGTGTTTCGAAGTTACCGATAAGAAGGCTGCCGAAACTGCGGTCGAAAAAGTCCGTTCTGCTTTTGAGGCGTTCAAGGGGCATAAGGACTACCAGACTACCGATGATCTGGGTGAAAAGTACCCGATTTTCAATGAACGAGACTACCTGAAACTTTCAGTACCGCGAAACTATGCTACCCTCATCCGACTGTTGCAGGATTTGCCGATCCTCAAGGATAACCAGGGCCGTAATTATCCCGATCCGAACGAAGAAAGAAAGGGAACCCTCAAAGACGTCGCCGGAGATGTACTCGGCCGGGCGTTCGATGTTTTCCTGCGGCACAAGTTTCAGAAGGAAGGGGTCGGCATCTACCTTACCCCGTCGCCGGTCAAGCGGGCCATGGTCGATATTGCCCTGCACGACATCGAGACCTATGACTATGGGATTCTTACCTCCCGCACCGCTGACGGCAAGCCGAGCTTCCGGGTTGGCGATCCTGCCGGGGGATCGGCGGGATTTCTCGTCGCACTTCTCCCCCAGCTTCGTCGCCTGCTGGAACAGATGAACCTCACCGATGAGGAGCGCGACAACTTGTGGAAGGATATGCTGGAGCACTCCTTTGTCGCTGCCGACAGCTCGCCACGGATGGTGCGCCTTGCCCGCCTGAACATGGCCCTTCAGGGAGCACCGCGGTCGCTGGTGTTCAACACCACCGACAGCTTGACTACGCCGCACCTGCTACCGAACTCCTTTGACCTGATCCTCACAAATCCTCCGTTTGGCGCTCCCAAGACGGAGAACAAGGAGGCCGAGGAGGCGGAAAAGGCCCGTTTGGCTCTGTTCCGGACGGACATTGATTTTGATTCCCTCAAAGGGAAAGGGGGCCTACTGAGGCCATCCCCCACCGGTCTGGCCATGGGCGCCAGCCCCACCGGTAAAGGAGTCTGGCAGGATAAGGTGAAAGGGGTAGACCTCTCGGTGCTCTTCCTTGATCGATGCCTCCAGCTCCTCAAGCCGGGGGGACGACTCCTGATGGTCGTCCCTGATTCGATCCTCTGCAATGCCAACACCCGCTATCTGCGGGAGTATCTGATGGGGAAGAAAGACGAGGAAACCGGCCAGTTTCACGGCGGCAAGGCCGTTGTCAAGGCAGTGATCAGCCTGCCTGCCGACACCTTCAAGCTTTCCGGCACGGCGGCCAAGACCAGTATTCTCTATGTGCAGAAGCGCAAGGTAGATCCAAAAGACCCCAGCCGCTTCGTCGATGAGCCACAGACGGATGTTTTTATGGCCGTAGCCGATACCTTGGGCTATACGGTGAAAAACAACACCGAGGTCTTTGATGTGCCGAATGACTTGGTGCCTATCGTAGGGGCGTACGTGAGGGGGGAATAACATGCATGTATCTCGCGCTCCTGCAAAAAGATTACTCACGAAACGGATTGATCCGGACTACTACGCTCCGCAGCATTTGGCTGATGAGGAGAGGTTGGAGGGAATCGGCGTCATTACACTCGGATCGGTTGGAAAGCTGTTTGCTGGTCCGTTCGGATCAGAACTGCCGAACAGCGTTTTTGTTGAGAAAGGGATTCCGTTATTTCGGGTTGGGAATGTCGGCTCAATGGAGGTGGATGGGAACAACATGGCGCAAATCCCCTTGTCACTTCATCAGGAACTGTCGGCCTCAGAGGTATTGCCAGGAGATCTGTTGATTGTAAAGGCAAGTGTTGGAGAAAAGATCTGCATCATTCCGGAGACCATGGAAAGAGCCAACGTCACGCAGCATATCATAGGCCTTCACCCAAACGGGAGCGTTGATATTCACTATGTCGCTGCAGCGCTCTTTAGCGAATACGGTAGGCGCCAACAAGAGCGCAGAGCCCTGGGTGCAATTATCCAATATCTCGGAGTAAATGATGCAAGGACTGTACTGTTGCCAAAGTTGCATTCTGATGCTCAGGAATATATTGGCAACAAGGTTCGGAAGGCAGAAAAGTTAGGAGCCGTTGCAAGAAAAACAGTAGCGAATATTGAGCTCTTTCACTTAGCACTCATCCCGAGCTTTGATTTTAAGAAAAAAAAGAAAAATAATCGTGTGTCATCTTTAAGGCTTGTAGAGAGGTTAGATGCTGAACATTATCCTGCGGAGGTTAAAGATTTTTTTGACGGGATAGTCAAATGCCAAAGAAGAACGTTGGGATATTGTTGCACAGATATTTTTACTGGGAGCACCTTATCCGAATCAGAGTACCATAGTGTTTACCAGACAACAGTAGCAAATTTGGATACATCATTTCTCCGCCCACCGTACAGGAACGTTGTTTCATCAAAGAGCTTACAGAAGAAAATTCAAAACCATGATCTTCTGATTTGTGCAGCTGCACATAATGCTTCTTATATTGGAAAAGACATAACATATGCAGTTGTTGAAGGAACTATTATACCCTCAACAGAAGTTATTGTAATACGTCCAGACCATTCAAAGGTGCCGAGTTCTTATGTAAGGACTTTTTTGAAAACAAAAATTGGTTTCTTGTCGCTTCAGGCAACAGTCCGTGGAATCACAGCTCATGCCTATCCTGCGGACATAAGTGATGTGGAAATTCCGATGCCGGTTTTTGATTCCAAAGAGGAAATGCATAGATGGTTTAAGTCAGATGAAGAAATGGTTGTTGCTGGACATTCTTTCGATGCTGGTCTGCTTTTAACAACTGCCGCTCGATTTCTCGTTGAAGCTCTGATCGATCTGAAAATCACTGAAGCTGATCTTATCGCAGCGCTCAAAGATCCTACAAAAGATCGTGAGCTGTTGTCTCGCCTGACCCCCAAGGGAATTGACGTCCCCGGTGAGCCACCATTGTTCCCGGACCTGGATGCGCTCTTCGAACTACTGGCAGAGAAGGAAACGGAGGTCGCATGAACGCCGCCATGCCTTCTGTTGCAACACTTCTTGACCTCTTCTTCCAGGGATACGCTCGCATTCCGGCAGTCTGGGGACTTGACGCCCCCTTGGAGTGCGGTCTCTGGTGGCGACCGGACATGAGCATGGCAGTGGCGACTCCTGCGCTCTTTCGCTTGGCCGATGGCCTCCCCCGTCGCGAGGAAATGGCGGGAATTCTGCTTGCTACACAACCTCGCTTTCGTAATCCTTGGCTTAACATCCAGGCTGCCCGCCTGGCCGAGCTTGGCCGCCGAAAAGAGGAAACTGAACTTTGTCGCGCCATTGACGCGCTTGGTCCGGCAGCAACAACATTATGTGGGCGACTTCATGACGCCCGGCTGGAGCCAACCGGCTACAGTGCCCTGGAAGTGGCTGTATTCGGAGCCCCGGCCGATCAGTCCGCCGCCGCACCGGGACTCCTGCGGGTCCTCGGGGTTACCGCACCTCTTGTCGAGGGGGGACAAAGAACACCCGTGTCGAAACTCGACAGAGTGCATGACACGGACCCTCGTCCAAACTGGGTTTCGCACCGCCTGCTCCAGGCTCCGGGAGGGGATGCCTGCGAAACGAGCCCGCATGTCCTGTGCGGCGGGCTTGATCTGTCGGCGACTAATCGCATGGCATGGGTACTCGGCACCCCTTGGGCAACCCTGCTGGCTCACCTCGTATTCATGGCCGAAGCCTGGGCCGCCGAACGGCAAGGGGGAATATCTCTCGAAGTACCGCTCGAATACCTGGAACGCTTCGCTGAACCACCACAGGTCTCGGTAGTGGTGACTCTGGCGGATGGCCGGGAAGTCCTGTGCGGGACGTTAGGTGAATTCTGCCTGCGCACGCTGGACGCCTTGGGGATGTCCCTGGTTCCGGTGCTCGATGCCCGGCAATTGGACCTGCAATTGGCTTCGGTGGTCAAGCGCCTGCTGAAGGAAGAGGTCTGGACCTACTTGCCCGTGGCGCGGCCCAACTATGTCATCGGTGAAGGGTTTTCCAATGACTGCTATCGGGGAGAAGGCCATCGGTATATTTACCGGGCAGGCGAAAAGCTGACCGAGACCTTGCGGAGCGTCTGTATCAACGGGGCTCGGTCACTTACCGAAGGGCAGAGCGGAGAGCGTACGACATGAACGTTATTCTCGCTCCACCTTCATTTTGGCCGGAACCCCGCGATCCGGGGGCTTGGCAACGGGCATTGCAATTACTCGCCGCGCTTGAGCCGTTGCCCGACCCAAGGCCTTGCTGGGAACGGCTGCTGGGCAATGTCCTATCACGACGCTCAGTATCTGGTATGTATGGCCTCCGTTGTGCGCCTGAGCCGACTGTCCTGCTTGGCACCGGCTTGCTTCGTCATACTCCAGAAGGGTGGCTGCTGGATGACGCGGGTAAGGAACTTCTCGACCAAAGCCCCTCGAATTTCCCCTTGGCCCTGGCATCACTCCTAATCCGGCGCTCGGCATGGGTGCGACTGGCCCTGCTCAGGCTTCATGCTGGTTCATGGTGGTTTCCCCGTGGCGCCGGTGTCCTTTCAGCGCGTCGTCAGATTCGGGTGGGGGAAGACTTGGCGGTGGCCGAACAATCGCTGGCCAAGCTTCTAGAAGCAAAATTGCTGCTGGGCGATTTCGCGGTTCCACTTGCGAAATCCATCTCAACTGCTGCTTCCCCAAAGAGCCTTTCCGCCCTGCACGCCCCCCTCTATCTGCTGCACGCCGTGGGGTGGCTGGATAACAAAGGACGCCCGAAACTGCCGGATGAACTGGCCCAATCTCTTGGCCTTGAAACCCCGGCAGCCATACTCCGCCGTGTCTCGGCAGAACTGGCTGATAGCGCGGGATTTGTGCCCCTTGAAAAGATTGCCCTGCGGTTATGGCAGGGACTGAACGGCAAGGGGCGGCCACTGGATCTGGCCGGCTGGCTGGATCAGGTAATCGGTGGCGCCATTGAACTCGGCAGCATCGAGGTCCATGCCTGGGCTCCGGGACAGCCACGTCATGGTCGAGGTCTCTTTGGAGACCGGGAGCGCAAGCTGGCACGTTGGACCGTGCATGATGACTTTTCTATAAAATCCAGGGAAGCATTGAGGTCACAGAAACTTTATCCAAGAAGGGGTGAGTCGAATGAGTGAGCAAAATGACCAGATTAAGGATTTCAGGGAGTGGAAGCTTTTTCTTAATGAAGTGGTTGGTGTCTTGTTGTTAGGTGGAGCATTCACTGCCTTGGCAGCCAAAGATCCGACTAAATGCGCCATTGCCTTTATTGTAATCGCAGCGATATTTATGCTTTTGAAAAGCTGGCAATATAATTCCGGGATTTTCGCGTTTTCAAGAAAATGGAAAATGCTACCTGTCGAAAAGAAAAACCTCGGCTACCTCTTTGACTGGCTTTTACAACGTACTAAGGGTATCCCATTTCACATCTATTGGATTGGTTGGATTGCAATTATCACTGTATTGACTGCTGATAGATACCATAAGGTTGAGCTGCTGAAGGAACTGGTCGGGCTATAGTGTTTATTGCGGTGGCTTGGTCTACAAAATAAGTTTACGGGGTCACATCATGACAAACGCCACACTGCACAAATGGGAAGCCACCGGGGTGACAGGATATCCCATTACCCACCCCATAGTCGGACAAGGGGACTTCTACCGGAAGTTCAAGAGCTTTCTTGAACTTGTCGCCGATCCGGAGAACAAATTTGCCCATGTCTTTGCAGCGGTAGCTCCTTGGGGTGTGGGTAAATCACGCCTTGGCTACGAGATAGTCGCCCAAGTGAACGGCTCTTCCAAAGGGTGGAAGGTACGCCGGCCGGGGGGAAGCCTGGAGGAGGCCCGCCTGTTCGACACTGAAAAACAGCGTGAAAAACACCTGGCGCTTTATATCCGCTACTCCCAGGTGGCCCACGAGCAGCTCAATCTGGACAACTGGTTTGCTCCTGCCCTTTACAAAGCGCTGGTCCCCCTGGCGCGAGCGAGTTTCGACAGCTCCATCCAGTATCAGATTGCGAAACAGGCTTTTGCCCGTTTGCAAGTCGACGGGTACGATCCTGCCAAGCTCGCTGCTGCCATGGAACTTGACCAGCATGATGAAGAGGAAATCTATACCGACACGTCACTGGCCACCCGGCTCTGCAACGCTGCTTATGAGGTGTTGAAGGGATACGGTATCGAGTATGTGATCATAGTGCTCGATGAATTGGAGACCGCAGCAGAGAGGGCTACCGCGGGTTTCGAAGCGGAAGAAGCCCGTGCCATGGACGGCAAGGCGATCACCATGCTGCGCAAGGCAGTCGAAAGCCTTGGCCGTAAGGAAATCGAGGCCATGAGCAAGGCGGTCAAGGAGGAAGATGCACGGGCCCGTTACCCGTGGCTCCGTTTCGTGGCGCTCTGTTCACCGGCTATCGGGGACGAACTCAAAGAAGTACAGTCCACTGACCGACGGTTTGAAATCGTTGACCTGTCCCGAAATGCCTTTTCTGACGTGAGCGCCTTTGTCCAGAGCCTGGAGAGTGAAGGCCGGCTTCTGCGCTCCTACCCGAAAGGGTTGGTGGAAGCCGCCTACATGATGAGCGGCGGTAACTTCGGCTGGTTCAACGTGGTTATGGCGGTTGTGGATCAGGTGCTTCAAAAGATACCTGTCGGAGTAGAACCATCCATCGGCGATCTGTTCGAGCGGGCCATCCAGATTTCCAGCCGCATTCAGCGGTATGTCCTGGATCACCGGTCTCTTGATGAGATCAACCTGTCAGGAACGGACCGACAGGCTGCTGCAGAGCTGCTCTTCAGGCAACAGCCGGTAGCGATGAACGTGCTTGGGGAAGATCTCTGCCTGAGGCTGTTCGCCACGCAGAACGCCTACGGTGAACCGCTGGCACTGCGGTATCAACGGATCGTGTGGCGATTGCAGGAATGCGCCCAGATTCTTATCCAGAATCGCTTCCAGCGTCATCAGGGTTCAGGGTCCTGGACAGCGCCTGGAATTCCCGAGGCCATCGAGTTGGAGCGCCTGCTTGACGATCTATCCACCCTTGCCATCCATGAACCGGCGGAACCTGGTCCAACCGGAACCTATACACTGCTGCTTCCCCTGGAACTTCCCGATTTCCTGCAGCTGCTTGACCTCATCCATCCCCATCCGGCAGTGGAAGAGGTTGGCCGTACCTTATGGACGGCACTGGTCGGTACTGAACATATCCCTGCTAACCAGGCCACCCACATCGGCCCATCGGTTGAGATGCTCCGCAGACTGGATATCCGTCTCCGGAAGGCCAGCACCGGCATGATATTCCGCGACCCCCAGGAAAACGAGGCATACAACGAAGTCACTGAAGGGCTGAAACTCAACGAGACACAGCGGTCGCGCTCTGTTCTTACCGGAGCCATGCGTCTCCTGGATGAAAATTGGGAGTATGATCAGGAATCGACCGGTTTCGGTGATGACGTCATAACCATCCGCACCGGCAAGGACGGTCTGGTGGATTTCAAGGGACTCTGCCTGCATCCAAAAGGTGTTGCGGTGTTCGCCTGGGCCAACAGCGACCAGGCCTTGGAAAAGGTTCTTGATGCTGTGGCCAGAGACCAAGCTGACGCTGGTCGGTATCCGGTCGTCGTGCTGACGACCGATTATGGTCTGCCGGAGCGTTTTGCTTCGTCCAAGGTTCCAAAATTCATGCGCGGACGTGATTATGTGGTTGTTCTTCATCTGAATTCGGGCGAGGAAAGCGCTTTGGAATCGATCGGCCTGCCAGTATCCCAATGGAAAGGTTTTCGTCTTCGCCGGGAGGGATTCACCACGCGCTTTGCGGAACGTTTGAACCGGATCAAGGCTCCGGCTATCAAACGGGTTAGAGATTGGCGGCATGAAGCCAGCGCCCGCGGCGGGATAGCCTGGCCGATCCGGCCGAATGGCACCCTGAAGGAAGAGGCGCGGCAAGCACTGGTGCAGGGTTGGCGCATCGTCAGACTGAATAAAAACGGTCTTCCGTTGGGTGATGTGGGGGCTGTCAAGGGGCTGGACTACGCCGCTCTTCTCAATGTACTGGGAACCCTAGGGCTGAGTCCTGCTGCTCCTCCCAAGGGATACACCGCTGAAGACAGCGCCGGCCTCTGGGTGGGTGAAGGTGAACAGGCACGACCTGAAGTCCCCGGTTTTCTACTCCGACTGGCTACAACGTTATTCAAGAGACAGGACAAACGTCTAAAGTTGGAAGATATCCGTTCCGAGTGGCTGTGGGGGTATACCTGGGATGGCAACCGGATCAATGACAACTTCCGGGAGTGGATGGCAACAGTTGTGGACCTAGGTTGGGCCGACGCACGGGAAGGGGGGAAAGGGCAATTCAGCTACGGGCTGGTGCCGCGTGCCAAGCTGAGTGGCGACCTGGAAGCGGCCCGCAACTGGCTTGATCGGGGCTACTGTGAGATCGTGGCGAAACTGAGTGAAATTGCCGGACCGGGTGTGGTTGACACCTACTTCCGCCATGGTACGGGTAGTCAATATGTCAAAGCCAAGCAACTGCTGGATCAGGCAGAACAGGCATTAGCGTCTTTGGCAGTGCTTGAGGCCAATGATCCCGATCTGACAGACCTGTTGGCAGCACAGGATTGGTTCGTCCAGGTCACAAAGCTGCGGCTGCAGATTCGTGAACAGATAGACCAGGTCTTTTATAAAGAAAAGTTTGAAGCACTTCCGCCGGTTCTGGACATGCGGATCCTCAACCTGCTCGATGACCAGAAACCGATGTGGGAGCGGATACGCCACGGTGAACACTTTGCCAACGCCGTACGGGATATTGCCCAACATATCCGTGGCCGGATTCCCACGCTCCGTGATGAAATGGCGACGGAGGTGACTGATGAACCGGGTTTCCCGATTCAACTCTTTACACGGCCATTGATGAAAATATTGGACATGGTGGATGAAGGACTTACAGGAGAGGATCCCTCAAAATCGCTCCACCGCGCCCAACAGGCACAGCCTGACACACTGGCGCATTTTCTCAAGGAGCTACGCGTTGCTGCCGCGCTTGATGCCCTGGATGCCTTGGCCGATGAAGTTGGAGTTAGCCGTAATGCGCCGACGGTAAAACCTCTAGCCGAGATTCAGGGGGAAATCATGACCGGCTTCCGGGAGCTGAAAGAGCGGTATATCGCTGCCCGGATTGCTATCGAGGACCTGGACCGGCGGATTAACGATGTCGAAAGGGCCTTGATCGATCCTCCGACCGATTTTGCATTGCCGCAGCAAGTGTCGTTTGAGCAAGTTGCAGGCCGTCCTGAACTGATCCGTGGCGAGCTTGAAGTCGGTCTTGATGAATCGGTCGATGATCTCCTGGATCGTCACAATATGTCAATGAACCTGGGTAACTTCGCTCCGTTGATTCGCGAGTCACGCAGCCGCCTGCTCGATTCCCCTGAACGTTCGATCAAGGGACTGGAGGGGAAGGTACGGACAATAGAGAACGCCATTGCCAAATATCGCCAGGATCTGATCGGAAGGCAAGCCCTCCTGGTGAGTCGTCGCGCTCTCAATGCGCTTCGCAAGAGCCGCGGGGAGGCTGAATTAGTTCCCTTGTCGATTGGAGACATTGAACATCTGTCGCTACGCGATGGTCTTGGTTACATTCTGGGTCGCATCCAAATCTGGACAGAAGAGGGGAATGGGTATCTGGCCGGTACAGATGTTTCCTTTGATGTGTGGCAGAGAGTGGTTGCTGCTTTGGACGAAAGGGAGGAACCTCACCTCAATCCGGAGCAAATGAATGCCCTGGTTCAGGAAGGCTTCCTCAAACGAGTTTATGTCTTACCATGAGGTATGAAATGGGATTGGTCTCTGTAATTACTGTTGGGGAGCTGGCTTCACATCCCCGGTGTCGGAATCTGAAAGTTTCATTCGGGGCTGAACCGGGGGATATGCCGCCACATACTGGTGTTGCGATCGTGTTCGGTAAGGATTTTAAGACAAGCCCGGAGAGGGCGGCTGAGTGGACTACATGGGCCATGGAGCCGGGGCGGCTTCTTCTAATGGTTCCACCCTATTCAGTTGGAAATTTTGTCATGCCGGTGCCTTGGGAAGTTCGCCGACTGACCCCGATTGCCGGTGGCGAAACCCCGCTCTCTCAACTCCTGGCAGCCGAGAGGCTGCATGAATTTCGCGGCGCTCTTGTCCCTTTGGAAAGAGTGGGCGGCGCAATCATAACGGCAGGATGGCGGAAGCATCCGGCTTCGGGCATGGTGGTTTGGACTGCACTTCCGCTGTGGTCACTTACCGTTCTTGATCATCCCGGAGACTGTGCCGCATGGCTCAAAGATATTTTTACGCAATGCGGGAAACCTGTTGATGCTGAAGATGCTGCCAAACAACTTGAAGATCAGGAGCTTACTGAATCGGAATGGACAATGCTCCTGCATCTCTGCACTGGACCGTACTCCAGCAAGGAGGAGGCATTGAGCACGTTGAGCGAATCGCAGCTTTTTCGAATGCCTGCCGGCCGGTCACAGGAAACGTGGTGCCGGCTTGAGCAGAGAGGTCTCGTGGAATCGGGCGCACTTTCCCCAGCCGGAATCAGCTTGGTTGAGGAAAGCCGATATGCTGCATATGCCAAGGAACTGAGGAGAATGAAACATGGCTGAGAACCGATTGGCACAACCTTTAGCGCGGAGCCTGGCTGTAATAACTCAGTTGCACTTGCCGGGAACCGCCGGGCGGCTGTCACAACAAATCCGTGATCTGGAGCGGGTGTCTCCTTTGTTTAATGCTGCCGGGCTGGTGCGCAAGGTGCAACGTCCGTCACCTTTGACCACTGAGGTTGCCGGTATCGCGACTGCGACGCCTAGCCCCCACCGGGTGATGGGTGGCTTCCTGTATGCGGCTGGAGCGGTACGGCTCGATCTCATTGTAAAAGATAATCAGGTGTCTACTGGTGCCCAGGATTCGGCGTGCGAAATCGATGATATTGATGCCGAGGATCAGAAGGAACGGCTTAAGCTGATTTCGATCCGTCAAGCTTACGAGCTCGCCGATGCAGCCATGAATGATGGGGAGCGCAGAGACCTCATTATTCTGGATACGCCACTCCTCCTTTCGCGATCAATGGTGGCTCCACGAGACACGATCAGCCACCGGGGGCATCGTCAGGCATATGAAGCGGCAGTAGAGGCCGTGCGAAGGTTTTGGACTGCTCACAAGGAACGGATGTTCCCTTGGTCGAAACAGGGGCCTGTTCTTGTAAGCGTGGGAGGCGGCCGGTTTGGTGCGGTGTTGCAATTGGCGCAGCAGGATCTTCGTACCGCAGAAGGGCGAGAGTTTGTCCTGCCGGGAGAAAATATTTCCACCTCTGGTTTCGAATCTGCTGACGGCATGGAACGGGCAATCCTTACTATCGGCGAGCGAAGGTTTTTGCAGGGTATCTTGGGGCCATTCACCCGCACGGCGGCCTTTCTTCTGAACGTGCAATCCCCTTCCATGGAACCCGCTGAACTGGCGAATGAGGGAGTAGTGGGATTTCACTATAAAGGGGCACAAGGAACAGCCGCACGTTTTGCGCATATGCTCGGTTCCTCTGACCAGTGGACTGCGTCTGACCTCGACAGGGTGGCAGGCTTACTAATGGCGATGAGCGCCATTGGGGGTGAACGCGCTGAACCTTTACCGATCATGCTTGCCAATCGAGAATTGACACCGCTTGAACCGTTTCTGGAGAGCTATGCCCGCGAGGTGAGCCACCATATGCGAAACCGCACGCTTGAGCAGGAGTGGTTGGGCGGTTTGGACGAATTGGATTAATCCGAAACTTAGGGGGATTACATAATGAAACACCGCGTATTGGGAAAGCTGGTTGGCAATACAGGCGATCCGTATGGGTTATCGATGGTGATGAATTCTTCGTTCGCCGGCAGGCGTGGAGAATTCGTACGTATCCGGCACCAGGAACTGGAGGATGAGTCGCCCACTGATGTGTTAGGGCGAATTGTCAGCATTCATCGCAGCAACGTCCTTTACAATTCCGGGATGGGCAGTGCGGCCACAGAGTTGGAACTCATGCCTGGAGCAAAGGTAACCGGTGAGAATCTATATGCCAAGCTCGAACTGGTAGGATACAAAGATCCGGATACGGGGCGTATTCGAATGCCACGACGCCCCTTAGATCCTGGGACGAATGTGGAGACAGTGGACTTCCAGTTTCTTTCAGCATTTTACGAGTTCAGAGAAGAAACCAGTCTCCATTTGGGAAGCCTGGTTGGATATGACAGGGGGGAAAATATTGTCCCTGTTTTTCTGGATGTTAACAATCTGGTGACCGAGCATATGGCCATTTTGGCAATGACCGGCGCTGGAAAATCCTACACCATAGGCCGCATTATCGAAAGGCTGGTAGCTCAGAACAATGGAACCGTGGTGGTTTTCGATCCCCATGGGGAATATGGAAAGGCGCTGGCCAACGGCCGACTCCAGTTCAATGACATGAGCCAGATAGATGATGTGCGGGACCAGAAGATGTTACCGGAAATTCAAAAGACGCTCGCCGCTCTTACCGAAGCAGGAGCAGGCGTTGTTGTTTATACCCCACAGATGGCATCGTTCCGTCACAAGTACGCCGGCGAAAATCGGGAGCTCGCACTCCAGTTCGACAAGTTTGAAATGGACGACATCTCCGAAATTCTTCCCGGCTTGAGTGAGCCGCAACAGCGTGTCCTGGACGTGGCCATACGCTTCTGGAGGCAAACAGAACAGGAGCCCCGCGATATCAACCGCCTGCGGGATCTTCTCGGGGATAGCATGGAAGAGTTGACCCATTGGGGAGATCTGTCTGAAGCTGAATCACGAGCCCTTAACAATCGAAGCGCTGCAGTGGCCTCCATGAAACTGCGGCGCCTGCTTCTGGATGCCCAGGCATTTTATACGAGTTCCCTGCCTGAACCGACCGATATTGCCAGGATGATTGGCCGCTATGGGGAGAAAAAAGGAAGACTTGTGGTGATAGATCTTCAGGGGCTTTCGGATACGGCCAAGCAAGTGATCACAGCTCTTGTTTCAAGTGAGATCCTGCGGGCCGCATCGAGTAAGACCGACCCGATTCGGCCCTGCTTCCTGGTCTACGAGGAGGGTCATACTTTTGCCCCGGCGGGAGAGCAGGCGATCAGTCTGCGAATTATCAAGAAGGTGGCCGGTGAAGGGAGAAAATTCGGTGTTGGCTTTGCCATCGTGAGCCAAAGGCCGTCGAAACTCGACGCGGATGTTACGTCACAGTGCAATACAATCATCGCTATGCGCTTGAAGAACCCGGATGACCAGCGATTTATTTTGCGGGTCTCCGATATGTTCAGCAAGGCGGACGTTGATGAATTACCAAGTCTTTCGACAGGAGAGGCCTTGGTATCGGGGCGCTCGATTCCGGCGCCGCTCTTGGTCAAGGTAGGACCGAAAGCACTGATTCATGGTGGCGAATCGCCGCGGGTTCTGGATATATGGGGAAGATTTGATGGATGAGTTTGTACCACTTTGGGATGAATTCCAGCAATTACGCCTTGCAAGAGAGCATTTCCCTATGTGGACGGAGTGGGGAATAGAAGATGCTTTCACCGCAGTGCATAGTCTTGGGCTGAGTTATCTGGTCACTGTCGGACAGGCACTGGGATTTGCAGCATGTGCAGAGTACCCTGTTGACCCTTCGATCCGGTCGGACGGAGTCTGGTGGGATAAGGTTACACGCGAACCCATGGCAATTTTCGAATTCGAGCGTTACAAGGATGGTTCCGAACTCCGGGATAAAGTCCAGAACCTCCTGATTGCGTATCACCGATTGAATCTACAGCCACGGCTCCTTTCACTCATTTATTGGACGAAGAACTTTTACCCGTTAGGAGATGAGGTCACTCAAGAACTCTGGAGTATCGTTATGCACGGATTCAGGACATCCACTGGACAGACAATTACAGGCGCCGATCCAAGGCTGCTTCGGATATTCGAAGTTCAACATCGGGCAGCTGAGGGTTCAAAGTTTAGTCTGAAGGGATTTAGTGAACGGAGGCGTTCATGAGCAGCTTGGATCGACTGTTTCAACTGTTGCCGCAGCGGCAACTTGGTGACCGTTACCGTCTTGACCGGTGTCTCGGTGACGGCACTTATGGATATGTGTGGAAGGCAGAACGCCTTTCGGACAACGCGATTGTTGCGGTCAAGATACCTAAGGCACAGGGCGGTAAGAATAGTGACCTGGAAGAAGGACGATCACTGATTGAAGCGCCGAGACATCGGAACGTGATTGATATCTATTGGATGGGTAGGGTGCTTCCTGAAAAAGAAGTCTTCGCCATCGAAATGGAGTATTTCAACAGCTCCACGCTGTCATTCATACTGGATGCCCGAGATGATCGTTTTGTTGCCAGCTACCGTTATCTTCTCGGCATTTATGAGCAAGTACTGGATGGGGTTACCCATCTTCACCAACTTGGCGTCACCCATGGCGATATTAAACCTCAAAACATACTGGTACAGGGCGATCACGCCAAAATTACTGACTTCGGGAGCAGCATGTACACGCAGGACATCTATGCTCGTAGTCGGGAAAATGGCGGTACGGTTCTTTACTCGCCGCCGGAGTTTGCCGGTTTGACTACTCGCCAACGTGATGGCTCTCCGGGAATCGCACACGACATCTATAGTCTTGGAGTGCTGCTCTACCAACTTCTCACTGGTCATCTCCCTCATGATACCTTGGCCCAGGTTGTGCGCCATGCTCCTTTTCCTAAGCCGCGAGAGTTGAATTCATCCATTTGTCCAAATCTGGAGAAGGTTGTTCTCCGATGTCTGGAGATGAAACCGGAAGATCGATGGCATTCGGTAGACGAGTTGAGGAATGCATTCAATAAAGCTTACCATGTACAAATGGCTTTCAATACTGACAGGCCATACATGGTTGATGCGCATCAGCCACAGGGGGATTGGTCGAGCCGTACTCTTGATCTTATGGAAAAGGAAGAATGGAGAAGTGCGGAAAATGTTGCCAGCACTGAATATAAGCAATCAGGAGACCCTTTCGCTTTTCTGCTCATGATTCGAGCTGCCTTCCGGGACGAAAGATATTTCGATGTATTACAGTCGCTAGAGGCATCTCCGGAAATGCTGGTGAATGAAACCTCTGTTATCGGTGACCTTGAATATCTGGCGCTGGAATCGTATTTACGTACCGAGCGTATCTATGATGCCGCGCGAATGGTTGATCGTTGCGTGGAACGACAAGGGGATCTTCCTGGATTGTTGCTTCGAAAAGCCTCGATATTGGGACTTATGGCACGATACGAGGAATCGCGAGATATGCTACTGCTTCTCAATAAAATGTTACCCAGAAGACAAGCAATTCTCCGCCGTCTCGTGATGGTTTACGAGCAACTCAGGGACTTTGATCAGGTTGATGCATTCAGGAGGGTTGTGTCCGGATAGGTTTATCCCTGTCTTTCAAGAATTGAAATTTTGGCGTTTTACTTTTCGTATAGTGTCGCCTTTTATTGCGGAGCTGTCTACGTGCCGAAAGAATGGCGCGTTTTGCATCCTCACCAGCGCGATCGTTCAAAATCAAGGCTAGAAAGAGGCACGTTTTTCAACGGGTCCATCCTGTCTGCTTACTGGCTTGCCCAAGCAAAGACCGGCAGTGTAAGTGTTGCAGCATTTTTGGCGCCTGTTTTGGATACTAAAATGCCACCAAAGCAGCAATGCCGCATTGAAGGTACCATTTTTGTACCCAAAAATGCGGCATTGGCGGAAGGTGGCGAAAACGGCGCCATATTGGGTGCCATATTGGGTGCCATATTGGTATCCAAAACAGCTACCCTTTTGGGATACCAATAATTCCCCTACCACCAGTAGTACCAGCGCCAGTACCACCATGGGACGTAACAGGGTCGGTAATCTGTGCTGGAGTAGGCGTATTTGATCAGCGTCCAGAACGGTTTCCCTTTGATGTACCCGTGATAGAGCCGTACCTGAACCCGGTCCATCAGGATGTACGGCAGCGAGATACAGGCAATGCCGATGGCCCAGTACCAGAATGTCCCGAGGAAACAGAGTCCGACCAGCAGACCGGCAACCGCGCTGGTGAGCAGGGTCACAAATATTGCAACCAGTACTGCCAGGAATTTTGCACGTTTCGGCTGCCGTTCCTTCAACCATTGCTGGGCGTCATAGTATTTGATCATCGGAAAACCTCCCATTGCGGCTCAGTCGGTCAAAATCGCACATGTGCCGGCTTGCACAGACAACCGAGCCTCGTTCCCTTGTTGAGGAAGCCAAAGATCCTCTTCCGTAACAGGTTCAGCTCTTCGGAAGTGATTTTGACGTCATTGGCGACATGCCAGTCCGGGATCATCTGCAGTTCCAGGATAACGAGGCCGGCTCTTGCCAGAGCCTTTTTCTTGCGGGGGCCGGTCTTATGCGTGTCGGTTACCTCGATACCAATGACACCAGCTGTTTCGTAATAGAGATCTGAATCAGGAGACAAACCCAGCTTACAATCCACAGTGTAGTTGAGTCCGGATCGATCATCATGAACGGCCCACTCATCGGAAGTTTCTTCAATCTTGAGCATGAACTCTTTCCCGAACAGTCTGATCCGCCATGTCCATAACTTACACACGTATTCCTGGACAAGTTCGTGGGCGATCCCCTTGGAACCCTTGCCATGTCCGTCTCCGGAACCGCCGAGATAGGCAAAGCTGGATGATTTCGCTCCGCGGTCCACCGGCACCATGGGCCTCAGCTTGATAATGTCGTAGAAATGTTTTCCTTCCCACTCTTCCGGATACTGGCGCCGTAGGCGCAGAGCTTCATGTACGGTAATGATCGGGCTAGAAAAATCTGCTTTCTGGTACGCTAACAGTTTCATATATTCCCCTCGACTATGTTGTAGTCCGGCGTCAGCAGGTTGATCGCTTTACCGATGGCGATGTCCAGCGTGATCACCTCCTGGCCGTTTAGATAAATCTTGCCGGCAGGAGCGCCTTTCTCGACCAGGCTGATTTCAAGTGAATGGATGCCGTCCTTCTGTCTGGCAACCAGATAGAGCGCCTGTGAATTCCCGCAGTTATTGCGTTTGAGCACCGTTACCAGTTCGATTTTGCTGCCCGCTTTGCTGGTTCGCTTCCAGTAGGCCTGCATGAAGTAGTTCAGAGACGATTTGACGGTGGCCAGTTCATAGAGATCGTTATCAATGACAAAACCCCAGAAGTTGGCCTTGACCAAGGTGTTTCTGTTGAAGCGGGTCTTGTAATGGCCGCCGTTATCCCGGTAGTCATACCGTTCCATCTCGACCGTGGCGGAGACGGATATCCCTTTGAAATTGAATTCGATCATCCTGCCTCCACCTCCTTCCAGAGCTTGCTCAGATACGTTGCCGACACCTTCAGTTTCCGCTTGCTCTGCAGATAGCCGGCGATGACGCGAAAGCCCATGTCATCTGCCTTCAGTTCCCTTACCTCGCCCCAGTAGGCCAGGATCTTCCGGCGCAGTACCGGTTTCCTCCCCCTGACTACAAGGGATGCTGCCGCCGCCTGGCGCAAGTGGGAGAAGTCTTCGTACTGCTCCTGATCCGCCACCCGGTAACCTTTTCCCTTGATAGTGTCCCAGCCCCCCTTGCGGGCCGCCATGATAAAGGCGCAGTATTTGGAGATGCGGCCGGGGAGATTGGGGCGTTCGCCTTTTAGCTGAAACGATCTCTTCACACCGTCCTGAAAGATCTCGATGATCTTGTCCTCCGGCAGCGATGCCACCCAGGAAAAGAGCTTCTTCCGCTCATGTTCCGTCAGGCCGGTTATCAAGTTCAGTTGCTCGGTCATGTCATCCTCTCGTGTAGGTCAGGGTCTCCCGCAGCCGGAAATGGGAAGTTTCCAGGGAGGTCTGCTGCAGGGCCTGCTCGTGGCTCATGCCATGGGCAATGCATTCCAGGTAGCGTTCCTGGGCAAAGTTGTGCTTGAGGCCGTGGCTGCCTCGGCCCGGGACATACTGGCCGGTCTTGTGTGCCGCAGTATTGATTGCCTCCACATAGGCGAAGTAATCGCTCTCCAGTCTTCCCTGATGGTCGAGATATTCTTCCAGCCTGCGGTAGGTTGGGACGGAGACGAAGTGTTCGGTCTCTTTCCCACCTTTCTCCACCGAGGCGACTATGCCCACCTCTGATCCGGTGACTGGATCGGCACTGATGCCGCGCAGCCCATTCTTGGTCAGCGGGTTTTTCAGCCGCCGGTTGCTGGGAGCGCCGACCCCTTCAGTACGCAGGCCGCCTTCGTATTGCAATGACGCCTGCAACTGGAAAGTCCCATCGCTGATGGCGGCGATCAGCCGGACTGGATCGGGGTAGGCCCGGTTGTCGAAGAGCTTGCTCGACTTCCGGAGCAGCTTTCTGCTTCTGGCGTAGAATTCCATGCGCAGCTGTTCCGTGTTTAATCTGGGAATCTCCAGAGCATGGATCTCGATATAATGATTGATGGCGTATTCGAACTTTCCCAGTGCCGACAGGATGGTCTCCATGGTCTGCCGGGAGCGTTTCTTTTCGACGTAGTACGTCAGCCGCTCCTCCAGGTACGCCGCCATGTCATCGTGAATGGACGCGGTATCAAGGATGGAAGTCCGTCCGTTTCCGATCATGAACGCCACGAAGCGATGGGTCTCGTATTTGTAGACCTTCCAGGAGCCGAAGGAGCGGATTCCCATGGCGCTGTCCGCCTTGGTCTCACGGATTGAGCGTATCGCGTGGAAAACCGCTTCAGTCTGGGAGTGCAGTGATGTCGGCCACCTGTGTTTCATTGATTACCTTTGGCCGTTGCCGGCCTGCGTGGTGAGATGACATGCTCTTTTTCCGGCATCGCCATGCCGACGGTAGCAGCTCCGTCTTCCTGCTTTTCGTAGTGTCCCTTGTATGTGGACCGGGCAAGGATTCCTGCCGTCTGTCCTGCTGTCTGTCGTGAACCGGGACTCTACCGGTGGATCACATCAAACAGGTCCTCGATTGTGCTGTTCCGGGAAACGCCTCGCCACTGCGTTCAGGACTCAGGGGCCGATACCTGGTCCGCCATCTAATGGTTTCCGGTACAACGTTCGATCATGGGAGGTAGAGGTGCCTTGACCTCGACATGAAAGGGCTCTGCTTAGGTTGGCCAATCCCATGGGTGGTGTCCGGCCGGGCCAAGTGGCTCGACGGCTCTGGGTACACCGGGCAATGATGCTGCGAAAAACCTCTCCTATCTGAAAAGTTGTAACTGTTTTGTTTGTTTCCTATATCTCGGCAACACGCTGATTACTCTGAGCTTTCAGTGGTAGGCTCACCAGTAAGGCCGGTATTTGTGATCATTTGTTGGCACTGCTCCCAAGCATTCAGTTTTGCAATCCCGTCAAGATGTTCATCTTTGAGATCATGAAAAAGTGTTGAAGATGCCCTGGCTTCGTCACGATATTTCTGACGGTCTTCCATTGTCAGTGAGATCCAGTGACTATCTCGTTCCTGTGCTTCTCTTTCCTCAGTCGCCTGTTGCTCTTCCTTTCTCCTGGCCTCGGCACGTTTACGTTCTGCGGCAGCCTCTGCCTTGGCAGCGCGAACATGAGGTGGTTCATACCATTCCGGTACGACGAGGTCATCACAGAGTGCCTGGAGATAGCCACCGGGATTACGGATCTCAGTGTGCTCCCGTCGCCAGCTTTCTGCCGCGATGTCAGCAGCCTGCATAACCCTCTCGCTCCCGTGGCGCTTTATCAGGATGATCAGATCATTTTCAGAGATTTTTGAAAACGGCGAGCCGGATAACAACACCAGGATCTGCTCTGTCGTTGTGTTCTGGGTAATCTCTGCTGTTTCTTCTGTTAAGGAATCACGGATTTTGAGGGTTTCCTTCCCTGCTTTTTTCGGGAAACGTTCCCTGACATTTACAGGGTTCCTTTCCTGCTTTTTGAGGGTATCCATTAATTCCAGTAACTTACCGCGTACAAATTTATAGTGGCAGGTGGGGGCTCCGTTCGCCTTCTTAACGACGGTCTGGACATAGCCATCCTTCACCAAGACTTTGACTATCTTCCTGACAACATCCTCTCGAAGTCCGACCCTTTCGAGCCAAGTCTTCCCTTCAGCCTCCCTGCCTGTGCTTTCATTAATTTCATCAGCGGCAACGTCAACACCTGAAGCGCCGTCAAGCTCCTGTTGCTTGCAGGAAGGTTCATATTGTCGGTAAAACCAGCCGCATCCGATTCCCGGCAACTTGCGACCTCGAAAGTGGTAGCTCCAGGTAAATATCTCAGAAAGAATAATGGCCGTGTTCAAGTCACCAAAATAACGAACAAACGGTTTGAAGACCGTGAGCCTGTTTTTCGGACTGTTGAACTCTGCCAGGAGTTCTTCAACATCTTCTACGGCATATAGCTTGTTATCTTCAGGCATATTTACTTCGCTTCCGGTAATCGTGCCGGCATCGGTTATGCTGTATCCACTTGACCGGGCACGGTTATTCGGCATGCGTGTTGCGGGCGATCAGTGAGCGGATATCCTCAACCCGCCAGGCGGTGATCCTGGGACCGAGTTTTACCGGCTGGGGATAACGTCCGGACCGCACACCTTCCCACCAGGTGGAACGACTGACAGGATACAAAGGAGGGATGGGCGGGTTGGCCTTCGCGTCACCGATGATGCTGGGCAACCGGACAAAGCCGGTCTCGGGTAACTTGCTGTGCATAAAACCTCCATGATTCAGTGTGCGATTAACGGAAGCATCCGGACAGGTTTGGAACATACTGTCCTACTTGTAATATCTTCTATGGGGGAAGGTGCCCCTGCATTCCATTTGACGGTTTCTTCAACTGCCGGCCAGAAAAACAAAAAACGGCCACTGCCCCGTTTCGGGGAAATGGCCGTTGCATTTGATGCATGGGAGACCCAATCCAAATGACAGCAGGCCGAATATTGCTGCTGCCGGGTCTATGCCGTGACCGTTGGCCCGCCATGCCGGACCGGATCAATCAATTTGAGACATTATAATACCGTCTCAGTCGATCGCGTCAAGGGATTTCTTTTAATAAAATACAATTAAAACAATATGTTACAAGCTGAAACATTCAGAATCAACAAATAATTCCTCAGCCTGCAGATCGCTCAGATATCTGTATGACTTTTGCCCCAGATTTCAGGTTATCGAGATAGTCAGCCCACGTCTGCATCATCTTTTTCCGTGCTGCCAGGTGAGTTGTGCGATTGTAAGCCCGCCCGAGCGAATCCCTGACAACGTGAGCCAGTTGATGTTCGATGATCTCAGGCTGAACATGCAGGACCTCCTCAAGGATCGTCCGGGCCATCGCCCTGAAACCGTGGGCGGTCATTTCGCCTTTTTCGTACCCCATGCGCCGGATCGCTTGATTGATCGTAACGTCGCTGATCGGTTTCAGATTGGTAGTCATGCTCGGAAAGAGGTACTTACCTCCGCCGGTTACCTTTTGAAGCTCCTTAAGCACATCTATTGCCTGCTGTGCTAGCGGGACAAGGTGCTTTTCGCCTTTTCGCGATTCCTTCAGGCGCTTCTTGAGTTTCATCCGCTCGATCGGCACGTTCCATTCGCCCGCATCGAGATCAAATTCTGTCCATTCCGCCAGTCGCAATTCACCCGGTCGGAGGAAAACGAGAGCCGACAGGCGCATTGCACACTTGACGATAAACGAACCTCCGTACTCATCGATAGCCCGCAGGAAAGGGGCAACATCTTTCGGGTCTGTGAGGGCCGCATGGTGTTTGGGGATGACCGGTGTTAGCGTGCCTCTCAAGTCGGCCGTGCAATCGCGCTCGGCTCGGCCTGTGGCGACAGCATACCGGAAGACCTGTCCGCAGATGGATTTTACGCGGTGTGCTGTTTCAAGCTTCTCACGGGCCTCTATGCGCCGAAAAACCTGCAGCATGTCAGTTGCTTTCAGTTCGGAAATAGCTCGCGTACCAATATGCGGGAAAACGTCATGCTTCAGACGGCTGATAACAGTTGCGGCATGGGTGGCCGCCCAGACCGGTACCTGACGGTTGTACCACTCCAAGGCGATTGCCTCGAAGGTCTCAGTTTCTTGGGTCTGCGACTGTTTTTCTGCTTTGCGGGCTTCCCCAGGGCTAATTCCGTGGGCAAGGAGCTTGCGGGCATCTTCCCGTCGTTGACGGGCATCTGCAAGTGTAATTTCTGGGTAGGAGCCGAGGGATAATTGATTCGGCTTGTTATCGAAAATGTAATTGAATCGCCAGAGCCGCCCGCCAGTTTTGGTTACGAGCAAATAAAGCCCATAACCGTCTGGCAGCTTATAGTCCTTTTCTTTCGGTTTGGCATTTCTGACCTGAACATCAGTTAGTGGTACAATCCGCCTCGGCATAAGCCACCTCCAGCTATTGTGGTAGGTTTTTGTGGTACGCGAAATTTTTTGTGGTATATTTGGTGTAAATCTACCACATAAAACATCGGATGTCAAAAGACAGAGCTGGATCTACTAGGATGATAAAAAGCAAAAAGCCCCTGATTTCTCAGAGGCTTTTGGACTACATTGGACTTCGCCAGATTGTTAAATGGCGGAGAGAGAGGGATTCGAACCCTCGGTACGCTATTAACATACACACGCTTTCCAGGCGTGCTCCTTCAGCCGCTCGGACATCTCTCCGTAACGCGGAACTATATTATAGCTCCCTTTGTTTTGTAAAGATAATTTATGACATCCTCTAAAAGTCTCATCCTCCAGCTAATGAAAAAGCTGCTTAGCTTATCCAGACGAATGCTTTAGCCCATATCGCAAGCCGGATCAGCTCCATCCAAAGTTCCCTGCACAAAATGCCCCCGCCCCCGGCAACCGCCACGGCAATCACTAATCATGGGGCAATCAAGGCATGCGGCAGGACGTGAGACAATTGATGCTCGAAATTCCTTTTTTTGCTGGGAAGAGACAATATCTCGAAAAGCAGCATTCTGGAGATTCCCCAGTAGAATAGGCATTGCGGGACACGGATACACATCACCGTTTGGAGCAATGGCAAGCATGGTATTTGCCGCCTGGCAAATGCCGTCCGGGAATGGAACCGTCGGATGCACGACCCGCCAGAGAAAAGGGTCATTGGCCGTTACCACCAGCTTCCCTAAAAAAGACACTGCGGCAACCCTTGCCGCAAGCTGCTCACGCTCAACAACCGTGAGACAAAGCGGCTCGGCACCGGCCATCAGCCGCTCCATCGGGAGCTGTAACTCAGCCACCCCATTTTCCAGGCAAGCTTCAATTATTTCGGGGAGCAGACAGTGATTTTCTCGGGTGATTCTGAAGGAAATACCTGATATCTGGGTTAATGGTACTCCCTGGATGTCATCCGGTGACAAGACATCTACAAACAGCTTCTTGACACCAGATGCCAGAAGAGCGACAGCATCGCGGGCAGACCGATGTGAAACGATGAGCAGCAAAAGCAGGGGCGACCCGGCAAAGCGACTGACAACAGCGGAAGTTTCGGCGCTGAGAGTCGCCCCCAGATCGGTTATATGGAGTGTCAGTGCGCGGCTCCCGGCAAGCTCGGAGCAAATGCTGCCGTAGTCCGGCGGGTTTTCAGGGATTGGCGTAATGTCCCAGTAAAGTCTGATCGGGGAACGAAGCTCCACGCTCAATCTTCCCAACAATGTGGGTCAGGATTGTTAAAATCGCCGGTTACGGCCAGAGCCCGGGCACTGCATCCGCCAAGACACTCATCGTAAGAACTGCACGAAACACACTTGCCTGTAGGCTCCTTGTGGCGGAGCTTGTCAAGAACCTGAGAGTCGCGCCAGATTTCAGCCAAGTCATCGCGCACAATATTGCCGATGACGATCGGGATAAAGCCGCAAGGAGTAATGTCACCATTGCTCTTGATATTCAGCGAGAGCTTGCCGCAGACGCTCCCTTTCACAAGAGAACCTGCCCCACCCTTCAACCCAAGCGACGCGATAATCGGATCATCAAAGGAGATGTCCAGTCCAGCGCCGTTCTCCTTGGCAGCAAGGGCCTTGCGGTAAAAAACCCGCCATTCCTGCGGAGAAAGGTCCAGCTCATCGCGGTTGGCCATACCAAGCCCGGAGCATTTGAAGTTATGGAAGTTTATCTGTTGCGCACCGTGGGCTTTGGCAAAGGCCAGGAGAGCGTCGACCTCAGTATGATTGATTTTGCAGATAACGGTAGAGATGGAGGTTCTGATGCCAGCCTCCGACAAATGGGAAAGTGCCGCGCAAGCTCGTTCATGGCTTCCCGCAACACCGCGGAAACTATCGTGAACTTCAGCAAGAGGGCTGTCAATACTGATGCCGATCTTGGCAAATCCGGCTGCTTTCAATGCAGACGCGGTCTCACGATCAATATAGTAACCGTTGCTATTCATGGAAACCTGCAGGCCACTTTTGGCTGCACATGAAGCGATTTCTTTGAGATCGGAACGGAGTAGAGGCTCCCCGCCACCGAAATTCACCGCCAGTACGCCCATCTTGGCTACTTTGGCCATAGCAGCGCAAAGCAGCTCCTGGCTAAGTTCATCACCGGTATCGACACGACTGTAACAGTGCTTGCAGTTGAAATTGCAGCTATTGTTAAGCGCCCAGTTAATGGTAAGCGGCGCCTTTACTATCCAGGCGGGGGTTCCCCCTCCTGATGCAACTGGTTCATTCATAAACGATGAAACCTTTCCCTGCCAATTCCGCGAGGAACCCGGAAACGTCTTCAAGCAGAATGTCCTTTTCGACCTCAAACTCGGCCAGCAGTTCATCAATCAACTCAGCAAGGCTCTTGCCGTCGCACCGCTTCCAGATCTCGGTACCAAGCAGGTTTAAAACGACCATCTGGCCATTGGCGAACAGAAGCGAGGTGCCGACGTCGCTCACGTCACCGCCTTGTTCGAGAGCAGCGTGGACTTCATCGCGGGCCTCGTCTTCCTCGCGCCAGAGGACATCCGGATTGCGTACGATCTTGGCAGCCATTGACCTAGTCACCTTGCGCAGTAATCGAGGCAATAACCAGGTTCTCCTGCGAGGAGTTCCTAATGCCGTGATCCTCCAATGCTGGGACGACCACAATCTGCCCGACCTCAATAGTTTGGGTCTGCTTGCCCGAGACAAGCTCACCTTTCCCTTCGATAACGGTCCAGATATGACTGCCATGATGGGTGTGGGTTATGACCTCCTGGCCCGGCTTCATGCACAAGAGGCTGATTCTGGCATGGTCATCCGACCAGATGGTCTCTTGATGGCGCTTTTCATCACTGAATTTCTTTAAATTACGTGCATCCAATACCTGAGTTTTCATGCAACATCCCCCTTATGATATGCCCTGAATTGCCGGAATCAGGCTTTGTGAACAATCTTCAAAAATTTCCCTAAGACTTCTGAAGCATTGGCAAAAATCCGGGAAGCCATCCCCACTGATATTTCCCCTCTACTGTCAGCATTGCCGGAAAAAGTGACGCCATATTTGGCTGAAAGTTGATTTACTCCCATCAATGGCTCTGCAGCCTGACTGCCTGCACCGGCAACAATCAGCATCCCCTTCCCGTCGCCGTTGAATTGAGAAACCGCTTTAAACTCGCTGTCCGCCAAACGGGAATCACCGCTGAAAACAAGCCATAATTGCCCGTAATTAGCGAGAGAAGCTGAAGTAATTTTCTCAGCGTCACCTTTTTTAACAATTTTTACCTTAAACCCTGCCCGATCAAAATCAGCGAGGGCCATTTTGCTCAAAACCTCGTGCCTCCCCGAAGAGATATCATAGACAAGAATATCCGGTCTTGCCTGTGCATCGCTGTTATCCCGCAACCACTTTGCCGCATTAACAAAGTATTTTCTGTTGTCGTGCATATCTGACGAGGCGGCAAGGAAGCGCTCGTAGCCAGCGTCAAATACAACGCCACCCTGGCCGTCTAGTTCATTGCGGAAAGTTGCTATCAGCCCCTTTCCCCCAGGGTCCATGACCATCCTGACATTGCTCCCCTGTTTCGCAAGCACTGCTGATTTGCCGCCGGAAAGCTGACTGACTCCGCGCAACAGTTCGTTGCCGGTATCAACGCCAGGCACAAAGACAAATGCCTGAAAGGTGTAGGCAATCAGGATGGTACCGCCAAGACAGACAAACATATAGAGCGCAAAAACCCGCTTTTTGAAGATCGTCCAGAAGAGAATCATTGTAGGGACGGCGGTAACCGGTCCGCCTATCATGAATGCCAAAGCGGCACCACCATCAAGGGTACCGTCCAGTGCCCCTTTGACATGGGCAAGAATGCTCGAGGCGCTGAGCTGGTGAAGAAACATCGGCACTGAGACCATGGTAACCCATACGATGTTAAGCGGGTCTTTCTGGCCGAAAAATCGATATACCCAACCAGTCGGCATATATCGCTCTACAATAGCCCCCATGACCACACCGACAATAATGTACTTTCCCACCATCCAGAGCATTTCCGATGATTTTGCCAGGAAGATCAGAAACTTGTTATCGGTCCTGACAGCAACCCGATTGCCGAACTTCTGCTTGCAGTTACACCTCAACCGTTCATCAGGGTAATCCTCGTCGTGAAAATCACCTCTGGTTATCGCCCCTTCGATAAAGAGGTTTTTGGTTTCAAATCCCCGGGTACGGAGAAACTGTGTTACCAGTCCGGCGAAAACTCCCATGAAAAGGGCAGCGATGGTCCGTATCACAGTCCATTCAGGCCCGAGGTCGTTCAGGGTTACCAGATAAGTTGAGGGACTGAGCAGCGAGGAGGTAATCATGAGCGACATGACTGGAGCAAGCGGCAGTCCGGCAAAGAGCAGGCTGATTGCGGTTGTCAGGGTTCCGCAGGCACAAAGAGGCGTAATGATTCCGACAAAGGAAGCGATAAATATGCTTAGAACGCCATATTTCCTAAGCGAGGCCTGGAGCTTCACCGCTATCTTGTAGGTACGAAGATAGCCGGCCAGCAGAATACCTACAATGAAATAAGGGAAGACTTCCCACAGTTCAGGTACAACGCCCCTCTTGTTAAAAAGCAGATCCCATATTTCGTTTACAATCAGCAGAGGAAAAGAGTTCGAGCTGTTTTCAAATTTTACGACTTTGCCACTGGTGCCGTAAACCCAGACATGCCAGATAATTAGCGCCAGCGAGGCAAAAACCATAACAAGCAGGGCGCCGTTGGCTTTTTTTGCATGCCCGCCATGAACCTGACACTCTTCGGTTTGCTTTTGAAAAAACGACTTCATCCCCAAACCTTTCTTCGAGCAAAAGCAAACAATCCTCCCAAGGAGGTAATAATCATGCCGGCAAACACCAGCGGTCGTCCCGGGTCCTTAACAACCTGGATCCCTGCGAACTTTCTTCCGGCAGGGTCATATGAAATCCGGGTATTGAATATTGAGAGCCCTTGCCATTGCAGCGGGGCATTAATCTCACTCGTCCCCTTGACCACTGCCTGACCCTTTTCAGCCAAGCTCAGGTCCACCCACATCCGTCTGAGCACAGGATCCTGAAAAGCAACCAGTTTGAATCTGTACGGAAATTCAGCAGGAAGCGCTGCCATGCCTTCAGTGTCGGTTGTGCCGATTTTCTCGCCGTTCCGGAATACTGTTAAACTGAGTTTCTCCGAAACCGGCTCCAGCCTGTCAGCGCGGATGCTATATTGATCCAGCTTAAAAAATTCTCCGGTCTTCAGGGTGAACAGCTCTTTCTTTTCTTCGCCCCTCATAACTCCGACCTTTACCGGAACCGGGTAAAAATCAGTAGTGATCCGATCTATGGTCAATTTGAAACCGAGAGGCACGTCCTTCTCGATATCCCACCTGAAGAAGGTTTCAACTGTGTCGCCTTCGTAGGCATTGACAGTGGCAACATAGCCGAGCCAGCTCAGCATGCCACCGATCAAGGTTATAACGACGCCGGAATGAATAACCAGGACAGGCCACCTCAAGCTTTTCCTTTTTTGCAGCGTACATGCAAGCGTGGAAAAACCAAGAAGCCCAACCATCACCCGAAAAAAAGGCTGACGATAGATTGCTTCGAGCCCAGGCAGGGTGCCAAGGATCGACATCACGGAAAGAATCCCAAACAGGGCAAGGGCGAACCGCGTAGATGTCAGAAGCTTCCAGAAACGTTCAACCATGAGGGCAGGCTATATCAGCCGCTTCGCCTTAAGAAAGTCCCGCGCCACCTTCTTTGGCTTTTCATCAGACCGTGCCGACTTGACCAGCTTGTTATAAGCATCCTCGGTCAAAATTCCGGAAAGCTTGTTCAGCAGCTTAGGGAGAGCAGGGAGAGAACTCAGGGTATCTGTGGTAAGCACCGGGGCATAGGGAGGAGTTCCACCTAATGAATCAAGCCAGACCATGTGCAGCGTTTTCTGATATTCGCGTTTCAAGGTCTCTTGGCCCGTTTTGGCGTTATTGTCACGCGGCTTGCCGATTACATCAAATGCCCGGTCGCGATTCTCGATCACCAGCCCGATTTCACCCTTTCTTGCCGCGGCATAAACTTCTTTCGTCTCTTTGAAAGAGACTATCTTTACCGAGGTCCCAGTCCTCTCTGTCACCAGTGTCGCCACCATCTCGGCAATAAGCTGTTCAACAGGTGAATTGGATATTCCTATATACAAAACTTTGCCAACGCAAGCACTTGCCTCATGAGACACAACCAGCATCAGGGCCAGAACAAGTACTGCAAAAAAGTTTTTCATACACATTGCTCTCTTTCTTCTACGCTAAATTCATTGGCTATTCATCGTCAAGAGATAGACCATCAGCCGGTAAATTGACTGAACTGCTTGTTGAATCAGCCTCCATTTTAATGACTTGCAAATTTAAAGCAACATTTTTCTGGCCTGTGACGATTGTCAGCTTTTCCATGTTACCAGCAGCAGCATGCGGTGGAAATTCCGTGGAAGCCATCACCAAATAGCTCCCCGGAGATAGGTAGAGAGCATAGCCTCCTTTTTTCTCCGTCCATGACGACATCAAGTCCGGCAACCTTTCACTCCACGGCGCTTTCCAGACATATACGGTTGCCCCGGCAACCGGCAGCCCACCTTGGTCAAGCACTTTCCCTTCGAGCCGGGACATGTCATTCTGGCTCCTGGTCTTTGTCTTCGACAATTCCTGAATATCAGCCACGGTAAAAACAACATCTTGACCACGTTCGGAAAGGTCGATCTCTAAAGGCTCTCCGGAATGCAAGTCCCCAGCAAGAAGCGGTCCGTATTTGTCGCCATGGCGAACCCGCGCCACGCCCCAGTAAACAGAGCTGGGCACAACCATGGTAAATCTACCGTCTGCCCCGGTTTTAGCCGATATATAATCAGCTTGGCGCTTTGTCTTGACCGAATCATACAAAAACAGTTCAGCGCCGGCGACCGGCTTGCCGGACTCATCCATAATGGTGCCTCGCAATTGTCGGTTTTCACACCACGCTGTACCGGACATCAATACGCTGCACACTATAAACAGGGAAAAGATCTTGCCCATACCGCTACTCCTTGCTGCCTTCATTGGGTTTAACCGTCAGAGCCGGTTCATGCCTGACAAAGCCGATACCCTCCTCCTGCCTGGCATCGAAAATAAAATTTCCGGGATCTCCTGCGCCCCACCAGTTGCCGACAGCTTTCACATCTTCATCATTAAAGTCGCCGATCCTGATGGCATAGCTTTTATTACCGGAAAGGTCATTATTGCGGATATCCAGACCACTCCCTTTTTCACGGACAAAAATGCCAATCTCGTTCCCGGAAATTTCGTTATCTGCCACCAGCGCCACTCCACGATATGACCGGATCCCAATCTCATTGTCCCTGAACTGCGAGCGGGATATGGTCACGGGGCCGCTTCGGAAGCGCATCCCGCCATAATTGCTTTCGAACCGACTGTCAGACAAGACTAAATTGGTAAAATGGCTGTGCAAAGCCCAGGTTGCCCCTTTGAAGTCGCAGTACTCCACGACGCTGTCAGAAGCGCGCTCCAGGAGAATCTCACCCCAAAAGCCAGGCCGTACCGGCTCTGTGGAAACAAAGGTGATTCGTGCCCCAGGCTTACCCTGGGCTTTGAGCTTTCCCGTTATGAACATACTTACGTCAGCCGCGAGAGAAATCTTCGTTCCGGGCGCAATGTCGAGCGAAACACCCGACGGAACCGTGATATTGTGATTTGCCACGATATTGCCCCGCCAGCGCAGATCAACAGGGACGCTATCCAACGGCCAGACAACGGGCAGCGGCGTTGCACTGGCCCCGGTTGAAATGACCTTTCCCCGTGATGAAGCATCACTACCATCGAAAATGACCTTGTCCGGCGCGTCTCCGCCCCACCAGTTGCCCGGTGCCGCAACATCCCCTGCAGACTCCAGATCGATGGCATAAAGACCATTGCCGGCAAAATTATTCGCCGTAATGGTGCCATCAAACGAGATAATACCAATGCCGCGCTCCCTGTTGTCGGTAAAGGAATTGCTCTTTACCAAAGCCCTGACATCCTGGAGACTTATACCGTTTGTTCCGTTGCCGGAGATATAATTACCGCTGAGCTCAAGATTGTCGATAGCCTTGAGCGAAAACCCCAACTCCGCATTGCCGGATACTAGGTTCGACGAGTATTTTCCGTAGGAGGCATCCTGCGCCATCAACCCGTAACGATTCGAATCAAGGACATTCCGTTCAACAGCTGCCCCGGAATCCCTTATTCTCAAACCATCGATGGTGTTGCCAGAAAAACGGTTTCCGCTGACAGTCGCACCAGCCCTGTAGATATTCACCCCTCGCAGGTTTTGCGTAACCAGATTTCCCAAAAACTGGATCTCAGAATCCCGCCCCTGAACTGCGCTCTTATTGCCATAAAACCTGTTGTTGACAATCTCTACAAGTGATTCCTGAAACTGTACCCCACGGTAATTATTCGTAAAAACAGACCTATTGACCATGACATTGGAGAAGTGGAAATGCACGCCCCGGTACGCATCTTCAATCTGGCAATACTCGATCAAATTCTGAACCCCATCACTGTTCATCAGGTTAATCGAGTCCCAATCTCCCATGGTGGGATTCTTCTCGGCGGACCGAAAAAAGATCGGCTCTTTGCGCGTCCCTTTAGCAATCAGCACCCCCTGGATCAGCAAGCCGCTTTCCCCGATCCCGTCTCCGTTGGTATCACGGCGGCGAAACTCAATAACCGTTCCGGGCATAATGACGAGCCGAGACGCCTCAGGAACCCGGACTTGACCGATGATCTCGATCCGCCCCTGCAAGATCGTCTCTCCCTTAAGAACTTCATCCTTATATACCCTGGCCAGGGGAAGGACTGGCGCCAAGCCGTACGTCTGGAAAGGAGCTAGGGGTTTCCCGGCCCATTCAGCCTGGTCGCGTTTTGTGTTAGCTGTGACTGAAGATAAGGTAGCGACTATTTCGGCCCCTGAAAGTGACAGTTGGCCATAATCGTTTTCCCTGATAACTGTAGCGTCCATCCGAACATGGCTTTCCTTACCTTGGGCGACCAGGCCGTAACGATTCCCTTTAAGTAAGCCGTGATCCAGCGTCACGCTCCCAGAAAAGACCTGAATTGCGTTCTCAGCGTTCTGTACTGTAACATCCCGCATGATGGCAACACCGCCATCGATGAGGATCCCAGCCCAACTGCCGGCCACGCCGACTTCACCTGAAATTGCTATCGGCGCTGTTGCGGTCCCCTCTGCGCGCAGAGTCCCTCGTATGGTCAGCTCAGTTAGCGGTGAAATGTATTCGGGGTCGGTTTTGGTGCTTTCCGCCTGTGAAAATTTTATTCTTGCGCCTGGAAGGATCGTTAATGTTATTCCTCTGGGCACCACAACATCCTCAATGACCCTGATATCACCGCTCCATATCGTGTTCTCCGTCAGAACCTGGGCGGAGGCGGCACTCGCCGTAAGCAACCCGACCATCACAACAACAACCGGCAGCAACTTACTAATAACCCGAAGACTCTGCCATTTGCGCAAACCTGTAAGCTTCAGTTTATTCATTTATCGGCCTCATTCTCCCGGTAATCGGTCTGCATTTGTGCATCAGCTAACTACTCAAAGTTGCCGAATTGCCGCGAATTGTACATGATTTAGCTCCTGCTCACAAGCCGGAGGATACAGACTAATTGCAACATCTCAAATTTCTTCCAATAAAAAGTATGGTTTGCTATACTCTGGCAATGCGAAAAATAACATGCTCTTTTCTCAGACATCTTGCCGCCTTTTTTCTGCTCTCTCTAACCGTTCTGCTCTGTGCTTCCTGCAATAATGCCAAGGAAAAACCAACATACAAGATCGGTTACATGAACTGCAACAACACTGAAGAGACCCTTAAAAGGTTTCTTCCGCTTACCCGCTACCTCTCGGATAAGGTCGGCGTTAATTTTGTGGCTGTTCCGGTGGACACCCATGAATTTGAGACTCGCTTCAAGTCAGGCGAATTTGCCATTACCCACACCAATTCACTGCTCTATGTGATTTTAAAGGAGCGATACGGTGTCGACTTGATCACTACCGAAAAGCGGGGTCAGTTCGGGGCACGCACCGCAGGGTCGCTTATTGCCAAAAAGGGGAGCGGTATCACCAAAATCAGTGACCTAAAAGGGAAGCGCCTCGCTTTCGGTCCCATGCTAGCGCCCACCGGCTATATGGCTGAGTACGACCTTATGCTGAGCGGCGGGATAAATCCGGAAGCTGACTTGGCTCATTACACCATTCCAAACGGCTCCCATAAGCACGAAAAGGTCATATATGGTGTTCTTTTTGGCCAGTATGACGCGGCAGCGGCACCGGTTCTCGATCTGGAAGTAATGACCCGTGACGGAAAAATTTCACCCGATGATTTTACTGTTATTGCGCAAGGCCCATTAATCCCTTACTGCACCTTTGCAGCACCAAAAGGGACTAGTCCCGAGCTTGTAAAAAAAGTGCGCGATGCGTTGATGGCCCTTAAGCCTACCGATACGGCAGAAGTCGACGGAGAGCGGGTCAAGGTAATGAAGTCATCCTGGATCGATGGCTACGAAATCCTTCCCGATTCCGAGTACGACGCAATACGCAACATGGCAAAACGTGTCAACATGCCGCCATATCAAAAATTCTGAGATCGATGACCCACGACAATCTGGATAGATCCCTATGGATCGCCTTTTTTCTCATTGTGGTAGCAGCTCTTGCCCTACCTTTCCTACCTCTTGGCAACACTGCCGCTACTAATGCAACTCCCAGCAGTAGAGCGAACGATCAGAAACTCCTCCGAGAGGCGCGCCTTCTCATTATCCAGAAGCGTTATGAATCGGTAGAATCCCTTATGAAATCCCAGCAAAACCAACAGGCGCTGCTTAAGCTGGAGGAGATTGTCCGCTCCTACCCTTCAGATCCCCACGCCTTTATCCTTAAGGGCGAACTCCTTGCCAGCATGGGCGCACCAACAGAGGCTGCTGCAAGCTTTGCGCAAGGCGTAAAACTCGAGGGGGCTTACGTTGATAAAAACAGCCCGACATCGCGAAGGGAATCGATTAGTCACTTGGTAGAATCAGAACTCGCTAAAAGCAAGTCCCTCAGCTCAGGCACCTCACCTCAAACGCGACTCAACGATATTCGCTATCTCCAGAGCCGTCTCGCCGGAGGGTGTGAATAACTGTGAGCCGCCAGACATGGATAATCATTCTCACCGGTATCTCAATGGGCGTTTTGGGCGTTCTTCTTTCAGTCTGGGGAAACCCTGAGAATTCCGGAATCTGCATCTCCTGCTTCATGGAAAATAGTGCAGGGGCCTTGGGGTTGCATGGTAATGCACGGTTGCAGTATCTGCGGCCAGAGCTTCCTGGATTTGTGCTGGGGGCGGCATTCAGCTCCTTGATCGCGGGAGAGTTCAAACCTAGATCGGGAAATTCACCGGCTCTCCGTTTTTTTTCAGGGATTTTTCTGATAGTCGGATGCGCAATTTTTGTGGGTTGCCCGATAAAAATGCTTTTGCGGCTTTGCGCCGGTGACCTGACTGCAGCCATTGCAGCAGCCGGTCTGGTTTCAGGTGTCTGGATAGGTCTGCAGCTTCTCGCCAGAGGGGTTGACCTGGGCTCACAGCAAAAGACAAACCCAATGAGTGGCTTTCTGGTACCTCTTCTTTTCGCATTGTTACTTCTCTTTGTGCTGGTGCCTCCAGCTTTCGTCATTGCGTCTACCGAGGGAAGCTCTTCCAGACACGCCCCTGTCTTAATCTCACTAGCTTCCGGCCTGTTCATAGGGGTAATTGCGCAACGCAGTCGTTTCTGCATCACTGGGAGCCTTCGCGACATTCTCCTAATGGGGAGAAGAGCCCCTCAGCTCTCAGGGTTTGCTGCCTTTGCCTTGTCTGCCACCATTGCAAGCTTAGCAACAGGCGGTATGCGTGTTTCGCTTTATGGACAGCCTGGAGCCCATCTTGAGCATTTCTGGAGCTTCCTGGGGATGCTGCTGGTCGGCTGGATCTCGGTAATGATCGGTGGCTGCCCGTTTCGCCAATTGGTCAAGGCCGGCGAAGGTGATACCGACGCCGGCATGGCCGTCCTTGGGATGTTTCTCGGAGGAGCATTGGTGCAATCCTGGGGGATTGCCGCGACTGCGGCAGGCGTACCGATCTACGGCAAGGTCGCCGCGCTCGCAGGAATTGCCTTCTCTCTTCTAGTATCACTTTTTTTAAGGAATCGTCTGGCAGACTAAAACAATTCAGCAATTAAAGTTTAAAAAGGTACTTAGCGGCATCGCTAAGTACCTTTTCTTTTTTTGTGATTACGACAAGCAGCTGTCTGGCTAAGCAAAGCCACCAGCCAATAAGATAAGTAACCTGCTCCATACAATTCTGGCGCAAATAAAAAAAGGGGGCAGGCAATTGCCTACCCCCTGTGTTTTTTGGTGAGCCGCGTTGGGGTCGAACCAACGACCACCTGATTAAAAGTCAGGTGCTCTACCGACTGAGCTAGCGGCTCGTTCAAACAAGAAATTTTATTTACCCTATTATAAAACTTTCGTCAAGAAAAAATTTCACTTAAATGGATTTTTTAGAGTAATCGTGGCCTCACGACCAGGTCCTACCGAAACAAGCACAATGGGACAACCGATCAACTCTTCAAGGCGCTTCACGTAGGCCTGGGCATTAGCAGGCAGATCGGCAAAGCAACGGGCAGTAGTAATATCAGCATTCCAGCCCGGCAATTCCTCATACACAGGGGTGCACTGAGAGAAAACCTCAAGGTTGGAGGGGAGTTCATCAAGGACTTTTCCGTTGTAAGAATAGCCGGTGCAGACCTTTATCGTGTCAAACTGATCAAGCACATCAAGCTTTGTCAAGGCAACTCCAGTAAGCCCATTAACCCGCACGGCATACCTGAGCACCAAAGAATCAAACCAGCCGCAACGCCTCGGGCGACCGGTAGTAGCCCCAAATTCACTGCCAATCTGACGGATTTTTTCACCATCAGCATCAAAAAGCTCTGTTGGAAACGGTCCGCCGCCAACCCTGGTTACATAGGCCTTTGAAATACCAATTACTTCATGAATCTCTCGCGGAGACACGCCACTACCGGTAGCCGCACCACCGGCACACGTAGACGAAGAGGTAACAAAGGGGTAGGTCCCGTGATCGACATCCAGAAGAGTTCCCTGGGCACCTTCAAAAAGAATCTTCTTCCCTGCCTTAATATCCCTGTATAGCTGAAGGGCAGTGTCGTCCACATACTTTCTCAGGACATCAGCGTAACCACAGTATTCCTTGTAGATCTGCTCAAAATCAAAAGGCTCTTCGCCAAGATATTTTTCAAGAATAAAATTCTTCTCGACAAGAAACTCTTTCAGCTTCCGGCCAAAAACATCGGGATCAATCAAGTCCATCAAACGAATACCGCGACGCCCTATCTTGTCTTCATAGGCAGGCCCAATTCCCCGTCCAGTAGTACCAATCTTCTTTTCGCCGCTTTTTGCCTCTCGGGCGATATCAATGCGTTTGTGATAGGGCATAATAATGTGGAGCGACTCGCTTAAACGAAGCACAGAGTCGTCCTGCAACTTGCCTTTGGCCTTGAGATTGGTTATCTCGCGGATAAAAACCTCAGGGTCAAGGACAACGCCGTTGCCGATCACACAGCGCTTACCTTCATGAAGAATGCCTGACGGGATCAGATGAAGGACAATCTTCTCTCCGTCAACCACCAGTGTGTGCCCGGCATTGTTGCCACCTTGGTAACGGACTACGGCATCAGCATTCTCCGTGTAAATATCTACGACTTTTCCTTTGCCCTCGTCGCCCCATTGGGCACCGACTACCACCACGTTAGCCATTTAATTTCTCCTTGAACCGATCAAAATCGAATCGTCCTGTGCAATTAAACAGATCAGCTTTTTTAAGTGGGAACCCACTACCATCCGCAGCGCTGACTATATATAGTTCATCAGGGGCAGAGTACCCCCCTCCGACAACAAGCATCCTGCGTATTCCAGCCTGACGGGCATACTCAAGTGAGCTGGCGTAATCCCGTCTGATAATGTCTCTGACGGCAGAATATCCCATTTCCCGAAGGCATTTTGCAACTTTAAGAACTTCTTCCCGATTCTCTTCCGCATTGAATAACAAAAAATCGCGGACAACGCTTGATTGGACATCGGGCTGACGTTCAAGGGCCGACATTAGGGACAGGATATTGAAGGCAAAACCTGTAGCCGGCGCCGGGCAGCCGTAACGCTCCATCAGCTGGTCGTACCGGCCACCGCTGCATACGGCCTCGCCGAAACCAGCAACAAACCCCTCGAAAGTTATCCCGGTATGGTAATCAAGCCCTCGAATCTCGCCAAGATCTATGGTCAAATACTGTGACAAGCCATAAAGATCAAGAATTTCGAGCACCTGCTCAATGTTGCTTAGCGCCTTTCTCGATCGCTCATGCACGGCAACCCGCTCGGCTTCTGCGAGTATCCGGCGATCGCCGAAGAGACGAGGCAGCGAGGCAATTGCCTCTTTTATTGTATCAGAAAGCTGCAGACCATTAAGGATACCCCCAATAGCTGAAACATCTTTTTTGCCAATAGCTGACTTAATCCGCCAAGTTGTTTCTTCATCCAGTGCTGCGGCGTCCATGATGCCACGGAAAAATTCAACCTGGCCGATATCCAGCTTGAAATCTTCAAACCCAAGAGACTGCAGCGCCTCAATGGCCATGGCAATCATCTCGGCATCAGCTTCCGGCGACTCCAGCCCGATCAGTTCTACACCCGCCTGGAGTATTTCTCGACTCCGGCCAGACTGAATCTCAGCATGACGCAAAACCCGGCCAAGGTAGCTAAGGCGGTGGGGGAACGGTAAACCTCGCATGCGTGTGGCGACAATGCGTGCGACCTGAGGAGTAATGTCCGGCGGCACAGCCAGCATTCGGCCACTCTGACGATCGTCGAACCTGAAGGTCCGCGAACGGAGGCCTTCGCCCATACCCAAAGCCAGGACATCCTCAAATTCAAGCATCGGGGTCATTATCCTTCTGAACCCCCACGACTCAAATACCCGCTGGATTCGCCCCTGAATATGACCTATCTTGTCGGCGATATCAGGGAGGAAATCAGTGACCCCCCGAGGCAACTGGGCATCTATGCGATTCGGATCGTACATACGCTATCCTAAACATGTTCCATAATGAAGCTGATCTTTGCGTTAGCGGTAGCCGCCCGGTAAATGCAAAACAGTGGGATGCTAGCAACATGCTGCCTGAAAGTCAATGTATAACCCAAGAAAACGGGACGGTGCAAACCGTCCCGTTCAATCCGTAAATAGCGGTTATCGCCAGCGCGGCTCAATCTACCTTTTTGATTGAAATGGCACTTGCGCCCTTCTGAATAATGCCGTCTTTTTTGATCACTTCAAGCAGCACCAGTTCCTTGCGCAGTTCATCATAAAAATAGTCAGCCAGGTAATGCCGGCTCTCGCGAGTGTGCCAGCGCTCATCAAGGACCGCTCCGTTCCAGGCAAATGCGTAGATGCTGTTTTTAGAAAACGATCGTCCGGTGCCAGTAGTCCAGATACCCTCATTTCTCGGGACGATCAATTCACCGTTCGCCGTTGCAATGATTCTCTGATCAAGATAGGCCTTCCGATACAATTCGCCAGTTACCCTGACATTCTGTTGGTCTTCCCGGCTGAAAAACTCCTCTGATCCGCCGAACCGGTCTGAACTCCTCCAGAGTTCTTCGTTTTTATCGTCCTTCAGCACAAGGTAGCCATCCTCGCTGTAGGATACGGAAAAGAGTTTTCCGTCGCCGGCATCGATCCAACCGATAGTGTATATTGAAATGGGAGAAGTAAACTTACGAAATGGCCTAACCTCGAAGGTATTGCCCTTTTTAACAACTTCCCCGATCTCGGCCTGGAAGTCGGTATCGCTCCCCATTCCTTGTGCCAGGATTTTACTTTTGCCATTACCAACCGAAACCCTACGGAAAAAATATGGCAGGTCAGTGGCAACTTTGACCAGGTTGCCATTAGCGACCGACCAAACCTGCGACGTCAAATTCTCTCCACGCACCAAGGTTACATACAGCTCTAAATCGCCATCACCGTCGAGATCCGCAGAATCAATACCAAGAATTTTTTCGCTTGCCCGGAAATCGCTCACTGCTGCAAGCAGTGTTAGTGTCTTTGCCTGCCGATACAAACGAATTTCCCGTTCGAGCGCCAGAAACAGTTCACGCTCGTCACCCGGCAAGGTTTTACCTTGGGCCATGGCCACCATCGCACCATCAAGCCTCTGGCCGATCATACCGCTCTCTGCAAGCTTTTTCACCGGATCAGGCCTTATAATCTCGCTTTGAGGCGGCGGCACCACGACCGGAGCAATAGGTCTGATTACACTTGAACTCTTAATTTCAGCAGTTACGGGTGCCGAGGGCTTTACAACTGAAACAGTCGCAGGCTCCAAGCTGGGGATTTTTGCCAGTTCCTTGCCGATTTTCTGCGCAAGACGGCCCACAGCAGGGATCACATCGTCTGCCGACTCTCCCTGCTCATAAGCTCTTGCAATGTTCTTTCCGACCTTATCCCTGACCAGCAGGTCAATGCTGAAAATTTTACCAATCGCGGAATAGGAGCCTGCGGCAGTGGCATCTGCAACCTGGGCAGAATCAACCACCTGCACAGCATCCCCTTCAATCCTTGAGGCGAACAGTGAGGCAAGCGTTGCCTTCATTTCATCCGGCGCTCCGCTTCCGGCGATCCTGAACTCAGGCACAAAAAGCTTGAGTGGCCCGCCCCAAGCATTCAGAGACGTACAAAGGATTATAAATAACAGGCACATCATCAGCTTCGATCTGGTCATGCATACCTCCCGATATCGTACGGAGAACAGAGTGAAATTAACGGCAAGACAAAGACATGTCAAACAAAAAAAGGCGGGCTTTGCAGCCCGCCTCAAGTCCATCAAGACAACATGAATTAGAAAGTGTAGCTAAGAACTACCCGAGCAGTGTAAGGGTTGACCGGGTCGCTGCCAGTGCCAAGAGAATTCTTGTAGAAGTCGCCAAGGAACACATAAGCAGCCTGGACGCTGGAGGTCAGGTTGTCATACAGTTTGTAGCCGACTTCGGTGTTGATCTCGGTGCCGACAAACTGATTGCCGTTGCCGCCGTTGCTGGCTGAGTTCAAACCAAAACCGACATTGCTGTTCACAAACAGTTTCGGAGTGATGCTGGCATCGTAACCAAAGGTAAGGAGGGTAACACCTCTACCACCAACGCCCGAGGTGGTGTAGAAGATTTCCTGGTCAGTCGAGGTCCCGCCGGCAGCGGTGTTACGGTTGAGGAGCATCATGCCGGACTCATTGTAGGAGTTGGCGGCTGTAGCAGCAGGGGTCTGGACAGTGGTGTTCGGAACGGTAACTCCTGCAGTTGATGAAGAGGTAACAACACCAGTATTCGATCCCTGGATATTGGTTGTAGCGCTGGTCCAAGTGCGATCCACGCTGTCAGTAGTCTTCTTGTCGCCGGAGGTAAAGAGGAATGCAGCCTTGGCAGTACCTGGGCCAACCGGCATCTTAGCCGCTACGTTGGCAGCCATGGCGCTGACCGAACGGTTGCTTACGCCAGTGGTGTTGCCCTTGCTATAACCGCCCTGATAGGCAGCAAAGCCGCTGATGGTCGCCGGACCAACCTTGGCGTCAGCAGTAAGGGCCAAGGTATTGATGACTTTGGCAGCAGCAGTTCTGTAGTCAGCGTAGAGGTAATAGGCGCCACCAACATTAATGTTTTTGGTAAGTGCATAAGCAGCATCAACTGCAAGAATGTCAAGGTTGTCGGTACCGCGCGGGGCAATAACAAAACCGTTGCTATAGCCTTCATAGGCGCGGAAATAACCAATACCGGTGGTAGCTGCACCAAACTTGCCGGAGGCATAAATACCGGCGATATCGCCGTCAAGGAAGGTCCCTTTGATCGCATCTTTGTATGGCTGGATACCGGCCTTTACACTAACCGGAGTAGATGGGATGGCAAAATCGAGATAGACCCACTTGGTTTCAAGGTTGGTGGCGTCAGACTCCAGAGCACCGCCACTACCACGCGAAGCAAGGTTCTGGGCACGATCACCGAATACGGAATCGATCTCAAAACCGGTCTTGAGAGCAAGCCCTTCAGTTGCTTTGGCAGTGTAGAAGATGCGGGCGCGCTGCTCAAAGTAGTTGGCAGCAGTAGCACTTTTCTTGTTAGGTGTAAGATAAGCAGAACCACCTGTTTCATAGTTGCCAACAATGTACTTCAGCTTGTACATACCGTTGAACTGGTTTTCAAGGGCGAATGCCTGTGATGCTGCCAGGGTAAGGGCTCCGGCGGTAGCTGCTACGATCAATTTTTTCTTCATGTGTAATACCCCCTTCATGGTTGATAAAAACTCATTTAAATTTATTTGCTGCGTGTTGCGGTTCTTACAGGAACGGAAATCACCACCTTTCGTTCATGGACATGAGACTGCTATGACATGGTAAAAAGATGAATAACAAAAACCCGATGCCGCACAGGGATCACTTCATTCCGTACGAATCGGGCGTCTTCACAACACTACTCCTGCAGAAGCTTGAATAACCGTCAGCTTGCACCTTCAAGGCTCGCGGCCTCTTATGTGTGGTCTGTCTAGTGTATGTCATCTGCATGGACCGTTAAATTTGCGTAAGTTTATACAGCAATACTCCATCTGTCAAGCGCCTGTGTTCATTTTTCATAATGGCCAATCACCGCACCGGCGCCACAAGCGGTTCCGGCGATCAGCTCTACAGCTAACCCAGGAACCATAATGTTCTAAAATTTAGTCATAAATATACGAATTATCAAACGCAAGTCAAGCGATTTTTTCAAACAATGTTACTGAAATCGCACAATTATAGCTCGCTAATGCCCAGCCTGACACAATTCTGTCAATACGCCGTTACTGCTTTTCGGATGAACAAAGGCAATGAGGGTGCCATGGGCACCATTCCTCGGGGTCTCGTCAATCATCCTGGCCCCCTCTTTTTTCAGGTGGGCAATAGCAGCGACGATATCCGCAACCTCGTATGCCAGGTGATGGATCCCTGGGCCGTTTTTCTCAAGAAATTTTGCCACAGGACTCTCTGGCGAGGTCGGCTCAAGCAGCTCAATCTTTGATTCGCCTACCTGTAACATGGCGACCTTGACCTTTTGCTCCAGAACCTCTTCGCTCCCCTTGAAAGCCATGCCAAGCTGATCGCGGTAAAATGGCAGGGCCTCATCGATAGATTTTACGGCAACACCGATATGATTGATTTTGGTCAACATCGAACGACTCCTGTCAGAATAATCGACTAATATCACAACCCGGTTACAAACTGGAAACAGGCAGCGAAATAAAGAGGGCGGCCCATGTGGGCCGCTCCAGGATGGTGCGTGATTAATTAGAGAACGACTGTCTCGGTGTGCTTGCCGAAGACCCTGCGGAAGACGTCCGCGATCTCGCCAAGTGTTGCGTAAGCCTTGACAGCATCGAGTATGGCAGGCATGACATTGTCGGAGCCTTTGGCTACCGCCTCAAGGTTTTGCAGCGTTGCGCTGACCTTAGCGCTGTCACGACCTGCCTTCATAGCCGCAAGCGCCTTCTTCTGAGAAACTTCGACTTCTTCCTTGACCTTGAGCAGTTCCGGCGCAGCTTCGCTGGCAACAGTGAATTTATTGACACCGACAATAACCAGGTCGGTTGACTCGATCGACTTCTGGTAGGCATACGCCGAATCCTGGATCTCTTTCTGCTGAAACCCTCTGGAAATGGCCTCTACCGCCCCACCAAGCTTGTCGATCCTTTCGATGTAATCAGTTGCCGCCTTTTCGATCTGGTCAGTAAGTGACTCTATCAGGAAGCTGCCAGCAAGAGGGTCGATAGAATCAGCTGCACCAGACTCATAGGCGATCACCTGCTGGGTACGAAGCGCAATGCGGACCGAATCTTCCGTCGGCAGAGCCAACGCCTCATCGCGGGAGTTGGTATGCAGAGACTGGGTGCCGCCGAGCACTGCGGCCAAAGCCTGAATAGTTACCCGCATGATATTGTTATCCGGCTGTTGTGCCGTAAGGGTGCATCCCGCTGTCTGGGTATGAAAGCGAAGCATCTGCGATTTCGGATCTTTTGCGCCGAACCGCTCCTTCATGATCTTTGCCCACATCCTGCGGGCGGCACGGAACTTGGCAACCTCTTCAAACAGGTTGTTGTGCGCATTAAAGAAGAAAGCCAGTCGTGGCGCAAATTCGTCCACGTCCAGCCCGGCCTTGATGGCAGCCTCAACATAAGCAATGCCGTCGGCCAAGGTGAAGGCAACTTCCTGCACTGCGCTGGAACCGGCCTCCCGAATATGATAGCCGGATATGGAGATGGTATTCCACTTGGGCACATGGTCCTTGCAATAAGCGAAGATGTCGGTGATGATCCGCATCGACTCTTTCGGCGGATAGATGTAGGTCCCGCGGGCCATGTACTCCTTGAGGATATCGTTCTGGATAGTGCCGGAAATCTTGTCCGCTGAAACACCCTGCTTCTCGGCCACGGCAATGTACATGCAGAGCAGGATCGCCGCCGTTGAGTTAATCGTCATGGAGGTGGATACTGTGTCGAGCGGAATCCCGTCGAAAAGGATCTCCATGTCGGCTAAAGAGTCGATGGCAACTCCTACTTTGCCGACCTCGCCCTGGCTCATGGATGCATCAGAATCGTAGCCCATCTGGGTTGGCAGGTCGAAGGCGACTGAAAGTCCTGTCTGACCGGCCTGAAGCAGGTATTTATAGCGCTCGTTGGACTCTTTCGCAGTACCGAATCCTGCATACTGCCTCATGGTCCAGAACCGGCCGCGGTACATTGTTGGCTGAACACCGCGGGTATACGGGAACTGGCCGGGAAAGCCCAGCTCCTCCTCGTAACCGGGATATTCGAAGTCAGGGGTGAAGCATCGGTCCATCTCAATATTTGAGCTGGTAAGAAACTGCGGCTTTCTTTCCGGGGCCCTGGTTATATTCTTGGCAACAACAGTTTCGCTCCAGGCCTTTTTCTTGTCGCTAATACCCATCATGTTCTCCTTCGGTTGCTTTGTGTTACATCAGTGCCGCTTCAGATATTGACTTATAGCCCCAGGATTTTCTTTACCTGAGCCAACGCTTCGGCATTGACCTCGTCTGCAGACCTGCTGGCCGAGGCATCAACCCTGACCCCATGCCAGCGGGAAACTTCCTTGAGGTAAAAGTTGCGCATCTGCTGATAATATTCGAGACCACCTTCGTGATGAATCTCAAGCACATCCTCAATCCGCTCATAAGCCTCTTCCGCAGGGACATCGATGAAGATGGTCAGGTCGGGGAAGATCTCGTCTTCAAAGAGGAACCCCCGTGAAATCTTGTCAAAATGCCGCAACACGTCGAAATGTTTCGTGTGGCCGCTTACCCAGGCATTGGCAAGGGAAGAAATGCTCGACTGCTTGCACAGCACGATCTTGTCCTGCTCAAGTGCCGGGGCAACGATATTCTTGAAGATTTCAGTACGTACTGCGCCTTCAAACAGGAAGTCTGCCCGGGCATTTTTGCCGAATGGCCAGTTGAGCATCGACTCCATGCCCAGCTCCTTCACCCTCCCGGAATCAGGATTCGCACACTCAACCACATCGTATTTAAGTTCGACCAGCGCCTTGTGCAAAGCGACAATAGCTGCCTTGACCTGCTGACCCGAGCCGCTGATTCCCTCGATAACTATAAATTTACCTTTTCTCACTTTATCCTCCTAGATAATAGCTTTCATATAGGCAATCGTCTTTTCTCGTTTCAGCTGCTTGATTTCATCCGGGTTGACTTCAACGAATTTCTCGTCCGGAGTGACCTTGAACAACGGCTGCCCCTTCTGTACGATGCTACCGTCCGCACCCTGCATGATGATCTTGTCAATAGTGCCGGAGAAAGTGGCCCGGACAGTGTTGAACATCTTCATAACCTCGATGATGTAGAGGGCCTGGCCTTTTTCGAAATGCATCCCTTCCTGCACGAACGGTGGCAAGCCAGGTGCTTCCTGACCATAGTACATGCCGCCGCAGATAGCGACGATCTCGTCAGCCTTGGTGGCAGGTGGCGGTACCAGTATCTTTTTCATGCGGACCTGCAGTTCTGTGTCGTTCAGGTATTCAGGAATAGTAACCTCCAGGTCCTCTTCCACCTTGAAGTCCCAGAACTTGGTGTTATCGGCGACTACGAACAGCATGCCGAGCAGTTCCAGCCCGGCCTCGAACCCCATATGAGCTGACTGGATCCCTGCCCATTCTTCTGCAGAAAAACCACCCTGTGGCTTTTCCTTTTCCAGCACAACAGAAAGCTTGTCGAACTCGTGCATCCCGAGCTTGAACTTTTCGGAGAGCGTCGAGTAAAAGCTGAGACCTTTCTGGAGCAGCTCGTTATCATGGCTCCAGATCACATCGGCAGCCGGAGCAGCCGGGTCAAAGTTCATGTTCAGGTATTCATAGGTATCAGCCAGGATAACAAAGGGGTTGTCATGCCAAACTACTTTCCCTTTCTCCATGGTGAAGTTCCTACGGTTAAGAGAGAGCCAGCCGGAGAGCAGGTGCGGATCTTCCAGCAGCTTGTCCATGGGGCGGGTAACCAGTGTCCCCTTCCGGTCAATAATCTGCGACATGGTCTTGCCGACATTCGGGTCATCGGGGAACTGCTCGGCCATCTTCTTGGCATAATGCTTTTTAAGCTGGAGGAATGCAGCAACGGTATCAAGCTTGCTCGCCTCTTCCTTCAACTGGCCGACCAGGGTGAGATAAGGCACGACAAAACGGGTGGTCGGCTTGGCCATGACATTTTGGCCGAGGAACCAGTTGACCAGGCCATAGTGGAATTCCAGGTTGGTGGCCATGTCGGAACCGCGGAGGGTTGTTTTGCCAAGGACCTTTGACAGGTGCTGATAGCTGGCAAGACGATCCTCGCCCTTGGTGAGAAGCAGGGCGATGTTTGAGTCATAGGCGCCGGCCACCTTGTAGCGCATGAACATGCCGGTATCCGGATTGACTAGGCAGATTCCCTGGTCGTCACGGATCTCGCCTTCGATCGGCGCCGACCAATATCTGATCATCCCGCCGGCATGCGGAGAGAGAGAGAGCTGTCAGTGGCATTAAGCCGAGCCTCGGCGGCAGCACCAAAGCGGGGAATACGCTCCGGCTTGGGGAGCCGTTTCTTGTGCTTTACCAGAAGCGCCATCGCTTCAACCAGTGACTCGACGATGAAGAAATCGTTCTTGTCTTTGGGGTTGGTGAACTTGAGAGAGTAGCAGAGCTCGGAAACCCGGTGCTCCACCTGAATCCGGGTGTTGACCTCCATGAAGTAATAACGGTCACGGTCAACGATACACTCGAAGGTTGATGCAGAATCAAGCCCTACAGCTTGGCCGAACTTGGTGGAGTCCTCTTCCATCCTCTTGAGAACCTTGAGATCGCTCTCCAGGGCCTTCACCTCTGCCTTGCGCCCTGCGGCCTTCGCCTTTTCGATTGCCAGGGCCAGACTTTCCTGGGTTACGGAGATTTCCAGCAGCTTCTGCTCATGCATCTGCAGAGAGCAATCACGGCCACCCAAGGAGACGCACCATTCGCCGTTCCCTACCAGCTGTATTTCGTTGTGGCGGGTCTGTTCGATGTTAAGCTCGACCAGCACGTTCTTGTTGTCGCCGATGCCGTTGGCTTTGACTTCATTCAGGACTTCGCGCACTAGGGTCGGGGTTTCGACTGCCGCTTCCTTGATCTGCTTCGCAGTCGGATTCTTGACTGACAGGAGAGAGGCGCCGAGAATCCGCTGGCCCTTACCGCCGCCGCCGCCGATCGCCTTGAGGCGAATCCGGCTCCCCGGGTACTCCTTGAACATGTTCTCCACTTCGACCTGCACCTGAGCAGAGAGCTCCTCGATGGAGTAGAGGTCGAGTCCCTTCTCGTATGAGGCGTAGAGAATTTCGTCGGCCAAGTCCTCCAGCGAAAGCTTGGTATCTTTGGCAACCTTGGCGTCAAGCTCAATCCCTTCAGCCTTGGCCAGAGCCAGCAGTTTGTCCCTCGTAGGATACTTCTTCACCAGGGTGCGGGCCGTGACATTGTTGATACCTGGGGTAACGCTTACCCCTACCGCCAGGGCGGTCCGCTTGGCTTCGTCCTTCTTGCCGGCATCGGCCTGGGTGCGGGAGTTCGGCCCCATGAATGACAGGCCGGCTTTCTCGATCTCGGCGACGAACTCTTCGTCTTCGGCCATGAAGCCGTAACCGGCGAAGATCGCATCGTAGTTATTGTCCTTGGCGATCTGGATGATCTGGCCGATCCGCTCGACTCGCTCTTCCTTGCTGGCGCCGGTATAGTCGGGCACCCGGTGAACGCGGTTGGAATCGGTCAACTGGCGCAGTTCCGGCGCCAGGGCGTTGGCATAGACAATGGAATCTTTCTCGGAGAGCAGGATGCCGTAATGGGTTATCCCCATCTCTTCAAAAACATCCATCGCCTCTTTCCGGATCGGTCCGCGACAGACAATGAGGGGCTTCAGGTCTTCACAGGCGAATGAGCGGACCCACTCGGAGGGGGACTGGCCCAGGCGGCGGTCCCGGTGAATCAGGGGGTTGTTCATATACAGATCGGTCATTGGTCTCTATCTCCAATATAAAATATAATTTTTTAAAATCAGTGTTTAATGGAACTCGCGCTGCGGGCCACCCATCGGTGCCGGTTTGTAGTGACGCAGCAGGAAGTGCAGGTTCTCGCCAAGCACCTTGCGCAGATCGGTCGGCATGACGATGGAGGAGATCGAGCCCAGTGACAGACCTTCTTTCGGGTTCATCAGCTCTTTTTCATAGCGCTGGTTCAAGGCCACTTCCTGGCCTTTCAGCCATTCGGCAGCTTCCTTCTCAGCGTCAAGCTTTGCAGCTCCGGCTTCCATGCCGGCCTTGATCCGCTCTTCAGCGCCTTTTCTGACCATGTCAGCGGCAGTTGCCCGTACCTTGCGCAGATCGTCCTTGTAGACGAACTCCTTGCCGGCAGGTCCCATAACCGCCAGACGGGTAGTGGGGAGCGCCAGCACCAGGTCAGCGCCGGTGGGATAGTTGTTGTAAGAGGCATAAGCTCCGCCGTAGGCGTTGCGCAGAATCAGCAGAATCCGCGGAGTGCGGACATCGACGATGGAATCGAGCATGGAGCGGCCGGCCTGCACGATACCACGGGCTTCCTGCTCGCGCCCCGGCAAAAAGCCGGTGGTGTCTTCCATGAAGATGATCGGGATATTGTAGATGTTGCAGAAACGAACGAAACGGGCAATCTTCACCGCGGAATCGCAATCGATCTGGCCGGAAGAGACTGCTGAGTTGTTGGCGCAGAAGCCAACTACCTGGCCACCAAGGCGACCGAAGGCAGTAACCACTTCCCTGGCGCGCTCCGGCTGAAGCTCGAAATAGTCGCCATGGTCGCAAATCTGCTGGATAACAATGGAGACATCGAACGGGGTGTTGAACCCAGTCGGAGAGTTGAAGGCCTTTTTCAACAGGGTATTGATTTCCCAGGTCTTGCGGTCAAGCGGGTCGCTGGTTTCCTGGAATGGTGGTGCCATATTGTTATTGTCAGGGATGTAGGAGAGCAACCGCACTGCTGTCCGCAGCGCAGCAACTTCGTCGGCAACGGTAAGGTCTGCAACCCCCGTCTTTCCGTGAACCTTTGGTCCGCCGAGTTCTTCAGGGGTGATGTCCTCGCCAAGCACCGACTTGACTACTCCGGGACCGGTGAGTCCGAAGAAGGTGTCGTTGGGCTGAATCACGAAGCTCCCCTGACGCGGCAGATAAGAACCGCCGCCGGCATTGAAGCCGAACATGCACATGATAGACGGCACCACGCCGCTGATCTTGCGCAGGGCGGTGAACGCCTCGGCATAGCCGTCGAGACCGCCGACCCCGGCCGGCACAAAGGCCCCGGCGGAATCGTTCATACCGATCAGCGGAATCCCCTTCTCGCCTGCCATATTGAAGAGCCTGGCCAGTTTGCTGCCGTTGGTGGCATCGATGGAACCAGCCCTTACCGTGAAATCATGACCATAAACAGCAACATCTCGACCGCCGATATTGAGAATGGCCGTTACCAGTGAGGCGCCGTCCAGATTCTTACCCCAGTTCTGATAGAGAACATTTGGTTCTTTGTCGGAGAGCACTCTCAGCCTCTCCCATACCGTCATCCTCTTTTTAAAATGCTGCTTTTCAATCTGGGCGATACTTACCGACTTGATCGGCCGCTGAATAAGGTCATACCCTTCCTGCATCGCCTCTTCATAACCGCCGGTTGTCCTTGAAATTTCGCCTGGAATGGTGAATTCCACCACTTCGGCCGGGGCAAATGGGTTCTTTAGTGATGGTTTGATCGCGCTCTTAGACATCTTGGCCATCCTTCCGGTACATTGAATTTTTCACTGCAATTCCTCCTCAAGAAATTCTTTATAAAGACCAACGTAATAATCGAAAGCTGCCGGGAATTATTTTATCTGGTAACGACCGCCAGCACCTTGACCTCGCTCCCGTCTTTTGAGAGCAGCCGATGCCGGAGCGAAGAATCAAAATAAACGCAGTCTCCTGCGGCAAGGGTTAGCCTGTCATCTTCAAGCAGCAGTTCCGCTTCACCCTGCACCACAAAAAGAAACTCTTCACCATCGTGGCTGTATGTGTTCTCTTCGTGGGCCTTTTCAGTCACTGTGAGCAGGAACGGCTCCATCTTCTTGTTCTGCTTGCGAAACGAAAGGGATTCATAGGAGTAGCCCTGACTTGTCCCTGAGCGGGAGATGACCCGCGGGATAAGTTTCCCTTCCCCCTTGCGAACCACCTCGTAACGGCACTCCTCTTCATCCTCGATGAAAAACAGCCCGATCTTCACATCGAAGAAGTTCGCAATCTTGGAAAGCGTTGCAATCGGTGGCGATACGTTATTGTTTTCTATCTGGGAGATTAAGGCAGGCGAAAACCCGGTCTCCTTGGCCACAGCCTGGAGAGTAAGCTTTTTAGCAAGCCGGAGCTTCTTGATCTTGGCCCCTATATTGTAATCAGACATTTATGCACCGATGGCGGATACAAAAAAACCCATCAGACAGCTTGCGACTGGCCCTTGAAAAAGCCCGGAACCAAGAAGATGGGATTTACACTTTGCCGCTGGACTGGACGATAAACAACAAAATCAAACCGGTTTTTATTGGTGCTAAAAAATACTGGTAGACCTGCAAAGTGTCAATAAAATTTTAATATGGCGATGCAAATTGAGATTAATGAGGAAGGAGGCCCCTTCCGGGACTTATTAATTCTCCGGAAGGGGCGAGGAAATGCCAGGGAACAGCTTTTGTTTCCGGTCAGGATTTAAGCAGTCGCCGGGCGAGAACCTGCAGGGTATGCACCACCTGAACGGAACTGCCATGCTGTTTCAGACCATCGGAAAGCTGCATCATGCAACCCGGACAGCCGGTGGCCACTGCCTGGGCACCGGTCTTGATGATCGCCGCGCTCTTCATCTTGTTGATCGCCAGCGAGCTCTCATAGTGATAGACGTTGAAGGTGCCGCCAAGACCGCAGCATTTGTCGGCCCCTTCCATCTCTGCCAGTTCGATCCCCGGTGCCCCTCGGAGCAGCTCTCTTGGCTGACTGGTTATGGCGCGGGTCCGCAAGTGGCAAGGGTCATGGTAGGTTATCCTGACCTCATTGCCGGCCCCGGTCTCTTCCGGTTTCAGTCCAAGCTTATGCAGCAGTTGCGCCGCATCCACTGTCTTGTCCGCCACGGCCTTCAACCGGGCGGCCAATGCCGGATGGCGTTTGCCGATTAGGTTGGGGTAGAACTTGTGCAGTGCGCCGCCACAGGTGGCGCAGGCAGTCATAATATAATCTGCCTCGTACTTTTCCAGCGCTGCCAGATTTGCCTCTGCCAACTCGCGCACCGTGTCAAGATCGCCGCCGGACATGCCGGGCAAGCCACAGCACTGCTGGTTTTTCGGAATAATCACCGTACAGCCGAGATGCCGGAACAGGGCCAGGGCAGCCTCACCCACCTGCGGATAACAGAAATTGGTCATACAGCCGACAAAGTAGACTATCCGCGGTTTGCCCGGCTCGCCGGGGATCACTTCGGGGTGCCGCTCCAGAAACGGTTTCTTCGCCAGCGGCGGGATATGGCGTTTGCCGCCGACAAACGGCAGCGGAAAGCGAAGCCTTAAGCCCGAGGTCTCGGGCACTTTGCGAAAAAACAGAGGGCCGAGGATGCGGGCCGCAGCAGCTCCGAACTTCATCAGGGAGCGATTGGCGATGACGCGCCCCACAGCCGAATGGAACGTGGTCAAACCACGCTGATTGGAGAGCGCCTCGCGCGCCACCATGACGATCTCATCCGTCGGCACGTTGTTAGGACATTTCTCGACACAGCTACCGCAGAGCAGGCACTTGGACATGGCACTATAAGTGGCATCGTCAAGTTCAATATCACCTTTCAGCAGATGCTGGGCCAGGGCGACCTTGCCACGGGCCACTGCAGGCTCTTTGCCGAAGGTGGCAAACGCGGGGCAATGGGCGCGGCAGGCGCCGCACTTGACACATTTCTTCAGTTCGCTCTCGATTCGCTTGAGGGCTTCAGAATTCTTATTCTTATTTTCCACAGAACTGCCCTTTCACTCGGGAGCGCATTGCTGCCCCACCGGAAACATTTTGCCCGGATTGAGAATATTGTTAGGATCCAGCGCCTGCTTGATCGCCTGCATCGCCGCCACCTGGGCCGGTTTAAGCTCCAGGTGAATGTAAGGCTGCTTGGCCAGGCCAACCCCATGTTCCCCGGACATGGTGCCGTTCAGATCGAGGGCTGCCTGGAAGATCTCGGCAATGGCCTTGTGGGCCTTTTCCTCCTGGCCCGGCACCGACTTGTCGATCATCACGTTGACATGGATGTTGCCGTCGCCGGCATGGCCGAAGTTGACGATCGGGATGTCATACCGCTGCTGGATCTTTTCAATCACCCGGATGACATCCGGCACCTTGGAGCGCGGCACCACGATATCCTCGTTGAACTTGTCCGGATTGACGTCCCGCAAGCTTGGCGACACCAGCCGCCGCACCTTCCAGAGCGCTTCCGACTCAGCAGCATCCTTGGCAATCTTGCACTCCACCAAGCCGAGAGGCTTGATCAGCTCCTGAATGCGAGTCGCCTGCTTTTCGATCAGATCGCGATCGCCATCAACCTCGATCAGCAACACTGCCCGGCCGTTGTCCGGGATCCCCAGACTGAACCGCTTGTTGACACACTGCAGGGTGGCATAATCCATAAACTCCAGGGTAGTCGGGATAATCTTGTTGCCGATGATCGTGGAGACCGCCTTGGCAGCGCCATCGATAGAGTCGAAGATGGTCAGCATGGTCTTCTTCGCCTCTGGAAGCGGCAACAGCTTGAAGATGATCTTGGTGATTACGCCGAGGGTCCCTTCCGAGCCGCAGAGCAGCCGGGTCAGGTCGTAGCCGACCACCCCTTTGTAGGTCTCGCCGCCGGTGCGGATGATCTCGCCGGTAGGCAGCACCACCTCCAGCCCCATGACAAAGTCACGGGTGACACCATACTTCACGCAGCGGGGGCCACCGGCATTTTCCGCCACATTGCCTCCCAGAGTGGAGAACTTGAGCGAGGCCGGGTCTGGCGGGTAGAATAATCCCAACTTTTCAACCTCCTGCTGAAACTGCTCGGTGACCACCCCCGGCTCCACCTCGGCTATCAGGTTTTCGGTGTCGATCCGCAGGATGCGATTCAGCCTGGTCACAACCAGCACCACTCCGCCCCCCTTGGGAAGAGCGCCGCCGGTAAAGCCGCTGCCGGCGCCGCGCGGGAAAACCGGAAATTTTGCGGCATTGGCAAGCTTCAAAACCGCCGCCACCTCGTCCGTACTACCAGGGTGAACCACCGCATCGGGAAGAAACTCCATCTGGGTAGCGTCGTAGCCATAGCAGATCAGGTCCTGGCGGTCAGTGGCGACATTATCAGGGCCGACGATTTTTTTCAGTTCATCAAGAATTTTCTGTGAAAGCATAAATTTACCTGTAGGGGCAACCCTGGGTGGTTGCCCGGTTTCAGGGTGGCCATACAGGGCCGCCCCTACGATAATACCGGTAACACCGTGCCGCCTTCCGGAATAACATAGGCTGCAAAATCATCCGGCAGCAACCCTTCGGCCACGGCCATCGCCTCAACCAGCGACCGTGCCGGGGTCATTCCCATGGTGCGCACCTCTTCGGGCGGCAGGGCAGATACCAAGATAATCCGAAAACTCTGAGCTTTCCACAGCAGGGAATACGCGGTCTGGCCATTGATTTCGTAATGGGAGCGCAGTCTTGATTCAAAGGCCGACAGCTCCTGATAGCGGAACCAGTCAAAGAAAGTGGCGTTACCATAGCCGTCCCGACATTCGGCCAGCAGGATCATGACGCCGCCATCCCTGATCGCCTGGCTTGCGTACTCCATAGACTTGTGTGCCTGGATCAGGTTGATGTCTTTGGGAAAACCGCCGCAGGAGACCAGCACCAGGTCGGCTTTCTCCTTGAGATGGTAACTGAACTGCTCCCCGTAAAAACGGCATCCGTCAGCAAAGGCAGTAGCCCAGTCTCCGGCAAAACAGGCAATGATCCGCTTCCCCGGGCCGAGAACGGTATTGAGAATAAAAGCCGGCTCCACCATGGCGCACGCGTCGGCCATGGCCTGATGCACCGGGTTCTCCTCCAGATTGCCGGTAACCGCCTTCGGGTTCTTGCCAGCCCCTTCCCCAGGGTTCAATACGGCAAAATGGCTTGCCATGCAGCTCTTCCGGCTCGCCACGCCGGGTAATATGCTCTTGCGACCCCCGCCGAACCCGGCAAAGTAGTGAAAACCGATGGTGCCGGTAAGGATGACCCGGTCCGCCTCAGCTACCGTCCGGTTAATCTCGACCTCGACACCGCCTGACGTCTTCCCCAGATAAACCAGTTTCCCCGGATCGTCACATTCGTGGTCAGTCACCTTGATACGACCGAAGAGCGGGCCGAGGATCCTGCGATGCTCGGCTTCGGTCTGCTTGCGATGGATTCCCAGGGCAATGATGATCTCAATCCGGCTATCGTCAATCCCGGCGAGGTTCAAACGGTTGACCAGGATCGGCAGATAAACCTCGCTGCCGGTATAGCGAGTAACATCCGAGGTTATGATCACCACCCGGTCGCTGGCCTTGAATGACGCAATCACAGAAGCGCAGCCTTCTATGGCTTCGGCAATCAACTCCTCCGGCGATGTGGCAGGAACAGCCGGGCTGGCCGCTATCTCGCCGCGCAGCCGCTCGGGAGGCATGCTGATATCAAATGAGGTCTCACCGTATTTCAGCTTCATAACTGGTTGATGATAACGGAGTGTGCCAATGATGGCAAGGAATTATCCCTTTTGTCCTCCAAGCAAAACAGATTTTATTTGCCGGTCAAAGCAAAAACTATTTGACATCTAAACTTCTTCAATTTATAAAATATGACTTCTTCGCCCAGGTAGCTCAGTCGGTAGAGCAGAGGATTGAAAATCCTCGTGTCGGCGGTTCGATTCCGTCCCTGGGCACCACTTAATAAATTAAAAGGCCTCGCGATACCGACCGCGAGGCCTTTTTTCTATTTAACATCATTTTTTCGTTTATGGCAGTGCCGGCCATTAATTGCCCTGTGATGGCTTCGTCAGCATCTATACTGATGCAACCATCTGGCGCAGTTTTGAGATGTCCCGTATCTGGGGAGCAGCGACAAGGCCACCTCGCCGGTCACCATGCCACGAATTGGTTGCTGCCTGCCAGGGGCTGGCAGGTTGCTGTCCAGCAGCATGTGCGAGATTTCGCGCAAATCGAGTTTAAGGATTGGTCTACCTGCCTCATCCCTTCGCCATTGGCTTTCGGAAAAATAAGGGGCGATGCTGCCCAGTTGCCAACCATATGTTACTATTAAAAATATTGCAAAGACCCGAGTGAGCGCTACCCATGGCGGAAGGATTTACTTCATGACCGATCTGGAACTGTATGAAGAGATGGTGCGGCTCTCCCGCCGGGGAGAGCCTTATACCCTGGTCACCGTGGTGGCCAATAGTGGCTCGTCCCCCCGCAAGGCCGGCGCCAAGATGCTGGTGCGGAGTGACGGCAGCTTTCTTGGCAGTGTTGGTGGCGGCCGGGTGGAGAATGAATCTGTCAATGCGGCTCTTGCGGCGCTCAAGGACGAGACGCCGCGAACCCTTGATTTTGTCTTGACCGAGGAAAACGGCTTTGCCTGCGGCGGCAGCATGTCGGTCTTCATCGAGCCCCATGGGCGTCGTCCGCTGTTGGTCCTGTTCGGAGCCGGTCATATCGGGCGGGCAGTGGCAGCACTGGCCAACGGCTGCGGTTTCCGGGTGGTCGTGGTGGATGAACGGCCCGACTGTGCCGTTACAGAGCTGCTCCCCGGCGCCGATGAAATTATCTGCGCCACGGTTGCCGACGCCTTCGCCCATCTGCATCCGGACAAGGAAAGCTTTGTGGTGATCGCCACGCCCGGCCATGTTTCAGACTTCGACGCGGTACGGGGCTGCCTGGCGACCGAGGCAGGTTTCATCGGCCTTTTGGGTAGCCGGCGTAAGCGTGAGGCCCTGCTCAAGACTCTTGAAGAAGAGGGATTCGATGCAGCTCAGAGGACACGGGTGGTGACACCGGTGGGGCTCGATATCGGCGCGCAGACACCAGAGGAGATAGCGGTTAGTATTGTCGGCCAGTTGATCTCCATAGTGAGAAGGAAATGAGTGGCTCAGTGGCTGCCATCGTGCTCGCGGCGGGGCAATCTACCCGCATGGGGCGCTGCAAACAGCTGCTGCCGTTGGGTGAGACTACGGTAATTGGCCATTGCCTCAATGCCCTCATGGCTGGCGGCGCCGCTGAGATCGTGGTGGTCGTTTCAGAAACGGGGCATGAGGTGGCCGAGGCAGTCCGGGACTATCCCGCACGGGTCGTTGTCAATCATGCTCCCGGTGGAGACATGTCATCCTCCGTGCGGACAGGGCGTGACTCACTGGCCAGGGAAGAAAGCGGCGTCATTGTCCACCTCTGCGATTATCCGCTGGTTGCCGCGCCCACCATCAGCAGCATGATCCTTGCACATCGCAAGTCACCGGACAGCATTATCATCCCCTGCAACCGGAACCGGCGGGGCCATCCGCTGCTATTTCCCCTGTCGGTTCTTGACGAATTGGGACATGAGCAGATTCTCCGCGATCTGGTTCGTCGGGAGCCAAACCGGATTATCTGTATTGCTGTCGAAGATCCCGGCGTGCTGCTGGACATGGATACCCCTGAGGATTACCGGCGTATCTGCGACATAAAAGCGATGAAGGGCGCATAATACAACCGCCAAGAGAACGGATGAGGTTATTCTGCCAAAGACACCTGACGCAACCTTGAGACATCCCGCAGCACTGGTGCTCCGAACATTCGGCTGAATGTTAGGTGCTCAATTCAGCCGCGCCCCTTAGCACCCTGATCTGCCCCCACTTGCCGCTTCTAAAGCGCAGCGACCAAATCACCGCGGTAGCAAATACGAACAAGGTAGCCAACGTCCATTCCGCCACCAGGTCGGGCCTAATCCAGTCAAGCAGCCAGAGCAAGGCCAGGAATACCGCGGTACATACAAAGAACGTGCGGGCGAGCCACTGGGTATCGCCTGCGGCGGCAAGGACACAGCCGATCATGATATTGGCTGCATCGAACAGGCAGTAGCAGGCAACGAATTTCATAAGCAACGAGCCGGTCGCTATGATGCTGGCACTTTCCGGGCCGCTGCCGGCAAAGACGGTCATCAACGGTTCCGAGGCAGTGGCGAACAGGGCCGCCATAGCCAGCATCCACACTTCGCAAACAGCCAAAGCTTGCCAGGCAATTGCCGGCACCTCCCCGTCATTGCCTGCGCCGCGGGCGTGGCCCACCAGAATGCTCGTAGCCTGGCCGAGGCCCAAGGCAGGGAAGAAGGCAGCGCCGTTGATTCTGAAAGCAATGCTCGATGCGGCCAGCTCCACGGTGCCCAACCGACCGACCACTACTAGAAAGAGGGTCCAGGCCGCCAGCTCGCCGCTGATCCGCAACCCCATCGGCATGGCGAGAGAGAGGAAGCGGCGGAACTCCTGGCGGTCGAGCCGCCTGGCAGTGGCATTGCCAAAGCCCCCCGCCCGAACAAACAGCAGCAGGTAGATAAAAGCTGCCATTGCCTGAGCGCTTACCGTTGCCAGGGCAGCGCCGGTAATACCCAGCCGTGGCATCCCCAATTCACCCAACACCAGCCCCCAGGCCAGCAAGGCATTTATTGCAAACGATACGAAGGTTACCCCGGTGACAATTACCGGTCGGCCGATGCCTGAGAGCCAACCAGTCAGAGCACTTCCAAAGACCGGGAAGAATGAGCAGGTCATGCAGACCAGGAAATAGGACCGCTCGGCCTGCGCTACCAGTGGTGCATGACCGGCCAGCAGAAAGAGCTGGGCGATCGGCCAGGCAAAAACCAGGGCCGCGATGCCGGCAGCCAGCGAGGTGTAGATGCCAAGCCAGGTGGCAGCATGAACCCCTTGCTCGTCCCCGCGCCCATGGCAGTGAGCGACGAAGGTTCCCGCATAGCCGGCTGTGCCGAAAAGAAAGCCCTGGAACAGGATCACCGCCATCCCCGCCGGGCCGATCGCCGCCATCGCCTCGCTGGAGTGGCGCGACAGGACAATGGCATCAATGATCTGCATCACGGTAATGGCAGACGTGGACAGAATGATGGGGAGCGCCAGTTTTAGCAGACGAGGGACATGGTGAAACTTCATGACGTTTGCCACTACCGCTTGACCCGAAAACCGGCCTTGGCCATGCCGCTCAGGTCCAGCCCCCCCTTGGCGACGGTCGGTGCGGGCGTTACCTCTTTCGCCGCTCTGGTTCGTTCCGGCTTCTGACCGCCACCGGTCTCGGCCTCCTTGATGGAGAGGGCGATCCGCTTGCGTTGGAGATCGGCCGAGAGCACCTTGACCTTTACCAGCTCCCCTACCCTTACCGCATCGTTGGGGTCCTTGATGAACCGGTTTGCCAGGTGACTGACATGCACCAGCCCGTCCTGGTGCACGCCGATATCGACAAAGGCACCGAAGGCAGTAACATTGGTCACCACCCCCTGCAGGACCATCCCCTCTTGCAGATCACTGATCTCCCGGATGTCGTCGCGGAAAGCCGCGGTCTCGAACGCCTTGCGCGGATCGCGCCCCGGCTTTTTCAACTCCTCGACAATGTCGCGCAAAGTCGGCAAACCCACCTCGGCAGTGACGTAGCGCTTCAGGTCGATGCGGGCCGCCAGGGCCGGATCGCCGGTCAACTGTTCCAGACTCGCTCCCAGATCAGCGGCCATCGCCTCCACCACAGCGTAGCGCTCGGGATGTACGGCACTGTTGTCCAGCGGGTGGCTGCCCCACCGGATCCTGAGGAAACCTGCTGCCTGCTCAAACGCCTTGGCCCCGAAACGGGGTACCTTGAGCAGCGCCTGGCGGGTCGGGAACGGCCCGTTTTCGTCGCGGTACTTGGCAATGGCCTTGGCCAGCGACTGCCCCAAACCGGAAACATAGGAGAGCAACGCCCAGGAGGCAGTATTGAGATCTACCCCGACAAAGTTGACGCATGACTCCACGACATCGTCCAGCGCCTTTTTGAGCATGGTCTGGCTGACATCGTGCTGGTACTGTCCGACGCCGATACTCTTGGGGTCTACCTTGACCAGCTCGGCCAGCGGGTCCTGCAGCCGCCGGGCAATGGAGATGGCACCCCGCACCGTCAGGTCCAGCTCAGGAAACTCCTCGCGGGCAATATCCGAGGCCGAATAAACGCTGGCCCCAGCCTCGCTCACCATCACCACTGCGATATGCTTGCCTGCCTCGGCCAGGGTTTCCTTGGTAAACAGTTCCATCTCCCGACCGGCAGTGCCGTTGCCAATGGCGATCATCTCGATGGCGTGATTCTCCACCAGCCGCAGCAGCTCTTTTTTGCTCTGGGGCACCCGCCCTTCGCCGGTGTGGGGGTAGATGGTGACATGCTCCAGGAACCGACCGGTGCCGTCAAGCGCCGCCAGTTTGGAGCCGGTGCGCAATCCGGGGTCGATCCCCAGTACTCGCTTGCCTCCGGCAGGCGACGCCAGCAGAAGGTTGCGCAGGTTTTGGGCAAAGACCGTGATGGCGGCCTCGTCAGCCAGGTTCTTGGCCTGGAGCCGCAACTCGCCCTCGATGGAAATGGCAATCAGCCGCTTGTAGGCATCCTCTGCCACTGCTTCGAGCAGCGAACGGAAGATGCTCTCTCTCTTGGCCAGCCGTTTCTTGAGCCCGGCCAGGATCTCCTCAACAGGCGCCAGGATCGAGAGTAGCAGCACCTCCTCCTTCTCGCCCCGGCGCATGGCCAGCATCCGGTGGGAAGGAACGCTTTTCAGCGGCTCCTGATAGTCGTAGTACATCTCGAACTTGGTTACCTGGTCACGTTTGTCGCTTGACACCCGCGAACTGAAAATCCCCTGTTCCCAGGTGAGCCTCCGCACCATGGCCCGGGCATCGGCATCGTCTGAGAGCCGCTCGGCCAGGATATGGCCGGCCCCTTCCAGGGCAGCGCGGGCATCAGGCACCTCTTTCTCAAGGTCCACAAAGGGCAGGGCCGCTTCCTCCAGCGTACCAGTGGTCAGCTCCTGTGCGGCAATCAGCTCAGCCAGCGGCTCCAACCCGCGTTCACGGGCGATGGTAGCCTTGGTGCGCCGTTTTGGTTTATACGGCAAATAGAGGTCTTCCAGCTCTGTCTTCAGGCGAGTCGTCTCGATCCGGGCCTGTAGTTCCGGAGTCAGTTTCCCCTGCTCGCCGATGGTGGAGAGAATCGAGACCTTGCGTTCTTCCAGCTCTCCGAAATACGCGTACCGCTCCTCGATGGTGCGGATCTGCACCTCGTCCAGCTCACCGGTCTGCTCCTTGCGGTAACGGGCAATGAAGGGAACCGTAGCACCCTCGGCTAGCAGTTCAACGGTCTGCTGTACCTGGAACGGCTTGAGGCCGGTTTCGTCAATAATATAAGAAATAATAGTAGTTAGTTGGCTGTCATTGATGCTCATTGCTGCTCCTCTATGCTGGGTGTATCGCCGGTCTCTGCGGGCCGAGCATACTACTACAGCTCGACCGGAATAGGAAGGGGGCAAGCGACAACATTGTCATTATGAAATGAAAAAGCCCCGCCGGGCAGCGGGGCTTTTTTGCTAGCGATGACGCAGTGGTTACTTCTGCACCCATCTACCGTTTGCCAGCTGTATCCACCACCCCGGCTTTGCCTCGTCCCGTTTGGTTTCGGCGTAGCTGGCAGCCGATTTGCCGAGCAGCTGGTCCATGGCAGCCTTGGTAACCGGCTGCTTGCTGATTTTAAGTATCGCCTTTGCCATGCCGGTTATCACCACTTTGCGGCTCTCGTTCTCCCCTTTCACCAGCGCTTCATCCTGGGGCGTTACCTTGGCCTTGTCTTTCACCGAGATCAACCCTTGGCTGGACAGACCAACAGCGCCGCTGGCAAAGAGTTCATGGAGTCTTTTCAGGTTCCGGTTCATGTCCTCATATGCCTTGGAGACTTCCGGCATGCCCGCCAGTTCTACGGCAAGGTCGTCGGCGACGTTTTCTGCCGCATGAGCGGCAGCAACAAAAGAAAACGAGGGGATTCGGTTGAAGAGGCGGCTGAGCGGCTTGTCCTCAGGGGGTTTGTTCGTATCACCCGGCTGCTTGTCCAATGGCACGCTCTTGTCCCCTCCACTCTTGAGCATCATCTCATCAACAGACTTATAGGCGTCTTTGACCGCTTTTTCCGGGAAATAGACATTGACTGTTATGATTGCGCACGACACCAACAACCCTGAAACACCGGCAAGCAGCAGTTTTAATATTTTCATACGGTAACCCCCGAAAAAGATAATCACTATAAGCTCAACTATACCATAGAGCCTGGTCGATTGAAATCCGGCTTCCAGCCTACTCTTCCCATTTAAACTCGGTGGCCGGAGCAGGTTCAGCAGGCGAGGCATTGCTGGTAGCTGCTTTACCGCGGCTGGCAGCCTGCCGGATCGAGTCAAACAGGTGCTCCAGTGCGATCCGGTTCTGGGCTTCGGCTACGGAGACGCTCAAGTCGCGGATGCCGAAAAAGTTGGTATGGGATATGTCCAGGGTCTCAAATGAGAGATAGCCGTCGGCCAAGGCTGCTTTGACTTCACCCCTGTCGTATGGACGATCGTCACGAAAGAAAAATCCTTGGAGATTTTTCCCGGCCAGCTTTTGCAGAAACTCCCTGCTGACCAGCATCTTTTCACCCTCACCTTCGCGTGCCCGGAAATAGGTGAAGCCATTCATGGCCTTAAGCCCGCCACCACCCCCGTCAAGCTCGACAATGCCATCGATGCGGCCAGAAACATACCCCTTGATTTTGGGGAAAAGCGCGCATAACTGCTGGAGACTCAGGCCGTTGACCGTAACCTCTCCGCCATAAGCTACCCCTCCTGCCAGGTTTAGATAGCCGGTGCCGAGCAGTGAGCCGGAACTGAGCGATGATGTTAGAGACAAGAGATCGGTCACACCGTTTGCCGCCTTGAGAAAGGCCGTTGTCTCGCCCAGTTCCAGAGGACCAAAGCTGATCTTGCTGACGGTCAATTTTGAAGCATCAGCGACAGGTTTGATGAACTTTCGGAGACGTTGGTCAAACTCTTCCCGCCTGAAGGCAGGCCTTTGCTGTGGGCTTTTGCTTCTAGCCGCAAGATCGACAGCAAGCGGTATTAAGCCGTTAATCCCTGAAATTTTTACATGTTGCGCGGCAGCGTCGATTCCCGCATTCTCCAGATGGATAGCCCCGGCAAACTGTTGCTGCCCATTCCGCAACGTTAATTTACCGTCGACGCCCATTTCTCCCGACAGTGCCGCTTCCTGCAGCAGCCGTGGCAGAGAGTTGGCAAGAGGGTCAGCTATTTTAGCCAGAGGAGTGCGGTTGAGCTTACAAATGATTTCGCCATAACGTGTTGGCGCAAACGGGTCGTTGATTTCGCCTCCAAGCTGCACCCTGACACCCTCACCAACCGAGATCAGGGCGTCAGCGAGACTAACCTTCGACTTTGAAATTGTGCTATCGAATTGCAACCCGGCATTCTCTAGAAGACCTTTGCCTCCAGCCCCGACAACGGATATCCCGACCGCTTTACCTTGCAGCCGACAATTGATGTCTCTCTGCCCGGCAAAGCCTGAAGCGGCAAGATCCAAATAGCCGCCGGTAAGTGCAGCGCTCGCCTTTTTATCCAATAACTGTGACATTTGCACCAGCTCTGCCTGTTTCAAGGCCAGATTGAACCTGACCCCATCGCTGACCGCCTGCGGGTTAAGGACAAAACCGCCGGCAAGGGTTCCTCCCAATGCCTTTCCAGCTATCATGCCGTTCCAGGCAGATTGAGAGAAGGTTAGTTTAACTTCCGGAGCGCCGAGCTCCTTGCCGCGCCACACAACCTGTCTGGCCGAGATTCCGGCAGTACCTTCAATAGCGAGGCCTGATCCGCCAGCAAAGTAGCTGCCGCTCACCACTCCTGATACTCCGGTCAGCTCTGCTTGCCCATGCCGGATGTCTGCCCCGCTCAGCTGCAGTTGCAGCGGATAACCGGCCGGCCTCGCTATTCCGCCTTTTCTGGGAAGTGCAATTGCCAGCTCGGCAACCCTGACAACCGAGTCGCCAAACCTCATCTCGCTCTTTTCAACATAGAGCATATTTTCCGCTACCCTGAAGTCAAAACGCCCCCCCGCTGCAGCACCCTTAAAGGAAGCCTTGTCAATCCTGGCGGTTCCGGCAGCGCTTAATTGCCCACCTGTTCGCCTCAATGAACTTTGCAACATCGCTTCGGCAACGGCAAACGGCTCGCTCCCCTTGCGGCCCTTCAGTCCCCTTAGCTGCAATGCCGCCGAGCCGGCAAAATCGGAGAAACCGGCCCCGGATAGTGTCAGCGAACCCTTTGCTGTTCCCGCTTCCAGTTTTGAACCATTAGCTCCAACCGCGGCATTCAGGGTAACCACACTGGTTTCAGGCAGCTGCAGCGTAACTGCCAACGGCTCCTTATCCAGCGGCCGGAAACTTCCTCCACCTTGCAGCGAGATCCCTAAGACCCGTGCCGACACCTTCGGCAACGCAACCAATTGCGGCTTCATACTGCGGGAGAACTGAATCGTAAAAGGTGCGTTGACCGTTTCCAGCACTGTGTTCTCTCTGCTATTCTCCTGTAACAGTTTGCCCCTTGCGGCAAAACCATCTGCGAGAGCCGCCAGTACGATGTCGCCATTGACCCCGCTCACCAGGTTTCTGTTGCCCCTAGTGAGCCTCAGGTCGCGCATCAGCAGGCTGCCGCTCAATGCGGTAACGCCGGTCTTAACCCCTCCTGCCAGCTTGATCTTTTCGGATTTGACCATTCCTCCCAGGGTGGTACCCCCCCGGCCCATTCCGGGGAGAATCCCTGCAAACCCGTTCAGGTCAACCTTGTCGATCCCTAGATCAAGATTGAATTGCATGCCGCTCTTCAGGCTGTCAAGCCTACCACTAGCACGCAGCGACAGCATCTCGTCTATTTTGCAGGTGATATTTTCCAGCCTGCAGCTGTCGCCCTTGATATTATAAGCGGCAGCTACTGTCATGGTGCCGGAAAACTTCCCTTCCCTTCCCTCACGGTTCCTAACCTTCAGGTGACTGAATGCAGCAGCGGCATTGGCCTGCACCACGCCATGCTGCAGGCCAAGTTTCACCTGCAGCTTGCCGTTACCGCCGCTGCAGCGAAATCCGCCTGTGTTTAACGCTCCGACATAGTGATCAAGGTTAAGAGACGGCGCAGATAACGAAAAATCCAGCCGCGGGGCGTTGCCCAAGCGAAAACTTCCTTCACCCAGATAGCGGTTGCCGGCGGCATCATCAAAGGCCAGGGAAGCGCTGGAATCAGCCGATCCTTTGGTCGCAAGGTTTTTCAGCCTGAACGATAGCCCCGTGATCCCTTTGCCGTTGACCAGGAAATCTCCGTTATTGATTTTCAGGTCTTTTATCGACAACTCGGTTGCACCTTTGCCACCACTGAAGCGTTTGCGGATAGGATCAATATTCCACCCGCCATCAGCCTGTTTTTGCAGGTTAAGCTTTATCCCATCTACGGTAAATGTTCCAAGGGCGCGCCGGCCACGCAAAAGCTGAGTCCAGCCGGGTGAGATCGAAAGGGTATTGATCGTCAGAAGCGGCGACCCTGTATGGCCGACAGGGTTGCCGACCCTGACGCCGGTGAGCATCAGGGTATCACCGCGCAGCTGGATGCCGACAATTTGGGTGGGAAGAGCAAGCTTATTGGTTAGCAGAGAAGAGATCCTGGCGGCAGCGGCAGGTGAAGCCAGGTAGGTTTTTGTGGTGACGACAGCACATAGAACAAGGACAAACAGAGTCAACACCAAACCAGACAGCACCTTGCAGGCAAAATATATTTTGTTTGCCTTCGGCACCGCCCCGGTCATGACCGTTCCCCCTTGTCCATAGAGAAACTTTATCCGGGAAACTTACTTTTTACAATGCCCTGGTTAGCAACAGTCACTCGACCGTCATACCTGGGCGGCGTATCAGTACGAGTCGCTCAGCTTCCACCCCATATTGCGCAAGCAATATGAATGAGATTTGCCACCGCTAAGAGCTGTAAGCAAGCACTACCTTTTATCATTAAATTGACTTTGAGAGCGCTTTCCACGACTGCTGTTGATAACTCACGGTTACCTGTGGATAATACCCAAAAAGGTGCCGTAACTCTCGGGGCTTTTCCGACTTGCTCAGAGAATAGGCGGCGCCTGTAACTTGCTGTTATTCCGTGTCAATACATATTCGGAATTGTATGCAATTGCGTCAAAATACTAACAGACAGAGCGGGGTTGTAATAAAGTGTAAGTAGTTGATAACTTCTGTATGGAGCATGACTTTAACCTTCACAATTCCAACCTGTAAATCACCCGTCATTGCGCTCAGGGCCAATTATCCGGACTGTAATTCACAGAATTGCTCGCGCAAACACCTCAGTTTCTCCGGGAATTACCTGATTAAGTGGGAGATTGCCCTTCTTGATCCATTTCTCGAGCACCTGGCGCAATTCATCTTTATTGACCGGTTTTGCCAGATAGTCATTCATGCCCGCGAACAAGCACTTTTCACGATCACCAGTCATCGCGCTTGCGGTCATGGCAATGATCGGCACGGCGTGATCCTTCACCTTCGAGTTCCCATCCCGTATCATGCCAGTCGCCTCATAGCCGTCCAGTTCTGGCATAAGACAATCCATCAGCACCAGGTCATAATGCCTCAACTCCAAAGCTTTGATTGCCTCCAGCCCGTTTTTTACAGCATCCGAAGCGTAGCCGAGTTTGTTCAGTAAACTTTGGGCGACTTTTTGGTTCACTAAATTATCTTCCACAAGAAGAATCAGAGAACAGAGTAAAGTCGTTTCTGCCCTTGGATCCTTAGTCACAACTAGTGTCTGGCAGGAGCCTTCTGCGAAAGCGCGCCCGAGAGCCGAACGCAGGCTATCACGAAGATGCAATTGACGCACTGGCTTCGACAGATAGCCGGCAAAGCCAATCTCGTTCAACATAGCTGCCTCGCCGCGCTGACCGAGCGATGTCACCATTATCAGGATCGTATTCTGCAATAATGGATCTGATTTGATGCGGCGGCCAAGCTCCACCCCATCCATTAGAGGCATCTGCTGGTCGAGCAGCGCTATGTGGAAAGGACTGCCCTGCTCGACAGCATCGCTCATCAGAGTTAATGCAGCATTCCCATCCCCTATCGTTACGCAGTGGCACCCCCAATGCTTCAGCAAAACGTCCATCAGCTTCAGGTTGGTGGCATTGTCATCCACTACCAGTATCCGTGTCCCCGCTATATCAGCAGCTGCGTTCAGGAAGCGATCCGCGGCTTCAGCCTGTTTTTCAAAGCGGGAGGTGAACCAAAAACTTGATCCTTTACCCTCAACACTCTCCACGCCGATCTCTCCACCCATCATCTCGGCAAGCTGCTTACAGATAGAGAGTCCAAGTCCGGTGCCACCGTATTTTCGTGTGGTTGTACCGTCAACCTGGGTAAATGGACTGAAAATGGCCTCGAGCCTGGACTCTGGGATACCTATTCCGGTATCGCTGACCCTAAAACGGATAACGGCAGATCTACTGTCTTCTGAATCCAGCGAGGCATTGATAAGGACATCGCCGCTATGAGTGAACTTGATACCATTACCGGCAAGGTTGAGAATAATCTGCCGCACCCTGCCAGGGTCACCCTTTAGCAACGAAGGGACTGTTGGGTCTATCTGGCAGACAAGTTCTATTCCCGCTTCTGAAGCGCGGACAGCCAGTAAATCGGCAGTATCTTCAAGTGTTGCCCGCAGATCAAAGTCGATAGATTCCAACTCCAGTTTGCCTGCCTCGTTTTTCGAGAAATCCAAGATGTCGTCGATCAGTACTAAGAGATTTTCCCCACTTTTTCTGACAATTTCCGCATATTCGCGTTGTTCATCATTAAGATCCGTATCCAGCAAAAGACCGGTCATCCCGATAACGCCATTCATTGGGGTACGAATCTCATGGCTCATATTGGCGAGAAATTCGCTTTTGGCGCGATTGGCCGATTCTGCCGAGTTTCGCGCTTCCTTGATATCAACGATCAGATCCTTCATTACCTGTAACAGGCGGCGAGTTTCATCATTGCCAACTGCTTCGAGCTTTGCCATGTCTGGCCGGTCGTCTGCCAAATTGCAAGCAATCTGCAAGGCTTGTTGTAGTGGTCGATTGATCCTTCTGGCAGCATACAGGGAATAAAGAATAATGAGGCCGGCAAGTATTAGCCCAATTTCAATTACCTGATGGCGAATGGTTGTTGCCTTGGTATGCACATCTTCTATGTAGATGCCGGTTCCAATCACCCATCCCCACGGCTTAAACAGCTGGATACGCGACATCTTGGGTATCGGGACCGTGCTGTTGGGGCGCGGCCACTGATAAGCAACAAAACCTTCCCCTTGAGCCCCCACAAGTTCATTCATTTTGACAAACACTCTCTGGCCTGAAGCATCCAGATGATTTGCCAGAGGGTGATTTTCAAGTTCAGGGTGAGTGGGATGCATTATCATTTTCGGCTCAAGGTCATGAACCCAGAAATAGTCATTTTCTCCATACCTGAGATTGCGGAGTTCCTGGAGCGATGCGTGTTGCGCCTTTTCTTTACTCTGTTCTCCCTGCTCAGCCAGCTTGTCCTGTCGAGCCATAACGGAGGTAGCGACCTCGACAAGTCTTTTTGCCGCATCCATTCTTTCACGCAACAGTTGTTTTTCATAAACAGGGATCAGGAAGAAATAAACAGCGCATATGCAAGTGGCCAAAATAACGAGCGATACACTGAGAATTTTCGAGAAGACGTTCCAGTTACGAAGGCTGAGATACTTTTTCAATGTCATTAAATCTCCTCATAAAATCATCAGCCAGGAGCTTGGAACTGCTCAGAATTGCCGCAAGTACCAATTAGCGGACAAGATTCATCTATCCACATACTCCAAGGTTTTCTTTGTAATCGACACCAGCACCCTAAACTTAAACCAAGTCAACCATCGCAACGCCCTTAACTGGCGCCCTTTGACCAAATATCAGCTTTCACACACTTTCTTACATTAACTTACAACCATTAAAGACGGCAAATCAAATACCGATTAAGAGTTAAAACTTTAGATAAATAGGTAGCTGCTATTCATTGGCTACTAGCGCATACAAATCATGGAGGCAATAAATGGAACAGCTCAGATTCAAAAACTGGAAAATCCTTTCCAAAATACTCAGTATTTCTATTGTCACCATTGTGCTTTTCATGTCCGGAATTCTCTTTTATTTTCTGCCTCTTGTAGAAAAAAACATGATGGCGGAAAAGATCGATGCCACCCGGAATGTAGTTGAAGTAGCCTACAAGACCATAGAAGGATATCAGGCTAAGGTGAAGAGCGGAGAACTTAAAGTCGGAGATGCGCAAAAGGCGGCGCTCAACGCTATTAAGGCCCTGCGGTACAAGGGCAGCGAGTATTTCTGGATTAACGACCTTGAGCCGAAAATGGTTATGCATCCAATCAAGCCGGAAATGGACGGCAAAAGCCTGGCAGACACCAAGGACCCCAACGGAAAGAGGCTTTTTGTAGAGATGGCCGCGTTGGCAAAGGACAAGGGCGAGGGCCAGATCGACTATATGTGGCCTAAAGAAGGCTCGAGCAAACCGGTTTCCAAGGTTTCATACGTTAAATTGGTTAAGGATTGGAACTGGGTCATCGGCAGTGGCATCTACGTGGATGATGTCCAGACCGAAATGGCCAGGATGAAATGGCGGATTATTATCGGCGCGACAGTTGGTGCCGTTCTGATCTTTTGTTTTGCCTTTTATGTCGCCAGAAAGGTTAAAACCGCCGTGGGCACTGCCGTCACTCTGGCAGAAAGCATAGCTGCCGGCGATTTAAGCGTTTCGGTCAAGATCGATTCGCATGATGAAACCGGTCAGTTGCTTAGCTCCATGCAGAATATGGTGGAAAGCCTCAAATCTATCATGAAGGATATTGACGTACTTTCCGTAGCTGCGGTAAACGGCAAGCTCGATACCAGGGCCGACGCTTCGAAACATCACGGTGAATTTGCCCATATTGTCGACGGGATCAACAAGACTCTTGATGCGGTAATCGGACCGCTCAACATCGCGGCTGAGTATGTTGAGCGAATAGCCCAGGGCGATATCCCCGGCAAAATCGTCGATAACTACAACGGTGATTTCAACGAGATAAAAATCAATTTAAATATGCTGATCGATGCAATGAACGTTATCTCAAATGTGGCTAAAGAAATAGCAAACGGCAACCTGATGGTAGAAGTGCAGGAACGTTCGGCTCAGGATGATCTCATGAACTCCCTGGCCGCAATGACAAGCAAGCTTTCTGAAGTGATGGCTAATGTCAAGATTGCCGCCGATAATGTTGCTGCAGGCAGCCAGCAGCTTTCAGCCAGTTCCGAACAAATGTCCCAGGGGGCCAGCGAACAGGCTGCGGCAGCCGAAGAAGCGTCATCAAGCATGGAGGAAATGGCCTCAAATATTCGCCAAAACGCAGACAATGCCCTTCAGACAGAAAAAATTGCCACTAAGTCCGCTGATGACGCCATTGAAGGGGGTAAATCCGTTGAACAAACCGTCATCGCTATGAAGGAGATCGCAGACAAGATTTCAATAATCGAAGAAATTGCTCGGCAGACCAACATGCTGGCACTGAACGCCGCTATTGAGGCGGCACGAGCCGGGGAGCATGGAAAAGGCTTTGCAGTTGTTGCCTCTGAAGTCAGGAAATTGGCCGAGCGAAGCCAGGCTGCGGCTGGTGAAATTTCCGAGCTCTCGGCATCCAGCCTTAAGGTTGCCGAACGGGCCGGCGAGATGCTGGTGATGATGGTTCCTGATATCCAGAAAACTGCCGGATTGGTACAGGAGATTACCGCTGCCAGCAGGGAACAGGATACTGGCGCAGAGCAAATCAACAAGTCAATTCAGCAATTGGATCAGGTTATTCAGCAGAACGCCTCGGTTTCCGAAGAGATTGCCTCAACCGCTGAAGAGCTTTCCAGCCAAGCTGAACAGCTCCAGGAGAGTATTGCTTTCTTCAGGATTGACCAGTCAGCGGCCAGAGCTACGACCAATGATACCCTCAGCAAAGGAGCTAAACCGAAAAAACCGAACCAGAAGATCAAAAACCTGACCCACGCCAAGGCCAATGGTTACGGAGGCAACGCAGTTCTCTTGAAAAAAGCGGTAAATGCCGAGGGGTTTGGTATAGATTTGAGTATAAGCGATAAAATTGACAACGAATTCGAGAAGTTTTAATAACCTAAAGAATGCGTGAAGAAGTGGGCTTCTTGCTATTACAGCCCGCTCTTCGCGCATGACGATATGCCTCCGTAGTAATCATGCCCTAATGCTTCCTCGTGCGATTTTTAGGGACTAATTTCCTTGTACCGAAATGAGCCTTTTCCGCAGTTTTTAACCTCATACATCAGTTTGTCTGCCGCAGTGATCAGTTCGTCCAGAGATTGTTTGGACTCCAAACAGCAGACAACCCCGGCACTGAATGAAAGATCATAATTGAACGCTTGCATCCTTTGAGCTGCGGCATCAATGATTTTATTCATAATGAGAGAAATTGATTCAGAGGTAGTATCGGGGAAAAAAATCACGAATTCATCTCCGCCCAAACGTGCTGCTTTGTCGGTATTGCGGATCGTTGCCATTATTGAGTCGGCAAAATCCTTGAGAACGGTATCACCAACATCATGACCGTATTCATCATTAATCGTCTTGAAGTTGTCCAGATCGAGAAAAGCTAAGGCAAACGGAGCTTGCCGCCGCTTCATGATGCATAGGTAATTCTGGGCAACATCGTAGAATGAGCGGCTGTTCAGCAGACCGGTCAAATGATCGGTGCGGGACAAGAACTTCTCGTGCTCATACATAACTCTTGATTTGTGAATTATCACTGAGAACAGCCAGTAAAACCCTAAGTTGGTTAAGATGTTGGATACCAGCGGGGCAAAGCCCATGACATTGTTCGATGTTGCCCAGATAAAGGCACAGAGTGACGACAACGTGAGAGCGGCATTAATTGAGACATACCAGGCGAAAAGACTTATGGGAATGAGGTAGAACAAGGAAAGGGAGAAGGAATTCCCGATTAGGTTATCTGCAATTCCTATGATAATGGTCAGTACCATACCCAGCGCGAGCAATTTCCCTGAGTTCAAGCTTTCAAGGAAATATAAGCATTCAATAACAATACATTTCTTTGCGCGCATAAAGCACCTCACCTTACTGCACTATCAGCATATAGCATGCCTGCAACCGAACTCACCTCTCAACTACCCTCAATTACTGGGCTTATTAATTAACCAGACAAAAGCAGCCGTGAAATGCTTCTCTGATTAATACCTGCCGTGATGTGCATCACCAATGCAGCAGATTTTGCTACGAGCAATTACAGTCATTTCAGCGGATGCTGAGAAAATGGCGCAGAAAATGCCGGACAACAGATATGCACGTTACAGGTTGACGTTACTCAATCCGCGTGACACTAAAACAAAAAGGGCTAGACATCGCTGCCTAACCCCTCAATTTTTATTCTGCTTCAGTCTTAACGAAAGCAGAACCCTGCAATTCCTCAAAAATTAGCCAATTAGCAGATTACTCGTAATTTTTCCTTGGTTTAGAGAAACTTCTTGTTACCATACAGTGGCTTGCGTGGCTCAGGGCGAGAACAAAAGTTTTCCAGGGGTCTAATGCAAAACAGCGGGCTACATCCGCAACCGCAAACTAGATGACGAAAGCGTTCCCTCAGATTGTATGTCTATTTCCTTGCCGACATTATCCAATCTTCTTTTCTTCTTTGAAGTATTACTGAATTTAGCAAGGATATCGGTGAAAGGGTTCTCACTGGATCCATGAAATATTTTTAGAGCAACATCATGCCCCTCGACACGAACTACTTTACACGAACACTCGCAATAAGAATAAGAACCTTCACCGACAAGAATGGTGCACGTATCCCCGGCATTTAAACTCGTCAATAGCTTTGATGAGGTGACAAGTGCCCCTTCAAGAGAAACATTCTTAACAGTCGCCGGGTAATACCAGCCGCTCATGTTAAGCATGCAATACTCTTCGCAATCAATTCTTGGGTGTTTCCTATCCTCTTTCATCTCCGCCACCAAAACCTTAGGTAACGCTAACTTGCATTGAAGCATACCAGGGAATATGTTTCATGCAACGTAAGATAAATTCTCTCGCTATAACCTGCCATAGCTGAGATAGAGGCCGATACAAGTAATTTTCAACGTGATGATTTACCCGCTCTTCGAGGAAAACCAAAAACTCTGCTACAGGACTCACTTCCCAAATTGTAGTCCTGCAGATAGCGAGGCGAAACGGGAAGCCGCGTGGCTATTATTCTAAAGACAAGGGGGGTAGACGATGTCGTCTACCCCCCTTGTTTTTATGGCGCGCCCGGAGAGATTCGAACTCCCGGCCCCAAGATTCGTAGTCTTGTGCTCTATCCAGCTGAGCTACGGGCGCAAATTAATTATTTTTTTCAGTTTACAGGTACAAAATCTACCAGGGAAAATCCATATACCGGATGCTGAAAAGCATGAGTAGTTGGGTAAAGAGCAAAAAGCCAGCCCTTGAAGATCTCTTTGCCGCCTTCCATGATTCTGACCTGTGCGGCCGGGTTTTTCGGCTCATTTGTTTGCGATGTCAGCGTTGTGCCTTCCATCGTAAAATGGGGCAAAAAGCTTTCAACGGTAATGCTCAGGTTCGAATTGGGAATGGTGAACGTTGAGCCGATATCTATTTGATAATCTAATTCTTTATTGGTCTTCTTGTTAGTAATCCCTATTTTTACTGCCTTCCACTTCCCTTTCACCATATCGGGAACCGCCACAGTGGTTTCCTTCCGAGAAATAACCTGACCTGATGGCTCGGACGGGGCTGCGGTTTTTTTATCTTCCTGCTTACTGCAGCCGGTTAGGGCAACTACCCCGCCAATGAATGCACAGAGCAATAATCTTGCTGAAGACCTCAACATTTCCTCCACAAATTACCGTCCATCTACTTTTAGACTGGCGGAGAGAGAGGGATTCGAACCCTCGATACCGGTTTCCCAGTATACTCGCTTAGCAGGCGAGCGCCTTCGACCTACTCGGCCATCTCTCCATAATCTTGCTGCACAATCTAAATTGGCGGAGGGAGTAGGATTTGAACCCACGGAACTTTCGTTCAACGGTTTTCAAGACCGCCGCCTTAAGCCACTCGGCCATCCCTCCGTATTTGCCAGAATTACCCGTGTGCCACACCTACAGCAACAGCAGATAACTATCTGAGCTCAATGCGAAAGTCACATGTAACACTTCTATTCTCGATTTGCAATCCAAAAATTTCCTTTAGGAGACATGGCGTTAGCAAAAGAGAATCAACTGGCTATCTTATCCTGTCCATCCCGCCCATATAAGGTCTGAGGACATCCGGCACAGCAACAGAACCATCCGGCTCCTGAAAGTTCTCGAGAATTGCGACCAGGGTTCTACCAACTGCCAGCCCAGAGCCATTGAGGGTATGAACGAATTCCGGCTTCGACTTTTCGTCCTCCCGGAACCTGATGCCCCCCCGGCGCGCCTGGAAATCTTCAAAATTGCTGCAGGAAGATATTTCGCGGAAAGTGTCCTGTCCCGGCAGCCATACTTCAATGTCATACGTTTTCGCAGCAGAGAACCCGATATCGCCGGTACAGAGCTCTACAACCCGGTAATGAAGACCCAATCTGCGCAGCACCTCTTCCGCATTGGCCAGCAGCGCGTCCAGTTCCACGTAGGAATCAGCCGGCCGGGTGAATTTGACCAGTTCGACCTTATTGAACTGGTGCTGGCGGATCAGCCCCCGCGTATCCTTGCCGTACGATCCGGCCTCTTTCCTGAAGCATGGAGTATAGGCGGTATACAACAGTGGCAGGTCTGCACCACGCAGAATTTCCCCCCGGTGAATATTGGTAACCGGGACCTCTGCTGTAGGAATTAGATAATAGTCGAGACCATCGATGCGAAACAGGTCATCTTCAAATTTCGGCAGCTGCCCGGTAGCGGTCATGCTTTCTTTGTTGACCATGAACGGCGGAAGCACTTCCTGGTAACCATGCCTGTCGGTGTGGAGGTCGAGCATGAAGTTTATCAGCGCTCGTTCAAGCCGGGCTCCAGCTCCGCGGTACAGAGTGAATCTCGCACCGGTAAGCTTTGCGCCCCGCTCGAAATCGAGAATACCGAGCGCTTCGCCCAGCTCCCAGTGAGGTTTTGGCGCGAAGGCAAACTCAGGTCGTTCACCCCACTTGCGGATTTCAATATTATCGGCTTCGGAAGCTCCGACATGCACCGACTGGTGGGGAATGTTCGGCACTGTCAGGAGGAAATTATCGAATTCCTCGTCGATGCCGCGCAGCTCCTCGTCAAGCGCCTTGATTTTCTGAGAGACGTCACGCATTTCGGCGATGCGGTCCTGCACAAGGCTTTTGTCCTTGACCTTGCTGATCTCGTCGGAAGCCTTGTTGCGCAAAGCCTTGAGCGACTCAGACTCCTGCATCAGCTCGCGACGGCGGGTATCAAGCTGTCTGAAGCCATCAAGATCAACACCTGTCCCGCGGCTTTTTAAGCGAGACTCGACTAATTCCAGATTTTCTCTGATAAACCGTGCATCCAGCATAGGGAATTTCCTTTACAAAGGGTCGAACGAAGTTGTATTTCATAGCATCCGCAGTTACACAAGTCAACGAATTTTGGTACATTTATGCCACAGCTGCAGCTCGTCTTCATCGCTATAATGCTGTCCTTGTATTTTTTGTCCCCACTCCAGGCAACCGGAGGCGAAATTACCCTCTCCGCTGTCGGCGACATCATGCTGGACGGCAGTGCCCGCCCCACACTCCAAAAACTCGGCTACGCGTTCCCCTTTGCAGCAACCAGGGCCATTCTTAAAGACAGCCATATCGTAATCGGCAATCTTGAAGCACCGATAACCCGCCGAGGCACCGAGTTCACCGATAAGCGGTTCCGGTTCCGGGCGCCGCCTGAAGCTGCCGGCGCCCTTCGTGACGCCGGTTTCTCGATAGTAACACTCGCTAACAACCACATACTCGACTATGGCAGCCAAGGGTTGCTTGACACCAAGCAGCACCTCAAGGAAAATCGCATCCTGTGTGCCGGAGCCGGAGAAAACCTCGCCTCGGCCAGAGCCCCGGCAGTTGTCGAAAGCAGCGGCAAACGCATCGCTTTTCTCGCCTACTCTCTAACCTATCCGGAAGATTTTTTTGCTGGTCAGGCCCGCCATGGCACGGCGCCTGGCTACGCACACCTGGTGGCAGAGGATATAAAGGCAGCCAGGAGAAAAGCCGATCATGTTGTGGTATCGTTTCACTGGGGGCAAGAGCTTGCCGCAGCTCCAAAGCCATACCAGGTAAAAATAGCCAGGCTGGCTATTGATTCGGGTGCTGACGTGGTACTGGGCCATCATCCGCACGTTCTGCAGGGTGTTGAGAGGTACCGCAATGGCGTGATTTTCTACAGTCTCGGCAACTTTACCTTTGGCAGCAGCAGCCCTACAAGTGACCGCAGCATTATTGCCAGAATCACCCTGGACCAAGGAGTAAGCAGCGTTGAAGTTGTGCCCCTGAACGTGCTGAACCGTGAGATAAAGTATCAGCCCGTTGTGCTTACCGGAGGGCAGGGGAAAAGACTGATTGCGCGGCTCAACAGCTTATCAAAAGGGATGAACGCGGTTTTTACCGAAAGTGGTGGAAAGTTCGTGCTTGCCGACATCACTCCACAAATGAGCTTTGCCAGACATTGAGAGGCAATATGGGCCGTTTATTTGTGGCAATTGACCTTCCCGAAGAGGTCAGACGCACTATCTGCCGCTTGCAGGAGGAGACCCTGGGGTTCAAATGGGTACCTGAGGAGCAGCTTCACCTTACCCTCCGTTTTGTTGGGGATGCCGACAACGAGCAGTACCAGCAGCTGTCACAAAACCTGGCGGCCATAAACAGCGATGCTTTCACTTTTACCCTGAAAGCACTCGGGCATTTTCCGCATCATGGACCACCCCGCATTCTCTGGATCGGCATTGACCGCTGCCCGGATTTAATGGCCCTGCAAAGAGAGGTTGAAGCGGCATGTGTTACCGCCGGTTTTGCTGCTGACCAGCGACCATTTTCCCCGCACATTACCATAGCCCGACTGAAAGACGCGTCGATTGCCGAGGTAAAGTCTTTTGCAGCAAGGCACTCGCTTTTCAGGTCCGCAATGTGCGCAGTAAATAGTTTCCATTTATATGCCAGTACCCTTTTGCCAAAAGGTGCAGTCCATCAGCGCCTGAACAGCTTCCCCCTGCCAACTCGCTCGGCATAACAGAGCGGATTCCTTTCATCGGGAGCAGCCATGATTACTGATGTGAAGATTCTAGCCGTTGACGATGTCGAAATGAACCTTGAGATACTTGAAGTTATGCTCTCCGGTCACTTTTCAGAGTTCATAAAGGCTAGCAATGGTCAGGCAGCTCTCGACATTCTTGCCGCTACTTCTGATATCGACATTATCCTGCTGGACCTGGAAATGCCGGTACTTGATGGCTTTGCGACATTATCGCTGCTCAAACGCAATGACAGCTACCGAGAAATCCCTGTCATCGTCATTACCGCCAACAAAAGTGACGTATTAAAGACGCTCTCTCTCGGGGCAAACGATTTTCTTGCCAAACCGTATGACAAGGAGGAGCTCAAACTCCGGGTCATGAACCATGTCCGGAGTAAAAAACTGGCGGACATGCAGAAGGATTTGAACGCTGTGCTCGAACGAGAGGTGGTGAAAAAGACTGCCGACCTGCGGAAGGCACTCACCCTCTCCCAAGAAGCCGAATACGAGATATCGATTCGCCTCGGCAAAGCTGCCGAGTTCCGAGACCTGGAAACCGGGATGCATACGCGGCGAATAAGCGAATTATCCTTTCAGTTGGCCTCACTCTTAGGATTACCTGAAGCTGAGTGCGAACTGCTCCGCTTTGCCTCCCCTCTGCATGATGTCGGCAAGATCGGCATTCCAGACCGCATTCTGCTCAAACCGGGCAAATTGGACGAAACCGAGTTTCAGATAATGAAATTGCACACGGTTATCGGAGGGAAGATCATGTCCGAGGCCGGGAAATACCCACTGCTCGAGGCGGGCAGGATAGTTGCTCTGCAACACCATGAAAAATGGGATGGCAGCGGCTACCCAAATGGGATTAAAGGAGAGGAGATCCACGTTTTTGCCAGGATCGTCATGATTGTTGATATCTTTGACGCCCTGACATCGGAAAGACCATACAAGAAGGCATTTACCATAGATGAATCAATTGCGATCATGGCTGACGGCAAGGGTGAATTCTTCGACCCAACCCTGCTAGACATCTTCCTGACCAACATCGATCTATTTGTCAGCATCAAGGAGGCATTAAAGGATACCCCCAGCGAGCAAGCGCCCCTGGAGGAAATAGTACAACTTACCTAGAACGGTTCAATCAACCTTGACCGGCTGCTTTTGCAATCTTTTATAGTAAAAATTCTGCCCATAGAGCACTGCTGCCGGATTGTGGCCGGTGACCCGGTCTTTGCAAACCAGGGTTGAAACCGGCGCCTTTGAATATTTGGCGAAGAGCATATCATGGCCCACGCAGAGGCCGACGATGAGGTTCATGTCGGTGCCGGCCCGGTTACATAGCTCCGCCTGGGCAATGGGGTTGCATGCCGGTTCAAAAGATCCGGGGCGCACCTTGTTCTCTTCCTTGAGTCCCAACTCCAGCTTGTCGATGCTGCCGGCCTTGCAGCACACCGAAAGCGGCTCCAATCCCTGGGCTGTCAGGATCGCTGTAAGCTGCTCGGTCTCATACAACAACCCAATACAGGTCGCAATACCGATCTTCTTCCACCCCATCAGCTTGGCAAGAGCAATAGTATCTTCCACCCTTGTCCAGCGGGCATTGACAGCGTCGCTCCCCGGAACGGGCTGATAGCAGAGCCCCTCAACCTGAGCTGCCACATAGGCGAGCCTGGCATCCTCGCTATCATCGGTATAGCGGGCGAATGCCTCCTTGATGACCTCTTCGCTTGCCACTGACGGGCAGTTACCCGGCCGAGGCGGCGCCGTTGCCGGGTCGTTGCTCCAGCAGTTCGTGGTACCGCTCTTCTGCCAAACCGCACTGCATTTTGCGCAAGACGGCTGCGCGTCTTCTCCATGTTTCATAGTGCCGCTCCCATCACTGGCCGATAAGGAATTCCACCACACCGAGCGTTGTGGTCTTGCGCCCGATAAATGCCCGGCTGAAGGTTATTTTTGTCACTTTTTCCCTGGCTGCCAGGTCCAATGCCTTTTGCGAGATTTTAACCGTCTCTTCCACCTCTCCAGCACCGTTGACCAGGACAGCCGTCAAGGGCGAAACTATGGTTTCGGCCACCGAACCGTTCACCACGAAAGAGACGCCCGGCGACTCCAAGGTAGCGGTCTCAAGCGGTTGTGACGTCAGTTTGTAACGGATAACTGCCTTGGTATCTGGGCTCGCTGTAATCTTTACCTTGCTTGGCAAAGTCTCAGTGACAACCTTCAGCGGTGCCTTGCGCACGACCGAAGCTTCCGGGCCGGCTAAGGACTCACCCTTTTTATTGACAAAGATCGAGATCACCGCTGACACGCTCTGGCCCAGCGGCTTGCAGCTATCCACGGCGACAACGGTAAACTCATATCCCCCCGCAGCAGTGGGAACCCCGGAAAACTCTCCGGCGGAAGACATCTTGATCCCTGGGGGGAGCATCCCGGAGGTCACCATGAGCGACACCGGCAAAGCCCCGCCAAACAGCTGCAGCGACTCTCTGTAGGCTTTGCCATCACTTGCAGCAGGCAGTGCCCGGGAAATCATGGTCAATGGTGGGCAAGGCTGCGATGCCGCCTGAACTAACTTTGCACCCACAGATGTCATGAGCATTATCACACTCAACGCTACCGCAACTGTTACTTTACTCATTTTATTGCTCCTCCCGAACCTGATCCGCCAGCACTATATCCAGAAACTGATTTACCAAACGATAGGTTATGCCCCACAACACCGCCTTGCCAGCCAAGGGTAAGCAAATAGCCGGCGCAGCAATGACATCCCCGGCAAAGTCGACCTGTGCCGTCAACTGCCGGGCAGGATCGGCCAGCACGGCAAGAGGGACCCAAAAGGCGTCATTGACCTCGGCGTTCAGGGTAACCGGCCCGACGCTAGCGAGAAAATAGACAAAGCAGGCGACTCTCACCGGAAGATGGGCACCCACGATATCCGGCAGGCGGCCCAGCCGCTCGGCACCAGCAAGTGCGATGCCGACCTCTTCCATGGTTTCCCGCTCTGCGGTATGGCTCAGGTCGCGATCGCCGGGTCCCACTCGGCCACCGGGGAAGCCGATGTTGCCTGACCAGGGGTCGCGGTCATCAATGGCCCTCTCGATAAAGAAAACTGCAGGCCCCGCCGGCTCCATTCTCAAGATCATGGCAACAGCAGTGGGAGCGAGATGGTCGACAACCTGCTCCTGAATATCCAATGCGGCCAGCCGGTCGCGAATCTGGGCAATTGTTACCATAGTTTTTAAAGGCACCGGCTACTCGAACTGCGCCCTGAACTCTTTTACGGCAGTGCGCAGCTCTTCCACTTCGCTGCGCAGCGCGCGGACCTCTTCTTCAAGCCGGGCGAAACGCTCCTCCTCAGCCATTACTTTCAAACGAGCCGGTTCAGGTGGCGACTGAGAATCTTCTTCCGAGACAGCCGGCATACCGGAAAAAAAGTGGGCATACCTGGCCTCTTTCCTCCCCGGCTGGCGCGCCAGTTTCAATACCAGCGGCGGATTAATATCCGAAAGCTCCTGCAGCACCTCCTCCACCGCTGCCAGATCAGGGAAAGGGGCCATTCTCTCCCCCCTGGTGCGCAGTTCGCCAACGGTCTGAGGGCCGCGCAGCAAAAGCTCGGCAATGACTGCAAGTGCCGGAGGGGCCAACCGCAGGCTTTCTGCCAGCGAGTGCCGGTACTTGGATACCCGGCCGGAATCACCGGCAACACGGGCAAACCTTTTGAACCTGAGTGAATCTAGGGCCTTGACGACATCCGTTTCCTGAAGCGCCATGACCGGATCACGGTTTGATTTCTGGTTACAGGCGTTGGTCAAGGCATTAAGCGAAAGTGGATAATACTCGGGCGTGGTCAACTCCTTTTCTATCAGGCAGCCGAGTACACGGACTTCGATATCGTCGAGGGTTGTGTCCATGATTAGATCCTTTCATCACTAAACAGTCGAGTTTTTGCAGTATAACAGCATGCGTGCCGCTATGCATGACTTTTCAGAGCAAGGATGTCACTCATGCTCTTGAATAAGAACAAACGGTGACACAATCAGCATTGAGAAACTGCTTGCAGGGTCTTGGTCCCAAGCAGCTACCTGCCCGTCAGTAGGGCGGCCCAGAAGCCGTGAAGCCAGCCATCGCTCGACGATCGCCGCATCATCTGCAGCAATCCGTTCGCCGACTTCTGCCAGATCAAGGTCACGCGAAACAGCGAACAGAGCCTCTCGTTCATGGTGCGGTTTCAGCCATTGCCACTGTGCCGTTTCAATCTCTAAAGCATGCTTATCCTGTGCATCATCCACGTCAATTCCCTCCACTGATTGCTTCTGTGAGTCTTAGAGACGGCCATTATAACTAAACATTCCTAAAATTGCATCGATCGCTTTGATCTTTTGAAAATGGCTATTACAATGATACAAAATCTATTTCTTGCGACTGGCACTGTCATGAACCATCACATCCGCATCCTTATTGTCGAGGATTCAGAAGAAGATACCATTCTCCTCCTGCATGCGCTCCGCAAGGGGGGGTATGACCCGACATACATCCGGGTAGAGACCGAGGAAGACATGATCTCTGCCCTGGAGACCCAGCAGTGGGACCTGGTGATTTCTGATTATGTGCTCCCGGTATTCAACGGCCTTACTGCCCTTAAGGTGCTGCGGGAACGCGACCTTGACCTGCCGTTTATCATAATTTCCGGCCGAATCGGCGAAGACACCGCTGTTGAAGCGATGAAAATGGGGGCCAATGACTACCTGATCAAAGGTTCGATCTCCCGGCTGATCCCGGCGATTGAACGCGAGATCCAGGAAGCGGCCACCCGCAGGGGCAAGAAGCTTGCGGAAGCGGAGTTGATCAAGAGCGAACAGCGCTATAAACGCCTGGTCAATGCGGTCACCGACTACATCTACCATGTCAAGGTGGCAAACGGCTCAGTAGCTTCAACCTCTCACGGACCGGGCTGCCTGGCCGTGACCGGCTACACCTCTGATGAGTATGCGGAGAATCCGTCTCTCTGGTACGAAATGATCATTGACGAAGATCGGCCCCTGGTACAGGAGCTTTCCAGAAAAATTGCCGCAAGAGAGGAAATTGGTCCGATCGAGCACCGGATCACCCGCAAGGACGGTACCATCCGCTGGGTCATGAACACCGTAGTGCCCAGGTACAATACTGCCGGCAATCTGGTGGCCTACGATGGCCTGGTCAGCGACATCACCGAGCGCAAGAAGGCCGAAGAAGAGCTGCTGCTGCAGAGCACGGCGCTGAATGCCGCTGCCAACGCCATTGTCATAACCGATGTCCAAGGCCGGGTATTATGGACCAACCAGGCATTCGAGGCCCTTACCGGTTATCCGCTAAATGAGATTATCGGTCAATCGCTGAACTTGCTGAAATCCGGAAACCATGGCCCGGATTTCTATGCCGGACTGTGGCAAGATATCTCCGAAGGCAAGGTGTGGCATGGCGAGATGATCAATCGCCGTAAGGACGGGTCGCTCTATAACGAAGAGCAGACCATCACCCCGGTGCGAAGCGGCACTGGCGAAATCAGTCACTACATCGCCATCAAGCAGGACATCACCCAGAGAAAACTTGCGGAAAAAGCACTGCTGGATAATGCCCAGATGATGATGGAGATGGAGGTCGGCAAAAAAATCCAGCTTTCCCTGCTTCCCGAGCATCCGCCGGCCATACCGGGGGTAACCATTGCCGGCAATCTTGTAGCAGCTTCACATGTCGGTGGTGACTATTACGACTACTTCCAGCGTGGTTCGCAAGGGATCGACCTCGTTATCGCCGATGTTACCGGTCACAGCATCGGCTCGGCATTGATCATGGCAGAAGCGAGAGGGTTGTTGCATTCGCTGTACACGACCGACATTTCAGTCGCGGAAATCCTCCAAAGCCTGGGGCGGCTGCTCTATGACGATCTATCCAGGGCGGAACTCTTTGTAACGATTTTCTATGCTCGCTATGACTCGCAGAGCAATCTCTTAAGTTATGCTGACGCCGGCCACAACCCGCCGCTCATGTATAATCGTGAAACCCGCTCATTTCAGGAACTGGATGCCGAAGGGCTGATGCTGGGAGTCAAAATCGACTTCCATTACGAAGAACGACAGGTATCTATCCGCGAGGGAGACCTGCTAGTTCTCTTTACCGATGGCATCATCGAGGCATGCAATCCGAGCGGCGAACTCTTCGGATTGGACCGTCTCAAGAAACTCATCAGCGACAAATCATCCGAAGAGCCGGCAATGATCATTGAAGCACTCTTCAGAGAACTCTCCCTGTTTACCCTGACAAGCGCCTTCCAGGACGATGTCTCCATGGTCGTTGTCAAGTTCACCTAACACAGCACGTTGCAAAGAAAGAAGGTCCCTGTGCGAGTTGAAACCGATATAAAGCTGGGGTTTAAGGATGTGCTGATTCGTCCGAAACGGTCGAACCTCAAGAGCCGTTCCCAGGTTGAACTGGAACGGGGGTACACTTTTCTGCACAGCAGAAAGCAGTGGTCCGGCATCCCGGTCATTGCTTCCAACATGGACACCATTGGTACCTTTGAAGTGGCAAGGGTGCTGGCACGCCATGGTTTGTTGACGGCCGTTCACAAGCATTACTCTCCGGCAGAGTGGGATGATTTTCTGAGAAACTGTGATCCGGCGATTTGCTCCAGCATCATGGTCACCACCGGCACCTCCGGCGAAGATTTTGCCAAACTGAGCAGCATCATGGGGAGCCACCAGGAACTTGAATTCATCTGCATTGATGTGGCAAACGGCTATGCAGAGATTTTCGTGGATTTTGTCGGCAAGGTCCGGGCGGCGTTTCAGGACAAGACCATTGTCGCCGGCAATGTGGTGACCGGCGAGATGGTTGAAGAACTGCTGCTTTCCGGAGCCGATATCGTCAAGGTAGGGATCGGCCCCGGCTCGGTCTGCACCACAAGGCTCAAGGCAGGGGTGGGTTATCCCCAGCTCTCGGCAGTCATTGAATGCGCCGACGCCGCTCACGGCCTGGGCGGCAGAATAATCTCCGATGGGGGCTGCACCTGTCCGGGCGACGTGGCCAAGGCGTTCGGCGGCGGCGCCGATTTTGTCATGCTCGGCGGAATGCTGGCCGGTCACGATGAATGTGGCGGGGAACTGGTGGAACGAGGCGGTAACAGCTTCAAGGTCTTTTACGGCATGAGCTCGGCAACGGCCATGTCCAGGCACAGCGGCGGCGTCCCAACCTACAGGGCCTCAGAGGGTAAAACCGTTGAAGTCCCCTACCGCGGACCAATCGAGGAGACGGTCAAGGATATCCTCGGCGGGGTCCGTTCCGCCTGCACCTATGTCGGAGCCAGCGCCCTCAAGGAGTTGACCAAACGGACTACCTTCATCCGTGTGCTGGAGCAGGAAAACCGAATTTTCCCCACCCCGACAGACATCATCCCCTGAGTTGCTCCGCACAGGGGATGCAGGCTGGGCCATTGCTTGTTTCGCGCAGCCGGGTCTCCATCACTGGCTCGCCACAAACCGCGCAATTAAAAGACTTCCGCTTCCTGGCTGTCTCGGGTTCGTCTATTTCAACATGGCGCAGGGTAATAATGGCTTCCTGCGGCGCATTACGGATGAACGCTTCCCGCTTTTGCCTGTCGTCCCGGAATTCAGGCGGCACCCCGTCATCGCGGTACACAACCCTTACCCCTGTGCCGCTTTTCCGTGAATAGACCGTGTACACCTGCTTGCCGTAATCGCGAAAAATCAGATTACCCTTGCCAAAGGTGCAGCCGGTAACATATTGCAAGGCATCGACCCCACAGGCATCGTTCTCGACGATCGCCACCAGCTCCTCGTCCCCTGCCCTGCTGACCTTTAACGCCGCCATGGCTGCCAAGGCCAGCCGGTAGCCGATGGCCAGACCAGGGCATTGATGGCCGTGAAAGGCAACAATATCCGAATAATTCACAATAGGCCTCCTGTTAAATTAACGAAAAAATGGGGCATGGTTGGAAGTAAAAAGCGGCGGATCGCGCCGCAGAATTGCCGCCACCAAAGGGTCCCGCTTGAATTCACGCTCCACAAACCCCCGCACTTGTCGGCGGTCCCACCCCTGGGGGTGATGAAACCCGGTGTACAGCGACAGGTCGCCATCATAGAACGGCTCGGTGGCACATGCTGCCGCATCGCTGCTGCAAAGCGGCATATTGAACAGAGCCAGATTAAGAAAGCCGATAGACTCGTGATGCTGCCGGACAAAATCCAGGGTCTGCCGGGCATCTGTTTCCGTTTCCGCCGGGGTGCCGAACAGCAGGTAGAGATAGACGCCAATCCCGGCTGCTTTTAGATTCTGCAGGATCGTAGAAGCCATTCCAAGCTCGATCCCTTTATGCAGACGGTCCAGCACCCCCTGGTCCCCTGACTCCAGCCCCAACTTGAGCATGACGCATCCCGAATTTTTCAGTCCGCGGCAGTAAGCGGGATCGGCCAGCTCCTTGTTGAAGCGGGCAAAACCGTACCACGGAGCACCAGGCGACGTCTCCTGAAAAAGATCAAGCAGCGCCGGGCTGATGGCGTTATCCAGAATGTGCAGCAGCACCGGACGATATTCCAGCGACAGTCTTTTCATCTCGGCAACTGCCTGTCTCGGCGGCACCGGGTGATAGCTGTTACCTTCCGCGAGTTCCGGGCAGAACGAACAGCGGTTCCAGTAACAGCCACTGGAGGCACTATAAGGCAGAATAAGCCCCGGAGCTAGATATTGCTCCAGAGGGAGCCCGGAATAATCAGGCAATGAGCAGCCTGGCCCGTCACCATTCCTGCCGAGCAGCGACAGCAGCGGGGCTTCACCCGCTCCGGCCACTATCTCATCCACAAGACCGCCAAAAGGGTTTACCCAGCCGGGCCGCCTCGCCCACGAGGTCACCAGCCCGCCACCGACAATGATCCGCAATTTGGGGAAATGCTGCCGGATAAAGCCGATCATGGCAAAAGTGGCCAGGGCCTGGCTCAGGTAATTCAGGGAAAATCCGACATCAGTAACCCTTGCCAGAAACTCGGGAAGCCGGGTGCTGAACCATGGAAAAAACAGGCTCTCGGAAAAGCGTTCCGCAGCCGTAATCAGGTCAGCACTTTTCAGGGGTGAGAGCCGGCGGTCCTGGAAATCGGAAAACCCGGCAACTACCCCGCTTTCCCGGCCAGCCATATTGAGCAGACGGTTCAGATCGCTGACTGAACGGCCATAGCGATCCGGCGTACGGTAACAGTCCGGATCCCGCAGCGACTCAAGATGCCGACCACGGCTGGTGGCGGCACGCCGGGTCCAGGTGTCGCTGGCAGCCACAGGATTGCCGATCAGCCAGAGCAGGCATTCGAGGTTCGCATCCAGCAGCTGGCATTTATCTCCGGCAGCCTTAAGGGCTCCGGCCAAACGGGCGATCCCGGCAGGCGGCTCGCAAGGCTTGGCAACTGGGGGAAAAATCAGAAGCATGTCCGGCATTATGCGGCACATCACAGCAACAGGCAATTGCTTTTACAGCTACCGTGACCCAGTATTCGACGACCCCTGGCTCTGGACAGCAGCCAATTGTTTGGTAAGATTATCTGCGGAACGCCTTGAGTGCGAATTAAACCTAAAGGAGAAATTATGAAAAAAGGATTACTGGCTGTATTGGTTGCAAGCATAGGCTTTGCCGGAGTATCTGTTGCCGCTGAGAAGGCAGGGGCAGTTAATGGAGCCGACCTCCTGGAAAAGCGCTGTGCAACCTGTCACCCTTCGGCCAAGGTAAAAGGGGCCAAGAAGAGCCTTGCGCAATGGGAGACAACCGTAACAACCATGATGAGCAGAGGCGCCAAACTCAATGCGGCAGAGAAGAAGGCGCTGGTTGAGTACCTCTCCAAAACCTACAAACCCTAGCAACCCATTTGCAGGGCAACACAACGGGCGACTCTTTCGGGGCCGCCCGTTTTTTATTGCCTGATAACCGTTCCCGCCGGTGCAACGTATACGCGTATACAGGTATACACATTAGACGCGCCTTAGCAGGGCAATTATAATAAACAAGCTGCAACTCACAAATTGCTACAGGAGCAACAATGGCCAAGAAACTTTTCATTGCCGCAACCGGTCAGAACTGCGGCAAGACCACAATCAGTCTTTCCTTGATCCACCTGGCGCGACAGCATTTCAAAAGGGTCGGCTACATAAAACCGCTCGGCCCAAAGTGTCAGGAGTTCAACGGTGTGGTGGTGGACAAGGATGCCGCGCTCATGGCTTCGGTCTTCGGCCTTGAGGATCAGATCGGTCTGATGTCCCCCCTGGTTCTGGGCAAAGGATCTACCAAGAAATTCCTGGATGGCGAACTCTGCCGGGAATGGGCCGCCGAAACCATCGTCACGGCCTGCCGCACCTTGGAAGAAAACTGTGATCTGCTCATTGTCGAAGGCGCCGGGCATGGCGGCGTCGGTTCGGTTATCGGTCTGAACAATGCCGAAATGGCCAAGCTGATCGGCGGACCGGTGATCATGGTGGCAGGCGGCGGGATCGGCAATGTGATCGACTCGGTGCAACTGAACCTGGCCCTGTATGAAAAAGCGGCTGTTGATGTCCGGATGCTGATCGTCAACAAACTGGTCCCGGAAAAACGGGAATCATCTCTTGCCTATCTGACCAAGGCCTTTAGCGGCAGCACTATCCAAGTCAGCGGCGCCTTCGACTACTCGCCGGTGCTGGCCGACCCGACCCTGCACAGCATTTCCAAACTGCTGCAGCACCCGCTCCAGGGGGACCCATCGCAGGGGCAGAGGATCATTCATAACATCCAGCTCGGCGCGGCCTCATCGCAAAAGGTCATCGACGGCCTGCGCAATTCGTCGCTGCTGATCACCACCAGCTCCCGCGATGAACTGCTGGTTACCCTTTCATCGCTGTATAACATCCCTGCTTACCGGGAAAAAATCGCCGGAATAGTCATTCCCGGTCATGCGCCACTGTCGGCCATTACTGAGAAAATCGTCAAGGACAGCCGCATTCCGTTCATCCGGATCGAGCAGACCACCGCCGAGGTGTTTACCGCGCTCAACTCCCATGTGTCAAAGATATCGGCCGAAGACAACGAGAAGATATCCCTGATCCAACGTGAGGCGGAACAGGTGATCGACTTTGCCTCCATCATGAAACTGCTTAAGGCTGAAAGCGGTGCAACCGCGTCATTGCCCTGTGCGGCATAACATAACGCAGGGCTACCCCCTGATGGCGCCCATCATCAGCTCAAAATCCTCAAGCAGCGCCTGCAGGTCTTCCTCATGCTCGACCTCCTGCTGGAGAATGGTGAGCACCATGTTATAGGTTACCGGGTCCTTTTCCCTGGTCAGATCGAGCAGCCGGTTGTAAACGCCGATAGCGCACTGCTCACCCTTGATGTTCTGCTCCAGCAGGGTCTTGACAAAAGGATCATCCGGCGCATCGTAACCGCAGTTGGTAAAGGTATACCAGTCCTGCGGCTTGGTAACCGGTGTGCCGCCCAACTGGATAATCCGCATCGCAACCATATCGGCATGCATCAGCTCCTCTGTGGCATGCTGCAACAGCTCGGCGCCAACCGCGTCCTTCATCGGCCCCTTGACGACTTTTGCGCCGAGCCAGTACTGATAATAGGCCAGCCATTCGTCGCTGTATGCCTTGCGCAAAAGCTCCAGCAGCTCATTGACATCCATTCCGATGATTGCTCGTCCCTTAGATCCCATGGTCACCCTCCTGTCTTCAGCTAATCGTTCAAGCCGTTTTTTGTCTCTGCGGATTATTTAATCTATATTTTGATTTTACCATGTTTTAGATTTTGCATACTGCTACTGCAAATATTGGGTTACCTTTCAGGCCAGAGTCTGGTATTTTTCGGTTAATCAGCCGTTGTTGCAACGGTAGCAATCTGCAAGGAGTGCCTCTGTGCCCAAAACAAAAACTGAAAGAGTAACCATTTCTCTGTGCCCGCCGGTCGATCTTGGCGGAGAACCAGGCTGGATTCCGTTCGATGCGCCATCACTTGTCGGCGAATCGCTCAGGTTCGTCTCCGGAGAACCTGATGGCAACCGCTTTCGCGCCCGCTACTACCGCGATGCCGAACAGCATCTCCATGCCAGGATCTGGTTCGGCCCGGAAACCGAAGGCCCTCCGGGGCACGCCCACGGCGGCGCGGTAGCCGCGGTAATGGACGAAGCGCTGGGCCTGGCTGCCTGGGCAGCAGGCTATCCGATCGTGGTCGGCAACCTGAACGTCAGTTTCCGCAACATGCTGCCGCTGCAAAAGGTTGTCACTGTGGAAAGCCGGGTGATCTCTGCCGAAGGGCGGAAGGTAATGGTCCATGGTCGGATCTTCTCGGGCGAAACGGTCTATGCCGAAGCCGAATGCCTCTGCATCACTATTCCGGGGAAGTAAAAACTCCTGCTGAAACAACGAAAGGCGGCCTAATCAGCCGCCTTTCGCGTTTTTGCTTCTCTGCCCGTTCACGTTGGCAAGTAATAATTACGGTGCCGTACCCTTGGCCACCGGCAGACCTGCTTCTTCCCAGTCGCTGAAAATTGTCTGGGCGATGTTCTTATAGGCCATCTTCTGCAGCTTGCGATAAGCGTTGTAGCTACGACCACCGGAGTTGCAATAGACGATGATCTTTTTCTCCTTGTCCAGCCCGGCAGAGCGAGCCGCAAAACTGGTTACCGGAATATTTACTGCCCCGGGGATATGGCCTTCGGCAAACTCCTTCTGATCGCGGACATCCACCAACGTCAACTTGTCCGGAGCCGAGGTCAGCATCGCCTGCAACTCCTTGGGCTGAATGCGAGTGGTATCAATCTTCTTTTCGTAATCCGGACCGGCGTAGATGGCAAACCCTTTCTCCTCCCAGGCCGGCATCCCTTCACTCAACACATATAAGTTGCGATAGCCGAGTGTTGCTGCCAGCCGGGCCGCTTTGGGGCTTTTACCGCACTTGAAGCCGTTGCAGTAGAACACCAGCTTGGCATCCTTTGGGAATGCGAGCACTGCCGGGTTCTTTTCTAACTCCGGTAACGGGATGTTCTTTGCCCCTTTGATATGCACCTCCTGATACTCCTCAGGGGTACGGGCATCAATCACCTCAAGACCGGCTTCTTTCCGGTCGATCATCGCTTTCAGCTCTTCGCTGCCGACCACGGTAAACGGTTCCGGTTGCTTGTCAGCTCCGCAGGCCAACCCAACCGTTACCAGCAAGGTCAGCATTACCATCATCAAAGTTCTTTTCATAACCACTACCCTTTCTGCAAAAATGAATACGGCAACCAAGGTTCGTGCCTCACTGTTTATAAAATTTACCTTAGCGATAAGTCAAATTGATTAAATCAATACTAATCGCCCAAGGAATAGCTTGTAACGATATGAAGATAAGCAGGGCGCGAACTATCTGCGATTGCAGCTTGCGACCGAATTCACTGTTGGAACGTTCCGGGCAGCTGTGCTACATTGCCGGAACAAACTGATCGTTTACATTCAGCAGCACTCAACAGGAGGATGGAACAATGAAGAAAATGATCATGCTGGCGTTGACCGTCGCCACACTGCTGTTCACCCAAACCGCTTTTGCCGAACTGACGAAAATCGCGGACAACGTCTACTCCTACATCGGCAGCAAGGAAGCGTCACCTACCAACAGTTTTGCCGCCAACGCCGGGATCGTCATCGGCAAGGACGGCGTGCTGGTGGTGGATACCCTGATTTCGGCCAAGGAAGGGGAGCGGTTCCTGTCAGACATCCGCAAGGTAACCAATAAGCCGATCAAGTACGTGGTCAATACCCACACACATCTGGACCACGCCCTCGGCAACTGTGTTTTTGCCAGGCTCGGGGCGTCCGTCATCTCCCACACCGCAGACCGCAAGCTCATGGAGCGGGTCGGCGCCGACACCCTCAAGAACATCGGCAACTACGGCCTGAAGCCGGAGGATATGATCGGCACCGAAATCGCCCTGCCGTCGCTCTATTTCAGCGACCGGCTGACCATCGATCTGGGTGACGAGACCGTGGAACTGATCCGCACGGCGCCGTCTCACACCGAAGGGAGCGTGGTTGTTTCCGTGCCGGCCAAGAAACTAATCTTCAGCGGCGACATCCTCTTCACCGATTTTCACCCCTTCCTGGCTGATGGTGACTTCAGCGGCTGGGCCAAAACCCTGGACACGCTGCTGGCCATGGACGTCGAGAAGATCATCCCTGGTCACGGCCCGCTCTCCGGCAAGAAAGATCTGAAAGAGATGAAGGAGTATCTGGCGCTGTTCGACAGCAAAGCGCGGGAACTGGCCGCCAGTTCGCAGGATGCCGACGCTATTGCAGCTGAGCTGAAGCAGATCCTGCCCAAGCGAAGCTTGGCCGAGTGGATGATTGCCTACAATGTGAAGAGCCGGTATCTGGGCAAGAAATAGACACAAGGGTCCGCATGCAACAGGTCACCTCTTTTCTCTGGGTTCGCCCTGCCAGCGTCTGCCCTAGACGCCCGCCAGCAGGCTAAATAGCGCCTTTGCAATTGCCCTGAGCATCATAACATGCTATATCTACTGAGCACCTGAACCACAGGGACCAACCCTGTGGTTTTTTATTGGCCCAAAACAACAGGAGAACAGCATGAACAGGAAGCCCTCAGCCGGCAGCATCGTAGAAACGCGATGCACACGCTGCCGTACGATAATGAACCATACGATTGTTGCCATGATCGGGGAGCAGATTGCCCGGGTCGAGTGCAACACCTGCCACAGTGTCCATAATTATCACCCGATCAAGGTTGCCAAAGAACCGGCTGCGCCTAAAACCGCCACCACCAAGAGGGTTGCGGCACCCAGAAAACCGAAGGCAGATCCCGCGGCAGTTGCTGCTGCCGAGTGGGAAGCGCTGCTGGCTGGAGTAGACCCGGACCAGGCGATTCCATACGAAATGACCGGAAAATACCGCCTCAAAGCCTTGTTGCGCCATCCGCAGTTCGGGCTCGGCATTGTGCAGCTCGTACTGCCGGACAAGATCGATGTGCTGTTTCAAATGGGCAAGAAGCGGCTCCGCTGCGGTTAACGGTGAAGCTAAGCTTGGGGCCGAGCCTTATCTGGAGCGGCTCTAACGAATTTACGACCGTAACTTGAAGAATCTTAAATAACAGGCATTATGTAAGGGTGGCAAGATCACAAGCCATGCTGCGACAACCAACAGGATAAATGTCCGAGCCGTTCGGACATCTGGTGGAAGGAGTCTGCATTTCAATGATCGAAAACCTGCACAAATGGCTGATCACCAGGTTGGTACTCGCCTGGATCGTCCTGTCACTGTTGATCGGAGTTTTGGTTAATTATTTCGGCAATGCCCGTTTGGACAACCATGTTGTAAACATGGCCAAAACCGAAACCGCAAGTTACCGGGATGCGATAGTCTCCTACCTGAAATCACCTTCTCAGCAGTCCCTTGCCGAGCTAAACCGCAGAATCCAGGTTGAGATCGAACAGGACAACCTGATTGCCGTTGAATTCTATGATGCCGGTTCCCGGAAAATCGCCGAAGCAATCAAACCTTCTGCCCGAGAGGTGGAAAAAAAGCTCCCCAAGCACGGCACCGATTTTGCCGATAAAGACGGCATTATCTGCAAAAAACTGATGTTGGACAGCGACACCTATCTGCGGGTGTTTGTCCCCATAATGAATGGGGGCGGAGCCAAGATCGGTTACCTGGAAGGGATCTACCATGCGCCACGCGAAACCATTTCGCAGATCAAGCAGCAGATTTTCTGGTCGCTGATCCTGGTCGTACTGGTCATTTTCGCGACCAGCCTAGTGCTGTATCCCCTCATCATCCGCCTCAACAAGCGGCTCCTCGACTACTCGCGCAATCTCGCACTCACAAACATCGGCATGCTGAAGGTCCTGGGAAGCGCCATTGCCAAGCGCGACAGCGATACCAATATCCATAACTACCGGGTAACCCTCTACTCGGTGCGGATCGGCGAAAAACTGGGGCTTGCTAATAACCAGATGAAGGGGCTGATCAAAGGGGCCTTTCTCCATGATCTGGGAAAGATCGCCATCAGCGATGCGATCCTGCTTAAACCTGGCAAGCTTACTGACGAAGAATTTGAGGTCATGAAGACCCATGTCCGCCATGGCGAGGATATCATCCGCAACTACGACTGGCTGCAGGATGCGCTCGACGTGGTTGGCGGCCACCACGAAAAATACGATGGCAGCGGTTACCCAAACAGCCTGGCTCAGAGTAACATCCCGCTCAATGCCCGGATATTCGCCGTGGCAGATGTGTTTGATGCCCTGACCTCCAGACGACCATACAAAGAACCATTCGGTTACGATGTTGCGCTTGAGATCCTGCGACAATCCGTTGGCAGTCACTTTGACCCGGACGTCGCCCGGCTCTTCCTTGACCATGCCGCCGACATGCACGCCGAAATCTGCACTGACAATGAGCCGTTGTTGCACCAAAAGCTGGAACTGTGCATAGATCAGTATTTTCAATAGCCGGATAATGGAAACAGGGATGTTATTAAAAAGGATGACGATGATATGCCCCCAACCCGCTGTGCCTGGGTCGGCAGCGACCCGCTTTACCAGTCATACCATGATCAGGAATGGGGAGTGCCGGTCCATGACGACCGGCTGCTGTTCGAGTTTCTGACTCTGGAAGGGGCCCAGGCAGGGCTTTCCTGGATCACCATTCTGCGCAAGCGCGAGGCTTACCGCGCGGCCTTTGCCGGGTTTGACCCAGCTGTAGTGGCCCGCTTTGACGAGGCAAAGACCGCGGAACTCATGGCCAACTCAGGCATCGTCCGCAACCGGTTGAAGATTGCCTCGACCATTACCAATGCCCGCGCCTTTCTGAAGGTGCAGGAGGAATTCGGTTCCTTCGATGCCTACCAATGGCGCTTCGTAGACGGCGCGCCGATCCAGAACGCTTGGCAGAGCATAAAGGAAGTCCCGGCCAGCACTCCTTTATCGGATGCCATGAGCCGGGACCTGAAACAACGCGGCTTTCGCTTTGTCGGCAGCACCATCTGCTACGCCCATATGCAGGGAATCGGCATGGTCAATGATCACACCTGCGACTGCTTCCGCTGGCGAGAGCTTGGCGGTGGGTAGCTAACCGCCGGTTACAATTTGAACTGCTTTACCAGCCGCTGCAACTCCTCGGCATTACGGTTCAGCTGTGACGCTGCAGTTGCCGATTCCTGAGCGCCTTGTGAAGTCTGCTGCACCACATCGGTAATCTGGTGCATATTGCTGGAAATCTCGCTGGTCGTGGCAGTCTGCTCTTCTGCAGCAGTGGCGATCTGGTTGATCTGCATCGATACCGCACTGATCTGTTCCAGAATCTCATTGAGCGATGTCTCTAACTGAGCCGCATCGGTTGCCCCCTGCTCGGTCCCTTTGACCCCTTCCTCCATCGAAGCGATCGCCAGCTTAGTCTCCGACTGGATCGCCTTGATCATTTCGCTGATCTCCTTGGTGGCCTTGGTGGTCCGCTCCGCCAGGGCACGAACCTCATCGGCGACCACTGCAAAACCTCTCCCCTGCTCTCCGGCGCGGGCAGCTTCAATGGCGGCATTCAGCGCCAGCAGGTTGGTCTGGTCGGCAATATCCTCGATGGTGGCCACTATGGCGCCGATCTGGTCGGAGCGGGCACCGAGCGACGCCACAATCTCGGCATTTTCTCGCGTCTTGCCTCCGCGAAACTTGATGCCGTCAATCGTCTGCTTGACTACTTCAAACCCTTTCCGGGCAATCTGGGTTGCCAAATCAGAGCCGTCTACGGCAAGCTGGCAGTTCTGGGCGATATCGCCGGATGTGGCGGCCATCTCTTCTCCGGCAGTGGCAACCGAAACCGACTGGGCAGCTACTTTTTCCGCACCGGTGGCGATCCGTTCGGCAGTGCTTTGGACCTGGTTGGCGGCCACTGCCACCTGCGTCGAACCATCCGCCACCTTTGTGAGTGCGTCAGCAAAAGATTCTGCCATCACGTTGAACGATCTGCCGATAGTGCCCAGTTCATCACTGCTTTCTAAACGAATGCGCTGCGTCAGATCGCCATTGGCCATGGCTTCGCTGGCAACGATCAATGCCGATGATGCTTCGGCAATGGAGCGAATTATCATGATCCCCAGCAGCAATGACACCAGTATCGAGCCGGCAATGGCAGCAATGACCAGGATCATGGTGGATCGGTAATTCCTGACAGCTTCCTCGTGAGATTTTTTGGCAAGCATGTTTTCGTGATCATACAGCTTTTGCACCACTTCATTGGCGTCCTTGAACAGCGGGTTGATCTTGGTCAGGGTCAGCGCCACCCCCTCATCGAACCGACCGGCCAGGATCGCCTCGCGGACTGGCAGCAACCCTTCCTTGACAAAGCGCCCCCGTTTTTCGGCAAATTCATCGGCCAGTTTCTTCTCTTCGCCACTCATCGGGCCGATGGTGTACTCTTTCCAGACTGCCGTGATCTCTTCAATATTCTTCATCACCTGATCGGTATGAAAAGGAAGGGCATGATCGTGCAGCTTTACGATATCCGGACTTTTTGGATCATGCTGCAGCGACAGCAGCAGCTGGATGCGGTTGTCGCGCATCAACCCCCTGATCTGGCTCAGCTGGATGACACTTGCCATATTCTTCTTGTAGAGCGTTTCGATCTGCCTGTTACTGGCCTTCATGCCGACCAAACCCAGAACGCCGGCAACAACGACCGAAATACATCCCACCAGCAAAATAATCAAGATTTTAGTCTTTATGCTGAAATTCATACAAATACTCTCCTTAAAATAAGTTTCACAGCACAGTTCTGACTCTTTCCAGCAACGCCTCGGCAGTAAACGGTTTCTGCAGGTAGTTGACCTCTTCCTCAAGGGTATCGCTGCGAATGCTGGGGTTCATCGGGTAACCGGAGATATAGACGACCCGCAATGAAGGGATCTGGACCAGCAGCTGCTCGTAAAGCTCCGGCCCGCTCATGACCGGCATGACGATATCCGAAACCAGCAGATCAATTCTGTCCCGGTTGTTAAAGGCAACTTCCACGGCACGATTACCGTCTGCGGCTGTCAGCACCTGATAACCGTACCCTTCCAGCATCTCCCGGACCATATCCCGGACCATCTCATTATCTTCAACCACCAGAATGGTTTTTTCATCATGAGCCTTGGCAGGAGCAAGCACCGGCGCCTGTGCCTCGACCAGGGGCACTTCAGCAGCTGCCGGCAGATAGATACGAAATGTCGTCCCTTCATGTTCGCGACTGGTGACGCTTATATGGCCATGGTGCTGTTTGACGATACCGTAGACCGTTGCCAGCCCCAGCCCGGTGCCATGCCCTGCAGCCTTGGTGGTGAAAAACGGCTCAAAAATATGAGCGAGCACATCGCTGTTCATACCGCAACCGGTATCGTGGAACGCCAGCAGGATATAGTCTCCGTCAGTCATCCCCGGGTGCAGCCTTACGTTTTCGCCATCCATGAACACCTTGCAGGTCTCAATGGCTATAATGCCTTTGCCACTCAAGGCATCCTGGGCATTGACAGTAAGATTGAGAATCACCTGCTCCATCTGGGAACGATCCGCCGCAACAAACGCCCCTGCCGGATCAAGGGCCAGCTTGATGCTGATGCTTTCCCGAATGGTTCTGCGCAGCACGATATAAAACGATTCAATGACCTCGTTAAGGTCAAAAACCTTGGTGGCAACTGCCTGTCGGCGGCCGAAGCTCAAGAGCTGCTGGGTGAGGTCTTTGGCCTTGTGCGCGGCCGCGCTGATCCCTGCCACCTTTGCGACCAGCGGGTCGCCAGGTTGCAACCGGGCGGCAACCATCTCGGCATAACCAAGGATCGGCGTCAGCAGATTATTGAAGTCATGGGCGATGCCACCGGCCAGATGGCCAATGGCTTCCATCTTCTGGGCCTGGCGGAGTTGCATCTCCATCTCGCGCTGCTCGGTAATGTCGCGTTCCAGAACAACCATACCGTGGCGGCTGCTGTCAGCCTTGTAAAGGGGGATTTTACTGGTCGCAAGGATTAGTTCTCGACCATCCGGTCCGGTGATCACCTCTTCCAGATGCATCGGGCATTGCTGCTCCCATGCTACTTGGTCCGATTGCCGGCAGGAAAGCAGTGCATCCTTCCTTTCAGGCACGATCTCAGCCAGTTCAAGGTCGGTTTTCCCGAAATAATCCACCTGCTGCAGGTTGAACAGCTCTCTCCCCGCGTTATTGGCATGCAACCACCTGCCGGCAGCGTCTTTAAAGAAGATCGCATCCGGAATGGCCGAAAGCAGGCCACGCATGCGCGTCTCGCTTTCGAGCGCCTGCTCCTCAGCTTCCTTAATGTCGGTTATGTCGGAGACAATATGCACCGCGCCGGTTATCTCGCCGAACTCATTTCTGATCGGGTCAACCGTAGTTTCATACCAGCGTTCATTATGCACGATCTGCATTGAGGCACGATGACCGGTGTCCAGCATCTTCTGAAAGGGACAGCCTGAAATATGCAATGTGGCGTTATGGGCGACTTCACAACACTTGTGACCAATCACCTCG